>JAZQUH010000042.1:0-1663 GCA_045631185.1 Alphaproteobacteria bacterium | reverse complement strand
GATCACGGAAGGCATCGGTGTTGAGCTTCATCCGCAGGATGTCAATACGGACACGTTGCAAAAGTTAAAAGCTGCCGGAGTTACCCGCATCAGTATCGGCATACAATCTTTTCAGAAAAAATTTCAGGATTTATTAGGTCGGTCAGCCATTGATATTCAGGAAATGAAAAAAGTTTTATCGTTAACTGAATTTGAGACCGTATCAATGGATTTTATTTTTGCGTTACCGGGGCAAAAGGCATCAGACTTGAAATGCGACATCCAAATGGCATTTGACTGTGGTGCAAATCATACAGCCATTTATCCATTTATTGACTTTTCATTTACTTCGACACCGTTAAAGGAAATGAGAAAAAATGAGAAAAGTCATCTTTTGAACGAGATCACAGAATATTTCCGTTCTATCGGCTGTTACCGGGATTCAATTTGGACGTTCGCGAAAAGCAGAACGCATAAATATTCATCCATGACCCGAGATAATTTTATCGGATTCGGCTGTTCTGCGACCTCACTGCTTAAAGATCAATTCAGGATCAATACTTTCTCCGTCGAAGAATACTGCAAAAGAATTGTTCATAGCTTGTTACCGACGGCATTACATTGTGATTTTTCCGTACGACAACGGATGATTTATTGGCTTTTCTGGCGGGCGTACACGACAAAAGTTGTAATTGCTGATTTTGAAAAATTCTTTGGAGTTCCGTTGAAAAAAGCATTTGGTGCAGAGTTGACAATTGCCCGGCTTACCGGCATGATTATTGAAAAAAAATGGCGTATTGGAGCTGACGGATAAAGGAGCATTTTACTTTCACTACTATGAAAGTTTTTATACATTGGCGTATATTGACAAAATGTGGGGCTTACTACGCCATGAAGCATTCCCCCGTAGCATGAAACTTTAATTTTTGCTAATTTACTTCTCCGCAGTTGTAAGCGCCTGCAGATGATGATTTATCTTTCTTAAAACGCAAAAAAGGTGGCAAGATAATTCCTGCCGCCAAGTCTTTTTATTGCCAAAGGGGTTCACAATGAGAAAAAAACTGTTTCCTGTTATTTTATATTACGGGCAGCTTTAACGCATTTGCGGATAAATTCGCCTTTGGCTTCGGTATAGGCGTCACGGTCGTGCTTGAATTGTTTTTGCAACTTGGTTTTCAAAGCGGCATATTCTTTGGCTTTATCGGGGTGTTGCTTCAGATATTCGCAAAAAACAGGTTCATCCCAATCCCCTAAATGGCGGATATGCAAATGCAAAACTTTTTCTGCAAACCCCAACGGCGTATAACCTTTGCACAGATCAAGCTGATACTCCGGAACGGTTGTTTCAGCCATAACACTATATCCGCACTCGATTGCCAGCTGCCGGATCATATCAACATCGGACTTTTCATCGACTTCCAGCAGAATATCCACCGTCGGTTTGGCAATCAATCCGGCTACTGCAGTGCTGCCGATATGCCGAATCCTTACTGCAGTTTTACCGAAATGCTTTTGCAACAATTTTTCTTCATCAGCATAAAAATTTTTCCATGCCGGATCATGTTCTGACAAAACTATCGGGAAAAGCTGCCATAATTCAGCCAATGTCATTTCTGACAAAAGTTTGACATTCCTGAATTTTTCCATGCTGACAATTCCTTCAGCATCGGGAATGATGCCGTTT
>JAZQUH010000041.1:0-1363 GCA_045631185.1 Alphaproteobacteria bacterium | reverse complement strand
TTTTTTTGAAAAATAAATAGTTTTTTGAGAAAATATTTTTTAGTTCTTTTTTACGTCTAAGGCGTCGCGTAAGGCATTGCCTAAAAGCATGAATGCCAGCACCAAAAGCATTATGGCAATGCCTGGTAATATCGCCAGATACGCATCGTTCAAAATGATGTATGCGTAATTTTCTTTTATCATGCTGCCCCACGATGGCATCGGTGGCTGAACCCCGATACCGAGGAAACTCAATCCTGCTTCCAATAAAATCGCTGACGCAAAATTGGCTGCCGAAATCACAATGATTGGATTTATTATATTAGGTATGATATGTCGTAATATGATTCTAGAATTTCTAAAACCTAAGGCTCGTCCGGCTTCGACAAATGTCGTTTCTCTTACAGAAAGTATCTGCCCTCTGGTGACACGAGCTACCTCAACCCACATCGTTAATCCAACAGCGATAAAGACTTGAACGACGCCTTTGCCTAAGACAAAAGTAATGGCAATGACAATCAATAATGTAGGAATCGACCAAACTACATTGATGAGCCATAACATCAAATCGTCGACTTTGCCTCTGAAAAATCCACCGAGACTGCCGACGAATATACCTATTAATATACTCATGAAAACGGCAATGAATCCTACTGAAAAACTTATCCTCGTTCCTAATAACAATCTGCTTAAAAAATCTCTTCCGAATTGGTCGGTGCCAAGAATGAATTTCCTGTGCTTAACACAATTATTATTAATATAGTGTGTGGCTTCTTCATCGTCGCTGAATTTCATTCCTGAAAAAATGTCGTTGTTGGAAATTATTTCCTCAATGACATTTGGACTTTTATCTGGATTATAGACATAAACGACGGTTTTTTCTTTTTCTATTTTTAATGAATCAAATGGAATTTGTCGATAAGGAGATGGCTTTCCATGAAGAAGTTGTGATAAAAATCCCGTATTTTCTGCAATATTTTGTTTTGGAACGAGAAGTAAATCGACTTCAAATCCTGGTTTGCGTGTGCTTAATTCTAAAATCTGAGTATTTGCGTATGGCGTTTTGTCTGGAATGATGAAATACGCAAATAATGCGACTATTCCGCATAAGATAATAAAAATCAATGATATAACACCAGTGGTATTTTTTTTAAATCGTTGAAATGCGATTTGATTCGGTGATAAAATCTTGTCTTTATTCATCTTATTTTTCTTTAGAAAACAAAAATAAAAAAAAATATTATCGGACTTGCTTTTTGAAAGAAAAAAGTTGTATCTTTGCACTCGCAATCAGATGGTGGATGTAGCTCAGTTGGTTAGAGTACCGGATTGTGGTTCCGTGGGTCGTGGGTTCGAGTCCCATCTTCCACCCTCAAAAAAGAGA
>JAZQUH010000040.1:0-55363 GCA_045631185.1 Alphaproteobacteria bacterium | reverse complement strand
CCGACCCACTGTATGTGCCATACAGTGGGTTTAATCACGTTTAAACAACAAAAAAAAGGGGTTAAAGGATGCAAAACAAAAATAATGAAACAGGCCGTTCTATGGTTGAAATGCTGGGGGTTTTGGCAATTATCGGTGTTTTAAGTGTCACTGGTGTTGCGGGATATAAAGCTGCTGTCAGAAAGGCTTTGGCCAATAATTTATTAAATCAAGCCTCTATGCGTGCCACGGATGTCGCCACCCAAATAGCTTCAGGTAATTTGGATTCTTTGGGTAATGATGCTTTTGATGGTAATTTGGGTAGTGGTGTTACAATGTCCTCTGCTGTAAAAGGACCAGATGGATATACGGATTATGATGAATCGGATGAACAATTTACCTTGTCCTTAGAAGGGTTGGATGAAGAATTGTGCCAACAAATGCAATCGATGGCCGGGGGGTCACGTTCAGTTGTGCGTGCTGTTCTTTGTGATGGGGATAAAGCCATTTTAACATTTAACAAAGATTTATCGTCAAATCCTGTTTCTTCTGATTTTGATGGCAATAAAGAAGGTTGTGAATCCAGTGGTCGCAAATATTGTGATAATGATACCTGTATTCCAGCTACAGAAGAATGTCCGACAGGGGAAGGTGGCGAAGGTTCGTCTGATTCTTGTAACGCCGATATAGTCAATGTATATAATTGTGAAACCAAAACAACAACCCCGTGTTGTCCGGATAACGGAAACAGTTGTGAACAACCAAAATGCAGTTGTGGTGATGACGACGATTGTTTGGGACAACAGGTGTGTTCAGGCGGATTATGCGGATGTCCAACAAATGCCTATGGTGATTCTGGAGCGCCTTCTACGACGGATCCCGGTGTATGTTGCCGTAATGGATTTGCCTTGAGTGAAAATGGTTATTTTGGTGTGAATATAGCCTGTCTCGATGAAGGAAAAGAGTACTATTGTTCTAAAACAGACAGCGACGGGGAATGCGATGACTGGTGGTACTGCGATACAGGCAAAAGCACTGGTGAATCCATTATAGGAATGCCTTATGCCTCTGGTGCGTGTGCCGGTGAAGGAGAGGAGGTGCATTGTCTGAGTACAAACAGCGACGGGGAATGCCAGTATTGGGGAAGCTGCGAGATAGGCAAAAGCAGTGAATCCATTATAGGAATGCCTAATGCCGGTGGTGCGTGTGGCGGTGAAGGATACGAGCTATATTGTTTTTATACAAACAGCGACGGGGAATGCTATGAGTGGAATACCTGCGAGATAGGCAAAAGCGGTGGATCCATTATAGGAATACCTTATGCCACGGGTGCGTGTGCCTATGATGAAGGAGAGGAGGTGTATTGTGAGTATACAGAAAGCGATGGGGAATGTCCCTGTTGGTCGCTCTGCCCGAGAGGCAAAAGCAGCGGTGATTCCATTATAGGAATGCCTGATGTCGAGGGTGTGTGTGCCGGTGGAGGAGAGGAGGTGTATTGTGGTACTACAAACAGCGCAGGGAAATGCACCTGGTGGGACATCTGCGAGATAGGCAAAAGCAGCGGTAAATCCATTATAGGAATGCCTGATGCCGAGGGTGCGTGTGTCGGTGCAGGATACGAGCTATATTGTGCTGTAACAAACAGCGCTGGGGAATGCTTCAAATGGAGTGGCTGCGAGACAGGCGAAAGCGTTTCGGCCTCTGGTCCGAATGCAACAGGGACATGCAACGACTAATCATTCCCAGAAAAACTTCCCCCGTCGTTTGGCGGGGGATTTTTTCTTGACTTTTTGTGGATGCTCGTTTGATAAAAAAACACCCCGAAATATCGGGGTGTTTTGTGTTTTAGCAATTAAACCGATTAGGCCAATTGTTTCAGGGCTGATTTACCGGGGTAAACAGCACGATCACCCAATTCTTCTTCAATACGAATCAATTGATTGTATTTGGCCAAACGATCGGAACGGGACAAAGATCCTGTTTTGATTTGACCTGAACCTGTGGCCACAACGATATCGGCGATTGTGGCATCTTCGGTTTCACCGGAACGGTGAGAAACAACGGCTGTATAGCCGGCTTTGTGGGCCATATCAATGGCGTTCAATGTTTCGGTCAATGATCCGATTTGGTTCACTTTAATCAAAATGGAGTTGGCAATTTGTTTTTCAATACCCATTTCCAAACGCTTGGTATTGGTCACAAACAAATCATCACCCACCAATTGGATTTTGCCACCCAAACGATCGGTCAACATCTTCCAGCCTTCCCAATCGTCTTCGGCCATACCGTCTTCCAAAGACACGATGGGGAATTCATTGGCCAATTCTTCATAATAGCCAACCAATTCGGCGTTTGTTAAGACTTTGCCTTCACCTTTGAGGTTGTATTTACCATCTTCATAGAATTCGCTGGAAGCGGCATCCAAGGCAATACAAACATCTTCACCCGGTTTATATCCGGCGGATTCAATGGATTTCACGATGAAAGCCAAAGCTTCTTTGGCCGAAGCAATGTTCGGTGCAAAACCACCTTCATCACCCACGTTTGTATTCATACCGGCGGCTTTCAAGTTCTTTTTCAAAGCTTGGAAAACTTCGGCACCCATACGGATGGCATCACGGCATGTTTTGGCACCCACAGGCATAATCATGAATTCTTGAATGTCAATGGGGTTGTCGGCATGCTTACCACCGTTCAAAATGTTCATCATGGGAACGGGCAAGATATGGGCTTCTTCGCCACCCAAGTAACGATACAAGGGCAAACCGGCACTGACAGCGGCGGCTTTGGCCACGGCCATGGAAATACCCAAAATAGCATTGGCACCACAACGGCCTTTGTTGGGTGTACCATCAACAGCAATCATTTTTTCGTCAATGGCTGTTTGTTCGCTGGCTTCCATACCGATAACGGCCTGAGCCAATTCATTATTGGCGGCGGCAACGGCCTTTAAAACACCTTTACCATTATAGCGTGTGTTATCACCATCACGCAATTCAACGGCTTCGTGCACACCGGTTGAGGCACCGCTGGGAACAGCGGCACGGCCGAAAGAACCGTCTTCCAACAATACATCCACTTCAACGGTGGGTGTCCCACGGGAATCCAAAATTTCACGTGCTTTAACTGACTTAATTTTGCTCATGTTTTTTTCCTTTCAGTTATGAGTCTTATTAATAATCTGTTTTGTTATAAATTTAAGCAAAAGATTAGTGTTTGGTATTTTGGCGTATTTTACGAAAAAATGCAAGTATTTTTGATTGTTTTTTTTGATTTTGCAGTTCTTTTTTGAAATTTTCTTTTTCAATTTCATCTGCTTTTCGATAAGCTTTAATACCTAAAGAAATCTCACGCAGTTTTTTTGCATCAAGTTCTTTGGGTGTATGATAGGGACGCACATATTCCGGATAAGAAAAGGGAATCTTTTGAATTTCACGACAAATGTTAAACGCAACAACTGATGGGTGATAGCTTGGATCTATATGATGTGGGTTTTTTATTGATTCATCCATTAAATACAGATAAAAAGCTTGTTTGCTTTTTTGGATCTGTTGCATATATTTGGCAAGACCTTCAAGTTCTTTATTCATTTTAATCTTTTTGTTGCGTCCGAGTAAAAGGAATGATACATTGTTTTTTTGGGAGCGTAATCGCGGTCAAAAATTTTTGTTGTTCTTTTGGTGAACTGTTTAAAAATGATTTGATACCGCCTGAAATAACACCCATAAAACGACGATTTAAAATATCTTTACCATCCACAAGGCTGACATATTTCGGTTGGGTATATACACTTCCTGTTGATGAACGAAAAATGTTAAAAGCAATACGTTGTCTTAAAAAAGTCGGGTTTTCATCTCTTTTGTTTTCGGGTAATTTGGATAATTCAGCGCAATATTTCAATTGTTGAGCTATAAAGTCTTTATCCTCTGTACTTGTTTGATTAATGATAAACTTTAAAGATTTCAACAAGCCTTTCTTATCCTTTGGCCACGGATATATATTGAAGAATATATTTCTTGCTTTTCTTGTTATATTTTTTATCGGATAAGCAACAATCCGTTGAAAAAAAACTGTTGGTTCTTTAGAGTTTGACATTTTATATCCTTTTATTTGCTTCTTTGCAAATGCAGTTTCCTGAGTAATGAAAATCCGGGAGTTGTTTTGGCTGTCATAACATCTTGAACAAAACTTTTTTGTCCTTCTTGGGTTAAGTCAGATTCGTATGCTGTGGCAATATTTTGATAATATTTTCCACGACGGGATGAAATGATTTCTTCTGGTGTTTTTTTATTCTTTTTAAGGGCAGATTTTGTTTCGTTTAAATTACATCCTTTATCCAGCATATAAAAAGAACTCAGGATAAATTGGGCCAAAGCCTTATCGGTTTTTTCAATGGCCACCAATTTTGCATCAGGATAATCACTGGCCGCATTTTCCTTTTTTTGGCAAATGTTATATTCCTTCAGTTTGTTTAATAAAAACTTTCTTCTGATTGTAGGGAGTTTTTTTAATTGTGTTTGAAATTTTTGTAATGACATTTTATAATCCTTGGTTTTGTTGCTAAGATATTATACATTATTTTGTCAATTTTTTCAAGTCTTTTGTTTTGATGTATAAAAAATCCCCCGATTTCAAATCAGGGGAGCAGGAGTAAAAAGAAAAAAATATTTTTTTCCTTTTAATAGGTCCAGCAACCCATTTGTCAAGTTTAATGTTTTGAGCTTTTGCAAATTTTTTGATTTCAAATTCTTGATGTTCTAACATTTGTTTATTTGAACTAACGCGAATATATCCGATAATTGCCATTTTTTTGCCTTTCATTTATGTTGATTTTCTTGTTCAAAACAGCCCAAAAGTGTTCTTTTTAATAGAACGATTGTGTTTACCTCAGTTCAAAGTTTTATTAAAATCTCTTAGGAAGAAAATTTCTTTTATTTTTCATACATTTATAATTTTACATAAAAAATAAAAAACATGGAAAAAATCGCTTGATTAAATTGTTGGATTGTGGTTAAATATCTTCGGATTAAATTGAACGGAGTAAATGTCTTGGAAAACAAAAAAACAGTATCTTGTTTTTTGAAAAAAGTCGGCTCGAATATGCGAGAGATTCGTGTGGGTCGAAATATGACACAATTGCAAATGGCTCAAACATTAAATATGGCAAAAGTAAGTTATGGGTCTGTTGAACGGGGACAAAAAGGAACGACATTAAAAACATTTTTTAATATAGCATCAATTTTAGATGTATCTGTGGCACAATTATTATTAGACAAAGATGAAATCTTTTTGACCAAAAAGGATGTTATTGCTTTTTATGCTCAGGGGGAAAATGCCTAAAATTTCCATTATCATTCCTGTTTATAAAGTTGAAGAATATTTGCCGGCCAGTTTGGATTCTGTGCTGGCACAAACTTTTACAGATTGGGAAGCCATCTGCGTCAATGACGGCAGTCCCGATAACTGTGGCACGATTTTGGCTGAATATGCCCAAAAAGATAGCCGTATTAAAGTCATCAGCCAGGAAAATCAAGGCGTTTCTGTGGCACGGAATAAGGCTATGGAAGTTGCCCAAGGGGAATATATTTGCTTTTTGGATTCAGATGATGAACTGGCCCCGACCTTTTTACAAAAGATGTATCAGGCCATCACGGATACAAATTCAGATATGGTTTGGTGTGATTTTCAACAAGGTGAAGTAAAAAAGCCATGGCAAGAGCAAAATGGTGATGTTAAAATTTATACAAATGCTTTTGATAAGTTTATAGAAGAAAAACCCAATATGGGGGCGGTTATTTGGAATAAACTGTATAAAAAGGAACTTTTAGAAAAATTTCAATTTAAAACAGAAATCAGTCAGGGTGGAGAGGATGTTTTGTATTTATGTCAAGCCGTGTATTATGTAAAAACCATAACATATATACATAATGAACTTTATTTTTATCGTACACGTCCTGGTTCTGTAATGACCAGCCGATTATCCGAACGGTTTGTTTTGGGAAATATAAATTTGGCGAAATTATTGTTTGAATTTTTTAAGGATAAAGAATTATCCCCAAAAACACGCAGGATATTAAATCAAAAAATTGCCAAGCGGATGTTTAAGTTTGCTGTATTGGAACCCAAGCGTAAAGATAAAGAAAATTTAGGTAAGTGGTATGCGTTGACCAGACCGTTGTTAGCTGGACTAAAACAGCAAGGAGTCTATCAACCAAAATACCTGACACTTAAAAATCAAATTAAATCATGGCTCTTTTTGAAAGGAATAAAAAATGCCTGAGATTTCAATTGTCATTCCGAACTATAATACAGAAAAATATTTGCCCAGATGTTTGGATAGTTTAATAAATCAAACGTTTAAGGATATTGAAATTATTGTAATTGATGACGGTTCAAAAGATAATTCTGTTGATGTGATTCAAAAATACGCCAAACAAGACAAACGCATTAAGTTAATTCAGCAACAAAATTCAGGACCGGCCAAAGCACGCAATCAAGGTTTGGAAACTGCCCAAGGAAAATATTTAATGTTTTGTGATTCGGATGATTGGTATGAACCGAACATGTGCCAAATCATGTATGACACCATTGAAAAACAAAAAGTTGATGTGGTGTGTTGCCATAATTTTTTTGATTGGGAAGAAAATCTGGACAGCCAAGAAAAAGAAGAACGATTGGTGGAAAAATACTATAATCCTAAAAAGTCGGGTAAATATACCCTTAATGATAAAACAATCCTTTCAACCAATGTTTTGTTATGGAATAAAATCTGGCGACGGGATTTAGTGGAAAAATACGGCATCCGTTTCCCCGAAGGTCACGAGCATGAAGACGATGCTTTTTGGTATATGTATGCAATGATTACAAAGAATATTTTTTATCTAAAAACGCCTTTATACCATTATTTTTTGCGTTCCGGTTCAATTATGAGTACCCAAGCCAATAAACAACCCAAAAACAAAATGGACAGAATTGCTATTTGTGATTATGTGTTGAATTTTATTCAAAAAAACAATCTATTCGACCTATTTAAAGAGACTATTTTTAAAATATACTCTTTGCAATTTAAAAATATACGCGGTTATTTTTCGGATAAAGAAAAGATAGAACTTTGTCAAAACTTAAATAAAAAATTTTCTGGAATAACAGAAGAAGCCTTTGTATACGTTGATGATAATTTGATACCCTATTTTCGGGTTAAACCCTTATGGCAATTGTATTTAGAAAAAATATGGTATAATTTTCAATTTCTATTTTCAAAAAATGAACAAAAGCGAAAAAGATATAAGAAAAAATTAAAAAAGACTATTTCCTTGTTAGAAAAGAATAATGAATTAAAAAATAAAAATAGTTATCCAATTGTTTTTGCAAGCGATAATAATTATTCCCAACATCTGGGGGTAACCATTTCTTCTATTTTAAAAACAAATCCAAATAACAATTTTCACTTTTATATTTTAGATGGTGGTATAAGTAAAAAAAACAAAAAGAAACTATACTTATTAAAGAAAATCAAGTCTTTTAAGATAGATTTTATTCCAATAAACAATGATGATTTTAATGGGTGTCCAGTACCGCCGAATTCGCATATTTCTCTGGCAACATTTTATCGGTTTAAAATTCTATCTTTATTTCCAAATTTAAAAAAGATACTGTATTTGGATTGTGATTTGATTGTTATGGGCGATTTAAAACCTCTTTTTGATTTAGATCTTAAGGATAATTTCTTAGCAATGGTTCCTGATTACTATTCTAAAAAATTAGCAAGAGAACGAGATATAAAAAATAGAGATTATTATAATGCAGGCGTAATAATGTTTAATTTACCATTGTGTCTTAAAAATGATTTAGAAAAAAAGCTGTTTAGGTATGCAGTTTCTCATCCTGATTTAGTCTATGGTGATCAAGATGTTATTAATGCAGTTGTTGGTGAAAAAATTTTAAAGATTGATTCAAAATATAACATGCAATTTCAACCTTATGAAAAAGGTCAAGGAGATAATATATTAAAAAGAATAAATGATATTGTCATTTTGCATTATACAAGTGGATTAAAACCATGGAAAGTAAATAATATTCATGCGTTAAATTGCTATTATGTAAAATATTTAAAATACACCTCTTGGAGAGTGGATTTATTACGAATTTTTTATAAAAGAGTACTTTATTTTATTTACAATTATCAAAAAAACAGTGGAAAGAAAGAATGGAAAATATGTAATATTCCTATCTTTATCAAAATACACCATAAAAATCCAGACTATAAAACGGTTCATTTTTTAGGCATATGTATTTTTAAATCTAAAAAAAGGAGTAAACAATGACCACACCAGTTGTTTCCGTTATTATTCCTTGTTATAATCAAGGAGAATGGATTGAAGAGTGTATTGAATCAGTTTTATCTCAATCCTTTAGAGATTTTGAAATAATTGTAATCAATGATGGATCTACAGATAAAAAAACAATACAAATTTTAAATGGATTAAAATATCCAAAGACAAAAATTATACATCAGGAAAATATGGGATTAGCAGAGGCTAGAAACACAGGAATTAAAAATTCACACGGAACATATGTTCTTCCTTTAGATGCAGATGATAAACTTCACCCAAATTTTTTGGAAAAAACGATTTTACTTATGGAAAAAGATACAAAACTGGGAATAGTTTGTGGAGAAACAGAATTCTTTGGTGCGCAAGAAGGATACATAAAAATACCATATAAATTTCCTGAAATTCTTTATTTTAATATGTTGCAATGCACCTGTTTATTTAGAAAATCAGATTGGGAAAAAGTTGGAGGTTATAATCCCAATATGAAATATGGAATGGAAGATTGGGATTTGTGGTTATCTTTTATTGAGTTAGGATTAGAAGCATATCGTATTCCTGAACCTCTGTTTTATTACAGGAAAAAAGAGGTTTCAATGATAACGGAATTGGTTGGTATTAGAAATCAGAAGATGAGAGAGCAGTTATACAAAAATCATATAGGATTATATGCTAAATATCCTAATGAAAAAAATAAATTATTCAGAATTATGACTATTCAAGATAAAATTAGGAAACGAGTAATTAAAATTTTGTGTTTATTTATTCCTGTTAAATCTTGGCGCCATAAATTAAGAGAATTTTATAAAAAAGGAATATATCAATGAATTTTACGAAACAAAATCTAGGAAGGGATGAATGTTAGGATTACAAATTTGAAAATGGAGGAAAAATGATTCCTAAAATTTCTATTATTATGACTGTCTATAATACAAAAAAATTCAACGACAAAAAAGATGTCTTAAATAAGGAAAAATATACCGTGGAAGTATCTGGTTAAAAGGAGAAAAAATGAAAATTGTTTATGTGACGCCTGAATTTATTGATGAATCAACACTCCAACCTTTTGATGGTGGTCTATCGTCTTATTTAAATAAAATAACGACTTCTTTAGCTCAATTGGGAAATGAGATTTTTGTTATACAAACAAATTCAACCGAAACAAAAAAAATTGAATATAAAGGTCTTCATGTTATATTTATCAATTCAAAATTCAAAAAAACTTTTTTTCAAAAATTGATTTGGCCTTTTTTATCTAAAAAAAATAGAAGAAAGTTTAAATCCCAAAAAGGAAAAAATGAATATAAGTTTCTTCATCGCATTATTCAAAAAGAAAATAAGAAAAAAGCCATTGATATAATTCAATACGCCAGTTATTTGGCCATGGGTAAATATCCGGAAAAAAATATTCCTTCTTGTGTCAGGATTTCTTCTTATGCTAAACTTTGGCAAAAATACTATAATTATGAAAATCCTCAGGAAATTGAAGATGAAGTCATTCAATTTAAAAACGCCCGTTTTATGTATGGTCCATCAAAATATATTGCAGATTATATAAAGAAAGATTTAGCTTTGAAAAAAGATATTCAAGTTATCGAAACCCCTTTTACTGCTTATAGTGGACAGGAAGATCTCTCTCTTTATAATATACTAGAATCAAAAATTGGCGATAAGCCTTATTTGTTGTTTTTTGGGAGCCTTGGTTTGCTAAAAGGGGCTCGGGAAATTGCAGATTCTATCAATCATATTTTGACAAAATATCCTGATTTATATCTGGTTTTGGTTGGTAAAGAAATGTTGATTGAGGGAAAATCTCCTGTTCAAATTATTCAGGAAAAAGCTGGCAAAAATTCCAACAGAGTTATTTGGTATGATTGTCAACCTCATGCGACATTATTTCCACTTATCCGACATGCCAAGGCTATTTTGCTTCCTTTGCGTGTGGATAACTTACCCAATACGTGCATTGAGGCAATGGGCTTAAGAAAAATTGTTATTGGCAGTAGGGGGGCAAGTTTTGAACAATTAATTGATGATGGTAAAAGCGGATTTTTATGTCAAGCGGGCGATTCTGAAAGTATAAAAATTGCCGTAGATAAGTTAATGGATTTATCTGAAATGCAAATTAAGGATATGGAACAAAAGGCATACGAGAGAAGTTTAACGTTGTCTTTGGATAATATTGTTCCACAAGTAATTAGTTATTATAATTATGTTATTAACAATTGGAGGAAAAAGTGAACTATTTAATTACGGGCGGTGCCGGATTTATCGGATCAAGTTTAGCCGATAAATTATTATCTGATGGACATCAGATAGTCGTGGTAGATAACTTTAATGACTATTATGACGTTGCCATAAAAGAATCCAATGTAGCACAACATAAAAACAATCCGAATTATAAACTGTATCGGACTGATATTGAAAACGAAAAAGCGTTAAGGCCCATCTTTAAAAAACACCAATTTGATGCGGTGATTCACTTGGCTGCACGTGCAGGTGTGCGCCCCAGTTTGGCGCGTCCTATGGATTATGTTAAAACAAATATTCTAGGAACAGTCAATATTTTGGAAAATATGCGTGAATCAGGCGTTAAAAAATTGGTGATTGCCTCATCTTCTTCTGTTTATGGTAATTGTAAAGAAAAAGAATTTTCAGAAGACTTAAAAGTCACAGAACCGATTTCACCTTATGCAGCAACAAAATCGGCCTGTGAACAACTATGTTATACGTGGCATCATTTGTATGACTTGGATGTTGTTGCTTTGCGCTTTTTTACGGTTTATGGTCCGCGTCAAAGACCGGATTTAGCCATTCATAAATTCACTAAAAAAATTGAAGCCGGAGAACCTATTCAAATGTATGGGGATGGTTCCACCAAACGCGATTATACCTACATTGATGATATTGTGTCTGGCATTAAAGGTGCTATCAACTATAATAAAACAGGTTATGAAATCATCAATTTGGGTGGTGGCGAACCAATTACACTGAAACGTATGATTGAAACGATTGAAGACGCTGTCGGAAAACCAGCTATTATTGAACAAAAACCCATGCAGCCAGGGGATGTAGATAAGACAGTGTGTGATTGGCGTAAAGCTCATAAACTGTTGAAATACACACCCAAAACTACCTTTGAACAAGGAATTAAAAATTTTGTAAAATGGAGAAATGAACGATGAAATTATTTTGTAAAAAAAAGAAAAACAATGGTCGTCGTCATATTTACTTGTTTGGTGTGAAAGTTTTGAGTTATAAAAAACGTAAAAAGCTTTCTAGATATGATTTAATATATGCAAAACGTTTTGATGGCTTGACCGAAGATGAAATGCGTTATTGTTTGGAAGAACAATTTAAAAATACAGTTGCTTATCCACTTAATTTAGATAATCCCCAAACTTTTAACGAAAAATTACAATGGTTAAAGTTGTATTATCATCGTCATCCAAATCCATTACTAACACAGTGCGCGGATAAAGTGGGCGTACGTGAATATGTGAAAGAAAAAATCGGGGAAGAATATCTGATCCCTTGCTTGGGGATGTGGGATAATCCTGATGATATAGATTTTGACAGATTACCCAACCAATTTGTTTTAAAAGTAAATTGGGGTTCGGGGCAAAATATCATCGTGAAAGATAAGTCTAAATTAAATATCGAAGAGGTAAAAGAAAAGCTGCGCAATTGGATGAAGCCGGAAAATAATCACTATTATTCGTTTTTTGAACCATGTTACAAGAATATTCAACCTAAAATCATTGCGGAAAAGTACCTTAATTTTACTGCTGATTTATTGGATTACAAAATTATTTGTTATAACGGTGTTCCTCAAAATCTATTCGTTTGCTCTGAACGCTGCACAGATTTAAAAGTAACATTTTTTGATTTAGATTGGAAACGTTTACCCTTTATTCGAAAATATCCTTCTTCTAAGAAAGAAATAAAATGCCCACAACATTTTAAAGAAATGCTAAAAATTTCAAAAATCTTGGCAAAACCTTTTCCATTTGTTCGGGTAGATTTTTTCTGTTTAAAGGATAAGTTGTATATCGGTGAATTGACTTTTTTCCCAGGGGCTGGTCATGAAAAATTTGATCCCGTTGAATGGGACAAAAAATTGGGGGATTTACTAGTTTTACCTAAGGAGGAAACTATTCCAAACGAAAGTAATAAAGTGTCAATTCCAGTCAACAGTGGAATTAAGGTTTCCATTAATGGCCAGAACAATCGAATAACTGTTGGCAAACGAAAATACAGGGATGATTTAAATATAAATATTGGGACATCTGATTGTCCCTGTAATAACTGTGTTGTTGAAATAGGAGATGATTTCAGCTGTAATGGAGCGGGCATTCGATTATTAGATGATAATACAGTCGTGACTATAGGAAATGATTGTATGTTCGCGGATAAAATACAATTTTGGGCAAGCGATACACATACTATTATAGATTTAAAAAATAAAACAATTAAAAATCTTGGCAAACTTATTCAAATTGGAAATCATGTTTGGATAGGATATGGTGCTACCATACTTAAGAATACAATTATTCCAGATAATTGTGTTATTGGAACAAACAGTGTAGTTGGAGGTAAATTTGAAAAAACAAATTGTGTGATAGCAGGAAACCCTGCAAAAGTGGTAAAGGAAAATATAGATTGGGATAGAAAACGCCCTAATCAGTATATGAAGGAAGACTAAAATGGATCAAATTAAAATTTATTTTATACACCCAATGTATAATTCAGTGGAAGAAACATGTGATTATTTCAAAATTCCGAACAAATACTCTTTGGTATGGGATGATAAAAATCCGGATTATGTGATTGCCAGTGAATGGATATATAAAGATAAAAAGTATTATCAGCAGTTTTTATCCCTACAAAATGAAAGGACAATTAATATCTTCTTTGCTGGTGAAGCAATGAGTCCTGATTTAAACTTCTTTGATTATGCGGTTGTTTTTGATAAAAATTTATCTTGTGATGACAGGATTATCCGTATGCCAACGGTTGATTTTTTCAAAAAAAGATTAACAACCAATTTTTGGAAAACTTGCAAAAATCCAAAGGAAGAATTAAATAAAAAAACAGCATTTTGTAATTTTATTTATACGAATGCAAATGCCCATCCCAGACGAGATGAATTGTTTTACAAATTATCGGAATATAAAAAAGTAGATGCCTTGGGAACACATTTAAGAAATGTAGCGTTAACAGAAAAATTCGTTGATGAAAAAATTAAGCGTAACTATAAATTTACAATCGCTTGCGAAAACGCCACCTATAAAGGCTATGCCAGCGAAAAACTACTTACGGCCTTGCAAGCATATACCATTCCTATTTATTGGGGTGATCCTTCTGTTGCAGAATCCTTGAATCCAAGACGTTTCATCAATATAAATGACATGTCTTTGGATGAAGTTTTAGAAACAGTTAAGAAAATTGATAATGATGACAAACTGTGGTGTCAAATGGTATCTGAGCCAATAATGACAAAAGAACAAGAACAAAAATATCAGCAAGGACACAAAGCGTATCTTGATTTTTGGGATCATTTGTTCGGCCAAGATTTAAAGCAAGCTAAACGTTTAGGGAAGGGAACTTATCCAGATATGTATCGTCAATTCATGGCGGCTCTGATAAAACCTGACAACGATCTTAAAGTGAAAAAGAAAAAGTACCTCTTCGGACTTATTACTAAAAAAATAAAGGGGTCAAAAAGGACAATTAAATTTTTAGGGATAAAAATTTTCAGTTATACTCATATCCCCCTACACGCAACAAAAAAATTGACAAAAAACATAGATGCGTCAAAACTTTTTGAATTAAAGGAAAAAGCTCATGAGAATCCCTCAAAGTTTTTATCACAATATGAAAATTTTTTGGGGCAATATGGGGCGTGGATTGGTGCAGATTCCATTTTTAAGGGGATTCCTGTTTTTCCGCATAAATTTTATGGTATTTTTATTTCTAATGGGGCTAAAATAGGGAAAAATTGCACCATTTTTCAACAGGTCACAATTGGTTCCAACAATTTACAAGATTCTCCACACAAGGGATGTCCTATTATTGGTGATAATGTTTATATAGGAGCTGGGGCTAAAATCATAGGAAAATGTACGGTGGGAAATAACGTACGTATTGGTGCTAATGCGGTTGTTGTTAAAGATGTACCAGATAATACCATTGTCGTTAATCAAGAGTGTAGGTATATTACGAAGCAAAATATATGTAATAATTTTATTGCCTTGGGAAAAGAGAAAAGCCCGTCAAATAAATGACGGGCTGTCTGGTTTTATTCTTTCGGATATTTGGCTTTAATTTCGGCAATTTTTGACTGCCATAGATTTGTGCCATTAACCTTATCCCAGTAAATCATATCTAATTGATCTCCAATAGTGGGGTATTCGGCTAATCGTTTTTCGGAATATGTTTTATCTGGTTTTGACGGTGCATAACCCTTTATATACCAAGATCCATTATAAGCTTGCTCAACTTCCATTTCGGAAAAGCCGTTTAATTGAATAAATTGTGGTGTGGCATATTGAACAATAACCACTTCTTTTGTCGTGTCATTCACTATTTTAGCATACATATTATATCGCTCCTTTCAATGGGAAAACAGAATACTCTCCGCCAGAACCACTAACGTTTATTCTATAAGTGCCACTATCAACGTTGGCATCTATAAACAGCCGTTTTTGACCACTTACCTCGACATCTATAGAGGAAATTACATTGCCAGATGATATAAACAAAGCAATATAACCTGTACCGCTTGTTTGAGGCGTTTTCGCAATAAGATAAGAGGGCTTATTTATCGTTATCATATTATCACCATTACTTAAACTAACACGATAAGCTGTTGGATTTTCATAATCTGGTACACCAAAAGCAGAGATAAGTTTTTTTCCCTCATCCGTTAAATTATCCATATCTTTGTTGGCTTTGCTGTCAAGGGTGGAAACGGCTTCTTGTGCTTTTTCTGTGGCAATCTGAGCCTTTTCAGTGGCAACATCAGCTTTGTCAGAGGCAATGGATGCTTTTTCGGTGGCAACGGTGGCGGATGATTCTGCGCTTTCTTTATAGCCCTTTAAGGTGCTTTCCAATTCGTTGATTTTTACGGCCGAGTTTTCCAAATTTGTGCCATCCTTATTCCATACAATCGCTTTGCCCGCCGATGGCGTAGGAAGCGTTAAATCTACATCCGTATCAACGGCATAGGGGGGCAATACCATAGACCTGTTCAAACTGTCCGCTATTTGTTGTTGACAGGCCATTTGATAATCAAATTCATTATTTAAAACCTTGGCCCGCAAAGCGCCACCTTCTTGGAAAGTGGTTGTGCGTTTAATGGCTAAATTGCGAACAATGGTAATAATTGTTCCTGAAACGGGGGGTGTTTCAAAAGATACTTCCCCACCTTCTGTATTTTTGCTCATTGTAACCGTATAGGTATCAGAATCCTGTACTCTATCATTAAAATAAACATTGATATCCGATGGATTAAAAATGACAAACGGAAATTCATAAGCGTTTAGTTCTCCGTCCGCCACATATTGTATTCGTGGGCTGGTGCCCTGTATTTTAATATGGTTAGACATTTGTTTTTCTCCATTTTATTATAATAAAAAAGTCCCTAAAAAAAGACTCTGCCATAGAGCAGAGCCTTTGAATTAGATATAGATTAGCAAAAAAACACCGGATACACCGGTGCCTGCTAATCGACCAAATAATAACACAAATCACATAAAAAGTCAAGGAAAATTTTCCTAAATTATATTCTTTAAGCTTATCACAAAGATTGAAAAGTACAGAATCATTGATTCGCTTGGAGTAATTTATAAAGAAATTTAAGGCATAAAAATGGTGCCGACACTCGGATTCGAACCAAGGACCTACTGATTACAAATCAGTTGCTCTACCAGCTGAGCTATGTCGGCACGATGGGGATTATATCCGATTTTTATTTAAAATGCAATCTTTTTTTAAAAAATTATGCGTTTTTATTTTTATCCCAGTTTAAATCAACGATTTTATTGATTTCCACCCGCTTTAAACGATTGGTGTGGCCGGCGGTGATTTGAATCATTTTTTTGGGGATTTTTAATTCATCCGATAAAAAATCAATCAAGGCTTGATTGGCCCTGCCATCCACCGCCCGTTCTTTGACGGCAATTTTCCAATGGGTGTTATTCCATAATCCTTCCACGCCACAACGTTTGGCACCGGGGTTCAGGCGAATTTGTAAAACTGTTTTTTGGGTCATTTTCGTCCTTTAAAAAAAACTGTAAGGGTCAATGTCAATACGTACATCCACAGACGGTGGAATGACAGCACCGTCCATCCACAGATGCAAATAGTTTTGAATATTGGTTTGCTTGTTGGCCTTGACCAATAAACGATAGCGATATTTACCCCGTAATTTTGAAATAGGTGCTACCACAGGGCCCAAAACATCTACGCCGTCTTGTTGGGGGGCATGACGCACGATTTTTTGAACGGTTTGATAGGTTAGGGTTTGATTTTTTCCGCTGATAATCAAGCTGGCCAATTTTCCAAATGGTGGCATTTTCAGGATTTTTCGGCTGATCATTTCTTCGTTTAAAAAGGTGGAACGGTCATTTTTTTGTAAGGCCTGAATAATTAAATTATCGGGATTATAGGATTGCAAAATCGCCAAGCCCTTTTTGCTGGCCCGTCCGGCACGCCCCATCACCTGTTGAATCAATTGAAAAGTTCTTTCACCCGCCCGTAAATCACCGCCGGCCAATCCCATATCAGCATCAATCACGCCCACCAAAGTCAAATTGGCAAAGTGATGTCCTTTGGCCAAAATTTGGGTGCCGATTAAAATGTCAATTTCGCCATCATCCATTTGTTTGATAATGGCTTCAAAATCTTTGGGATTTTTTAATGTTTCGGATGTAATTTGGGCAATTTTTGCATCAGGGAACAAAGAAATGGCTTCTTCGGCCACACGTTCCACCCCGGGACCACAGGCCACCAGATTTTCCGCCTGACAAACGGGGCATTTTTTGGGAACAGGCAAATGATAACCGCAATGATGGCATTGTAAATTTTTATCGCCCTTATGTGTTACCAACCATGCCGAACAATGCGGACATTGTAAACGGTGTCCACAGTTGCGACACAACATTAAAGGCGCATAGCCACGGCGGTTTAAAAACAATAAAGATTGTTCTTTTTTATCCAGCTTTTCTTTTAATGCCTCTTGTAAATCTTTGGATATGAATTGGATGGGGCCTTTTTCTTTTTGACGCATATCCGTAATTTGAATATCGGGCAGGCAGGCTCCCGCAAAACGTTCAGGTAAAACTAAGTGTAAATAATCGCCCTGATGGGTGTGGACATAGGTTTCCAAGCTGGGGGTCGCACTGGCCAAAATCAAAGGGCAATCGGCAATTTTTGCCCGCACAACAGCCATATCCCGTGCATGATACAAAACACCTTCTTCTTGTTTAAAGGATGGATCATGTTCTTCGTCCACGATAATTAAACCCAAATCCGAAAAAGGTAAAAATAAAGCCGAACGGGCGCCAACCACCACACGGGCCGAACCGTTTCTGACGGCTTCCCAAGTATCTCGTCTTTGTTTTGGGGTGAGTGATGAATGCCATAGGGCCGGTTTTTCGCCAAAGCGTTTTTCAAAACGATTTAACCAAGCGGCCGTCAGGATGATTTCGGGCAACAGTACCAAAATCTGTTGATTTGTTTTTTCCAAAACATCAGCGGTTTTTTCAAAGTAAACTTCTGTTTTACCCGATCCTGTTACGCCATCCAACAGAGCAACCTGAAAATTTTGCATTTGGCATAATTGATGCACGACTTTTTCTTGCGTTTTGGAAAATTGAATTTGGTCATGATGCGGGTTAGGTGGCATAAAGATTAAAGGTTTTTTGCTGACTTTTCCCATTTCGGGATTTAATGCCATTTTTAAAACAGCCCCAACGGGCGTTAAGGTATAACCGGCCACCCAGTTGATAAAACGTATAGTTTGTTTGTTTAAGGGTGGTTCAGGCAAAACTGAATCAATTTTTTTTAATTTATCATCGGGATAAGAATCATCCGGTTTTTTATCCCAAACAACACCCACCAATTTTTTACGCCCGAATTGGGCGGATACAAAAGTCCCTGGTACCAGATTTTCATCCGATAAATAATCATAAGCCCCCAATGCCACGGGAAATAAAACAGACAGGCGTTGCATTTTTTTTAATTTTCCTTTAAACTGATTTTGTAAAGGATACACGAAATGACGACACAATTCAACCCTTTAAGTGAAACAACCGATAAAAATGTCCGAAAAATATTGAGCAATTGGTGCGAATATTTATCCGTGCAACGCAATTTATCGGACAAAACTGTTTCATCCTATATGGAAGATATGAAAGGCTTTTTCGATTTTTTATTTTCATCTTTTTCGCAACCTGTTGATGAAAAATTATTACGGGATTTAACCATAACGGATTTTCGTTCTTTTATGGCATGGCGACATCAAAATCAAGCGGATCGCACAACGGTTGCCCGTGGTGTATCGGCATTGAAAAACTTTTTTAAATATCTGATGTGTCAAAACATATTAAAAAATACATCTGTTATGTCCATCAGATCTGCCCGACCGCACCATCATCTGCCACATCCGATAACATCCAATCAGGCTGAGGATTTTTTGAAAACGGCTTTTGAATTACATAAATATCCATGGTCAGGTTGGCGGGATAAGGCATTGTTTATCTTGATGTACGGTTGCGGTTTGCGTATTGCCGAGGCACTTTCTTTAAATGTGAAGGATGTTACCCCAATGCCCGAGGTTTTATGTATTCGGGGAAAAGGGAACAAGGAACGATTGGTGCCCGTTTTACCAAGGGTTCAAAAAACATTACAGACGTATTTGGATCATCACCCTTATCCACGACCGGATTATCCGTTGTTTGTGGGTTTTCACGGTGACAGAATCAATCCCGGTGTGGTGCAAAGAACCGTGCGTAAAATTCGTGAAAAGTTATCTTTGCCCGAAACGACTACACCGCATGCCCTGCGTCACAGCTTTGCCACACACTTATTGGAAAACGGTGGGGATTTAAAAAGCATTCAGGAATTGTTGGGGCATAAAACGCTGTCGGCCACACAAAGATACACACAAATTACCACACGGGATATGCAACGGGTTTATCAAAAATCCCATCCACGAGCCGGTTAATCAAACATATCTTCATATTCTTTTGTTTGATTGGGGGCGTTAAAGCCTTCATAAAAATCATCCAATAACAAACTCTGTGTTTTCTTTACTTTGAATTGGCAATTATTGCCTTTCCATTCCCAATCTATGACACGATCATTTTGAACAAAGACACGCAAATTGCAGTTTTTGACGATTTTATCCACACGACCAGCCACAATATCTTGTTTGTCAAAGGTATAAACAATGACATCATAGGCAAATCTTTCGGCCTTGCTTGGCACACCAAAGTTATCCTGTAATTCGGCGACCGTTTGACCATAAAAGATTTGAGAACGTGAAACTTCCGGTTTTATAGTATAGGTCTTGATACAACCGGTTAATAGAAGTAAAGCACATAAAATCCCTTTTTTCATTCAATGCTACCTATTTCAAATAGTTTATTTTGTAAAGTTTGAATTTCCTGTGGTATATTTTTAGAAGCACTTTCTTTAAAAATATCCTCAGGTAAAGTAACATTTTCAGGACCATAAGATTTTTTCTGATTAAATGGTAATAACCAACCATCCAAAGCAATATTGACTTTATTGTTTTCTTCCAAAACTAATTGACCAGAGCGAACTGTATATCCAGTACTGTTGTTGGTAAATAAATTTAATTCATCATTTTCGAGGTTGTCTTTTCTCCATGAACCATCTGTTATTTTGAATGTTAAATTTTTTGCGTTTATACCTTGGTTTGAAATATGAAATGGTAAATTTAAAGTTCCTTTTCCGGATTGCATGTAAATTCCGGGGATGTTAAAGTATGGATTTAACTGTTCTAAATCAAAAGCACCGGCTGTTCTTAAAGATAGTGTTTCATTCGGATTTTTCAAAGGGATCACCGAAGTTGTTATCATAACTTCTTGACCTGCTATTTCACCTGAAACATTCGATAATCTCAGAGATTGATTGTTAATTTGAAACTGCATAAATAAGTTTAAAACCGGTGCAAAAGATTTTAATTTTTGAATAAAAATCTTTTGGTTGGGAAATGATACTAAAGGATTTAAAGACTTAAATTGTATAACTCCATTTGTCCCAAAGACAGGGAGATTTTTCCATGTGAAATCGACATTTTTAAGTCCTATATAAAGGGGGCCTGTAATATTTGCCGTTCCGTTAAAGGTCATTTTTCCGTAAGCCATAAGTTGTCCAGATAATTGATCTAATTCTGATGGGAAAATGGAAGATATTTCTGATAACTTGAGAGGGATTTCCTCCAAATTAATCTCAGGAATAATAAATAAACCAGAGAAGAAATATTTGAACGGATTGAAACTACCTTGCGCTTCAACAACAATAGGTGTATCTATAACTTTTGCTTTTATTTTTGTTTGCTTGTCAAGATTTGTTAGTTCCAAAGAAATTGGTTTTAACAACAAAGATGAAGAAGTTTGAACAGATTCTGATGAAAATTGCATTTGAGCTGTTGGATTAAAATAATCCTCAATAAAGGCGTTTATCTGATTCATTGATAAGTCAGACGTTAAATAATTGCCATTTTTAATAGATAATTGAAAATGGTTGTCTGATTGATTTTTCCCTAAAACCAAGATAAAATCTGTTGATTCTGCATTAAATAACAGATTTTCGGATTGATTATCAATATAACCATTCATTTGAATATTTGTCAGAGGTGCTTCTAATTGAAAATACGGATCTGCAATTTGAAGTGTTAATGTTTTTTTAGATGTTGGTTGTACGGAAAATGAAACCCCTTGTGAAAATTGAAGTGGATAATTAGAAATATTAAAAAATAAACCCTGTAAATTAATATTAGCTTTTTCTTTTAAACGATAATTACATGAACCTTCAAAAATAGAACATGATAAACGACCATTAAAAGTAGTTTCTAATCCGTTTATAAGTATGGAATTATAACTTAATTGACGAAGATTTAGCTGTATGGGTTTTTCTGTGATAATTAAACCTTCTGGGGTCATTGTTAAATTTTGGAAAGATAAGGTCAAATCCGATGCTGTTTCTGAAATGGATGTTTCATTATAACTTGTACCTGATGAGAATAATAGACTGCCATCAAAGGTATTTTCAGCATTTCTTTTTAAGTTAGCCCGAATTATTTTTAAGAAATTTGAATTGCTTAAGAGCATTTCAATTTTTGCTTCGGTAATAATATCTTCTTGCGTTTGTAGATTAACGGTTAATTTTAATTTTTCTGTTGGACGATTAGATAAGGTCAATTCCCCATAGTGGCTTGTATCTAGGGTTATTGTTCTTGCATCATTTGCACCGTCGATTTTTATATCGGCATCTAATTTTAAGAAAGGTTCATTGATAGAAAAAGGAATGATAACTTGGTTGTTTTCCTTGTATGTTCCAGATAAATTGAATAAGATGGGTATATTATGATTTTTTCCCTGGATGTTTAAAGTTGCATTGTTAATTTTCACTAGATTAACCATTAAATTCAAACCACTTTTTTGTGGGGAACTGAAAATTTGCAGTAATTTAGTGAGCGAATTAATTTCAGAGAAAATATCTTTTTCTGTAGCTTTTAAATTCAGTTTTAAATCATTAGCTTCAACCACACGAATTCTGTTTTGCAGGAAATCTGTAAAAGTAGAATGAACAATAAGATTGGGAATGTGAAAATTATTTTCGCTATCTTTTAAGTTGACAATGTTAATTTTTGAAAAAGAATAATCTGTTATATCTAGAGAATCATATAAAATTCCACGATCTTTAAAGAAAGTTTCCAAATAAATAGGAAGTTGACTAAACGAAAAGAAAGTTATTATAAAGGTAATAATACCACAAGTATACAATCCCCCCAGAAAAAAGGACCATATTGTTTTTAGGAAAATAAACATTCGCTCATTTGAACGGCGAAATTCATCGATATGAAAGGTTATTTTCATTAACACAGCCGCAACTGAAACGACATGAGGTGGTTTTTTGGGAGCTACAGTTATAACCTCTTCGTCTTCAGCTGTTATTTGGGCATATAAATCGCCTTGTCCAACTGGTGTATGTGGTGTCCCCGTTTCAGGTTTAAATGAGTTTTGATCTTCCATAATTCTCCCCTTTAAAAGGTATCATAAACTTATTTTTTCACTTCGTCAAGTAATTTTTTAAAGTTTTCTTCATTTAAAATAGGGATTTGCAATTTTTCGGCTTTTGTATATTTACTGCCAGGGTCTTCACCCGCCACAACATAGGCGGTTTTAGAGCTGACAGAACCAGATACTTTTCCGCCTAATTCCTGAACCCGTGCTTTGGCTTCGTCCCGTGGCATGGATAAAGTTCCCGTAAAGACAAAACTCATTCCCTTAAAGGGCTGATTCGTGTTTTTTTGTTCATAATTTTTTACATTTAAAATTTTCAATAATTGTTGTAAAAGATTTTGATTATGTTCTTCGGCAAAAAAATAACGCATATATTCGGCCATTGTTTCGCCGATACCGTCAATTTGGGTTAAAAGTTCAATGGCGTTTTCGGATTGACAGGCACTTTCAAAATTTTGCCACGATATAAAATGTTCGGCCAATAATTTGGCGGTTGCTTCTCCGATTTCGGGAATGCCCAAGGCGTAAATAAAACGTGCCAGAGATATATTTTTTGCCTGATCAATGGCATCAAACAGATTTTGGGTGGATTTTTGTCCCCAACCTTCGCTGGTTAAAAGTTCCAGTTCATGATTTTGTTTTAAATAAAAAATATCCACCGGATTTTGAATCCATTTTTTTTCATAAAAATCTTCAATGATTTTTGTACCAAGACCCGATATATCAAAGGCATCCTTTGAAACAAAGTGTTTCAGCCGTTCCTGAGCCTGGGCCGGACAGGTCAATCCCCCTGTACAAAAAGTTACGGCATCATCACCTTCACGCACGGCTTTTGCACCACAAACGGGGCAAACTTTCGGAAATTCAAAAGGCGGACAATTTTCGCCTCTTTTTTCCAATACGACACGCACCACTTGGGGAATCACATCACCGGCCCGTTGAATGATTACGGTATCGCCGGGGCGGATGTCTTTGCGTTCAATTTCATCGGCATTGTGTAAAGTGGCATGTTGCACCAAAACGCCACCGACATTGATGGGTTCCAAATCGGCCACAGGTGTCAAGGCGCCGGTGCGTCCCACCTGAATACGGATATTGTTTAATTTTGTAAAGGCCTGTTCGGCGGGGAATTTATGGGCGATGGCCCACCGTGGTGAACGGGCAATGAAGCCCAAGCGCTTTTGCAAATTAAAATCATTGACTTTATAAACCACGCCGTCAATATCATAGGGCAGTTCCGATCGGATTTGTCCGATATCACGGAAAAAGGCCAACATTTCTTTGGTGTTTCGGCAAATGCGAATCAATGGATTGACGGGAAAGCCCCATGCCTTTAAAGATTGTAAAAAATCCCAATGTGTTTTAAATGGTACACCGTCATACGCCCCCAAAGCATACGAAAAAAAACTTAAATTTCTTTGGGCGGTGATGGTGGGGTTTAATTGGCGCAAACTGCCGGCGGCGGCATTTCGTGGATTGGCAAAGATTTTTTCGCCTTTTTCTTTTTGGACCTGATTCAACGCCAAAAAGTCCGCTTTTTTCATATACACTTCCCCACGGATATCCAACAATTTCGGGGGCAGGTTAAACAAGTTATCACTTTTTAAATTTTGCACAAAGCCCTGAATGGTTTTTAAATTTTCGGTAATGTCTTCGCCCACGGTTCCGTCCCCCCGTGTGGCACCGTGAATAAAGTTGCCATCCCGATAAACCGCCGAATATCCCAATCCGTCAATTTTGGGTTCTGCCACAATATCAATGGGTGCATCGGGGGGCAGTCCCAAAAATTTATGAATCCTGTCCATAAAATCCACCACTTCTTCATCCGAAAAGATATCGCCCAAGGACAACATCGGCACACTGTGACTGATTTTTTGAAAGCCCTGAGCCACGGCAAAGCCCACCCGCTTGGATAATGAATTTTCGGGAATCAAGTCGGGATATTGCGCCTCCAATTGTTCGGCCCGACGGCGCAAAGCATCATATTCACCGTCGGATACCAAAGGGGCGTCCAATTGGTGATAGGCTCGATCGTATCGTTCCAATTTATCGGCCAGTTCTTGTAATTCAACCTTTATGTCGTTTAAATTTTCCATAAAACAATTGTATGATGATTTACATTAAAAAGCAAGGAAATAAAATCATTTTATAAAAAATAAAAAAAACTTCTTGACTTTGTGTTTTTTCTTGTTTATTCTGAATCCAAAAGGATTAAAAAAAGGGGGATTTTTATGAAAAATTTCTTAAAAGTATTATTGGTTGGTAGTATGATTACAGGTGGAGTGTTGTTTAGTAATCCTGTTTTTTCTGAAGTGATTGGAAAAACTGCCGCTGGAGCTACGATTTCGAAGACTGTTGTAAAAGGAACAGAGATATGGACGAGTACAACATTTGATGCGGCTGGTCAAGGTTCGACGGTTTTTGCTACTGGCGCTCAAATTGCTGAGGTTACAGGCAATTCAACAACAGGTGGGTTGTGGGATAGTGTTGTTGGTGGTTTGGGAAGTTTGAAAGATTGGACTGTGGATGGTGTTAAAGGTGCTGCTAGTTGGGGTTGGGATGGTGTTAAAGGTGCTGGTAAATGGGTCTGGGATGGTGTTAAAGGTGGTTATAATTGGGTTTCGGATGGTGCAGTTGGTTTGACGGATTCTATTAAAAATGCTGGCTCTTTGGGAGATGCTGCAAAGGCTGGAGCAGGTGCAGGCGCTGGTGCAGGAGCAGGAGCAGGGGCAGGCGCTGGAGCAGGGGCTTTTCCTAATGTAGTAAAAGGTGGTTCTGATGTGCCAGGGGTGACTTCGACAAATCTAGGGGATATTCTTCAGCAAGAAAGAAGTCTAGTACAGGTGAACGGTTCAGGTGGACATCTTTTTTTTGGGGAAAATAGTGGGAATCTTTATTTTGATGATAAGTTTGTTGGTAGAGCAGCTGTTAATCCTGATGGTACTATAGCTGCTTTTCCGTCGAAAAGCTTGGATGGTTCTACTATGTCTTATGTTGTACTCGATGATGGTTCTGTGGTTGGTTCTGATGGTAGTCAGTTCAAATATAATGCAGATACGAAAAGTTGGGAACAAACAAAACCGTCAGAAAAGTTGGCAGCCGAACAAAAAGGTGAAGCAAAGGGTAAAACCGGTGAGGCAAAAGATAAAGCTAAAGAGGCAAAATCCCCAATTGATACGGCCAATGTAACAAATGCCATACAATATGCGATTTTGATTTTGCAATCGGTGGAAGGCATGAATCAAGAAGATGCCACCCGTGAAGTTACGGTTAAAGGGGCTGAAAAATTGAAAGCTTCTCAAGGTGAAAGTGCTGCTTCTACAATAGCCACAGGAACCACTTTGGATGGTTCGACCATTTCTTGTGCAGCCAATTCAATGGCTTATGTTTTGCAAAACAACACGGTTGATTTAGGTTTGTTGGATTTGTCTGAGTTTGATTTGTCCGTAAAAAGAGAACATGATGTTGCTCGTTCTAATCGTGATTTGTTGTTGCAACAATATGGTGTTTCGGCTCAGGTGATAGCGGAAGCGTCAAATTCGGTTTCTTCACAATTTTATGAACGTACATCGGCCTTGACAGAAGCAGCAGGAACAACCTCAGGTTCTTTGGGTGCAGCTTCTGTTGTGAACGATTCGGAACGTTATCCATATTTTGAAATGGTGCGTCAGGCGGCCTTATCGGCTGTTCAGTTGGGATTAAAGGGGGCGAGCATTTTGCCGGATATTCAAATCATAAACGTGAATGCCGCTGAGAGAGATTCAAATGATGATTCATAATAAAACAAAGAGAGGTCAACAATGAAGTTTCAATCTAAGTTAAAAAATACGGTGGCATCTGCTTTAATTGCGGGGATGTTGATGTTGTCTTCTCCGGTTAAAGCGGGTAATGCCATTTCCGGATGGGGGCAAATTATTGGTGGTGCAGCCGGTGGCGCTTTATCTTGGATTATGACAGAGTTTTTTACGATGATAGCAGTGAACGTTGATCCTATTCAATTGGCGGCCGAAGGGCTTGTCTATGCGGCGATGTTGGAAGTGACGGATAAATGGGAACCGGAACCACAGGAATCTTATGAAAAAGCAGCCCAAAATAATGACGATGGTTCTCAGACGAGTTTGGCGACCGTGACGGAAGAAGGGGCTTTACCCTTTGAAGTACAATCTTTGAAAAACGTTGGTATAGAAGTATTGAACCTGAAAGATGTGGCTTCTTTGGCGCAAGGTCGGGCTATGGTCGCAGAAGGTATCAGTGTAATGGTATCGGATGGTAGTGATATCAATTTTGATTTAAATGATGCTCAATTGGATACTGTTAATTCAAATCAGTCCAAAAATTATCAATGGATGTCTACAGCAGGTTTGGCTCGGGCTGAATTAGGATTGAAAACTGCATTCCAAGCGGCAGGTGATGCCGGTGGTGAGGTGCAATCAGCTTCAGGACAAACAGGAAACGGGAATTCCGAAAATGACGTGGAATTGGCCGCATCTGAGGGTTTTGTAAAAAATCAAAGTTTAACAGAATTGCCATCGGCGGTTACCAGTACGGCCGGTGCAATGCGTGTTCAAACATTGATGAATATGGAGCTGGCACAACGTGTGAACCTGTCCAATGCTTTACAGGGTAGCATTTTGTCAATTGAGGCGGCTCGTGCACTTAAAAATGCTGGGTCATATCGGTCAAGAAAATAACAAAGGAATAAAGAATGAAAAATGCAATTTTATTATCCTTAATGTTAACGACAAATTTTGCAACATCGGAATTATCAGCGGGTCATGTTGGATGGGGGCAGGCTATGTTAGCTCATCCGATACATGTAACACCGTGTTGTCCGGATTTTTGTCCGCCTCCGCCAGCAGTAAGTGTACCATGTATGGATGAAATAATTCCGGCGACTGTGTGGACTGATCCAGGGCTTTCGTTGGCAACAGCTTTGGATGCGGCGGCAACTTACACTCAACGAGAACGTTCAATTGATGCCAAGGATGCTGTGGCCGAATTGGAAGAATCGTTAAGTTCCGGTTGTTCTGGTGATGGTAGCAGTGGTGAAGATTCCTCTTTAACTGGTATGGATTCTGTTCCTGTGGCACCTGAGATGGTTTTGACGGCTGTGGATGGCGAAGAGGCTTTTGAAAGTGTTCGTAGTACTGCGGAAGATTATCTTTTTGAAAAGAAAGGTGGAGATTGTGATAAAAACTGCGTTTTAGAGCGTCAAAATACCTGGTTGTTGACCTCTTTGTCTTTGGCCGCTTCTACCAGTGATAAGTTATTGGATTCTTCAAGTGATATGTCGGAAGAATATCAAGCCTTGTTGTCCGATTTTAATGGTCAAACCAGTCCTAAAGGTATGTGGGGATCATCAAGCAAAATAACATTACATACGCATGTACAACAAAATGATATTAATGCTTTATATGCACGAGATTTGGAAATGAATGCCTTAAATGGTGTTCGTGAATCAAAAGATACTTTCTTATTGAAACGTTAGGGGGCAAAAATGAAATCAAAATTACTTTTTTCAGTGGCTTCAATAATGTGTTGCTCTGTTTTGTTTTCTCATTCATTAAGTGCTACATGGATTCCGCCAACGGGGTACAAACCAACGGGGCCCAAATGGTCAGTTGATATTGGACGTTCCATTACAGGGATTATTCAGGGGGTTTTGACCTTATGCGGTGATGGGGATGCCAAGGCGGAATTGATCGCAGTTCAGGAACAGATTAATGAAAATGCTGATGGAAGTGCAGGATGGGAAAATGTTAATGAAGTAAGTGGTTCAACAACAGGAACCGTTGCAGATACGGCTTTACAAAGTGGGCTGTATGGTTATGTAAAATCCGAGATTATGGATCAAACAGATTTGTCTAAATATGGCGAGTTACAAAAAAATTTACAAAGTCCAGCCAATGTTGGTAATTCCCAACAAACATGCGAATCGTTAAATTGGAATTCAGATCGGGCAAAACAGACTTGTATGGCCGTTGTAAATACCTTCTTCGCCGATAAAGGTGCTGATAATACACAGGCTTATGTGGAACAAATTCAAAAACAACGTCAAGAATATGCCAATTTAATTGCATCTCGTATGGTACAATTGGGATATACAGCTCAACAAAAAGTTGTTTCGGATTTGCAGGCAGCTTCTTTGGCACCAGTTAGCAGTGATAATGAGGTTGGATCTATCGCAATTGACGCCCAAACATTGGATGAAATGTTAAAAATAACAGTTGCTGATTTGGCCTTACAGGTGGAAATGATGGAAGCTGATGCTATGACATTTTTAATGCAACAACCGGTTGAAATTATGCCTGGTAAAAAAGAATCTCAGAAATAGGGGGGAGATATGAAAAATGTATATAAGAAAATTTTATTAATGGGATTTTCATTAGGGGTAATTTGGCCGTCTCAAGGTTGGTCTATCTTGCCTGTGCCTCCAGCTCCTTTCCATACAGGTATTGTTGGTTATACCTTTGATGTTGGTTCTGCGGCGGGTCGTATCTTATCAACAGCTGTGAAGTATTTTTTAAGCGATGATACAGAATTAATTGCCGAATTAGTTTGGAAAGAGGATGAGGAGGCGAGTGGTTGTGGAGGTTGTTATGGTGATGAGGCTGCAGCAGAAGGAGATTTAGAGTTGTCGGCGGTTTTGACAGATATTTCTGTTGAAACTGAAATGTATCAGGCTGAATCTTTGAAAAAAAATTGTGTGGCTGATTTGGCACAACAACGTTTGGATGAAGCTGTAACAAATTTGTCAGCTTTAAGTGATTTGAGTGAAGCAAAATGGACTGTACAGTATCAATCCCAACGTCGATCGATTCAAGCGTTGACGGATGCTTTAAATATGAAACGTATCTATAATGATCTAAAAAATGTTGCAACATCTACGAAAAGTGATTATTCAAATTATTCCGCAGCAGTCAGTTCTGTTGCTTCAAAAAGGTTGTTGTTGGATGAATTATTGGCTTTGAAAAAAAGAGTGGTTGCAGCTCGAATAAGAACACGAGCGCAGACTTTAGAATTAAATGGTGTGGATTTACAGCGTGTTACAGTGACCCCGGATTTACGAGGCGTCTGTTCTACTTTAGCAGCATCTTCGGATCCTAAAAACGATAATTCTGCAGAAAAATAAGAAAGGAGAGGTAAATGAAAAATCAATTTAAGGTTTGTTCTTTATTTTGTGCTTTAATAGTTTTAGGGATTGTTTCAGCTCCTGCTTATTCTGCAATTACTTTTGGGGCAGCAAAAAAAACGCAACCTAAAATGGTTCAGACATCAAAGTATTTAGATGGTGCAAATCCAGCTTTACGCCGTGCATTAAATATTCATAATTTGTTAAATGAAATGAAGGGCATGAAGGATGTACTTCATACGGGTAAAGACTTGAAAGAGCAGGAGGATGTTTTTTTGGAATTTCAGGAAATTATTTCTGAGTGTAATTCAAAAAAATTAGAGGGGGTTTTTAAAAATCCAAAAGAAACTTGGGCAAAAATGAATGATGCTTATGAGAAAAAACGCCTTTCTTTAGGTAATGAAGGTGATCCTATTGCAAAAGGAACAGAAGAACGAATTGAATCCAGTAAAAATTATAAGTCAATCAGTCGTGATATAATGCTTGATGTTTATGAAAATCCGGAAAAATGGGGAAAAACAAAAGATGGATCATCTTTTCCATTATGGCAAGATCAGGCAATTGTTTTTGAAGAAGAATGGAATAATTTTTACAAAGAAATGAATAAAGCCTTTGGTGTGCCGTTGGCCGGTAGACCTGATGTAGATGAAGCTGTAAGGCAAAATCCAAAAAAATATGATGACGTTTTAAGGGCTCATAAAAGTTATTTAGCTTCTTTACAACAAAAAAAGAATCTAACATACGATTTGTTACCTCCAAAAGCACCGACTCCTTTGCCTGATTGGAAAGAAATTGTAGTATTTGATTCAGATGCAAATCAACCACATTCTGAACTACCAGATGTTTGGAAAGATTCAAAAAATCGTCAAATATTGAAAAAAAATCCAAAAGGCGAATTATCCCAGGCTTTTTCGAATGGCAATATTGAAACTCCAACAGATCTAGCTTTAGTTTCTTATCGTAGCACATTGGAACAAGAGTTTGAGTTACGTATGATGCAAGATGCAATTCAGAAAAGTTCTTTCTCATATAAAGAAACAATGGAAGATATTAAAAAGAACTTTAATGATAAGCTTTCAAAATTAAGTATAGCGATTGGCGATTCTGATTTAGCTAATACAAAGGGATATTTTGAAATACAAAAGTTATTGCGTGAGGAAAAAGCTAAAGCAATAACTGATGCAGAAAAGTATATAGAAATATTGGAAAAACAAGATGCGGAACATCCAGAACTTGTTCAAAAACGTCGTCAGGCTCAAGAAAGAAAGTTGAAACGTTTATCAGAAAATGCACGGGAAATTATAGAGCAAACAAATGCACCTATTGTACAAATTTCTCAGATGAGTCCTGTTACTCAACAAAAGATAGTTGTTGATGCATTGAAGAAGGATAAAGAAGCTTTGGTTCATTTGACGGAAACCAATGCGATGGAATTGGATCAGTTGATGAGAGAACGTCAGGCAACGGATAAAATTATTGCAGAATCCCAAAAACAGATGAAGTCAGCTTATGCAAACCAAATAAAGAATTTACCAGATATAAAAGAAGCCAACTGTTCATTTTAAATGAGGTTTTTTGATGGATATTCGTAAAGCGCGTTTGTATGCCTGGTTAAGTTTGTCAACATCTGTTGTTTTATTGAGTATTTCATTGTTATTTTCATTTACATTGTTTTTTCACTCTAAGCAAGATAGCGAAGGGCGGGGTGTTCATGTGATTTCTCAGTTTTTTCCTATAGATACAATGGAATTTAAATCTTTATTTTCTGCAATACCTTTTGAAGGTTCTGATGATTATGATGTAAAAATTAAGAAAGTTGTGGAAGAGATGCTGGCTCGTTATTATTTGGAAATGCGCTTGACTTATTTTCCTGATTTTGAAGAAATGTCTTATCGTTGGGGGTGGAGAGGTCCTATGGCAAGGCTTTCAAGCACAAAGGTGCATCGTGATTTTTTGGGTGGTAAGGTAGAAGATAAAATTAAGAAAAAAAATGATGAAGGTGGAAAAGTTCAAACTATTTCTATTCAAAATATAGACTTAGGTTTTAATGAAGTAAGTCAAACTCCTCAATTTCAAGCGGATGTGCTTATTATAACTTTGAATAATAATGTACCATCTGAAAAAAAATTTTATGTGACCTTGGATTATAATTATAGTGATTCTCGTAGGGTTTTTTCCAAGAATTGGGTCAACCCCTATGGTGTATACTTTACTCGGGTTAATATTACGGAAAAAACGATCAATTGATCATAGAATAAAAAAAACATTTTTTTTTAAAAAAAAGTTGACTATTTTTGTTTTTATATGATACACTTGTCCTAATCCAAGGAGGTGTTGATGAAAAAATTGTGGTTTGTTTTATTTGTTTTTTGTGCATTATCTATTGTTGCTTGTGGTTCTTTGTATGAGCCAGAGCCCGTTACTATAGGTCGGGATTATTCAGAGTTGAAAAAATCACCCTGTGCTTGTTTGGAATTGAAAAAGACGTCTGTTTTGCCTCAGTGGTTAGTTTAATCTTTTCGGAAGGATAGACTATATGGTCGGAGAAGAAAGAGAGTCGGGGATTTCTTCCCAAGAAATGTTGAAAACAGAGCGCTATGTTTGGATTGCGCGCGCTTTTTCGGCGGTGGCTGTTTTGTCAATTGTCGCAAATCTTTTGTTGTTTGCTTCGTTGTTTTCCTTGTATCCTTTGGTTCGAGTGCAACACTTTTTTTTAAAGGTTTATGATAAGAATCAGCAAATCGTTGACCTTTTGCCTCCTGCAAAAAATGAATTTGATATAGAAAATGCTTTAAAGTCTTTGGTACGTCAGTATGTTCTTTCAATTTATACAGTAACTGAAGATCATGAGGAATTGGCAGAACGTTGGCATCCAGATGGTCCGATTTCGTTGATGACAAGACCTATGTTGTTTGAAGATTTGCGTAAAAAAAGATATGAACGCATTATAGATAAATTAAAAAATGGTTATACCTCTACTGTAAAAATTGAAACTATTTCTGCCGAAGATAGTGAATATAAACTATGGCGTGTTAAAATGAAATTTCTTTCTTGGGCTGAACAGAATGCACGTGAGCAAACAGAAGAAGAATTAGAGGAAATGCTTCTTGTCTCATTAGATCCTTCTTTTGGCGATATTGGTCGAGAAGTTCGTTGGTCAGAGAGATTAAAAAATCCTCTTGGTTTTAGGGTATTAGAATATGGGACGCCAAATAATAAAAAATAATAGTGGATTTTTATTTTTTTTTGGGGTAATCTTTAGATAAAGAGTAGTTTTTTGGAGGAAAAAATGTATCAGATGATTGGAAAATTCACTTGTGTTTTATGGGCTTTTCTGTTTATTGTTCCTGCTTTTGCGCAAGAGATAAAGACGCCCGTGGATACAAATGCCTCGATTGCGATGGATGCAATTGCTCAATCTGCAGGGGAATTCGATCAGGTTGATTTGAGCTATATCCATACAATGGGAATGCAGCAAAAGGCGTGGAATAATCCAATGGAACATTTGGGAGAAGGACAAACCAAACCTGGTTACTCTCGTTATAATTGGATGCCAGATACTGTTTTACCTTTGCGGTTGCGTGAAGGTATGATGACTTTGATTAATTTGCCGACATGGGAATTAATTGAAAAAGTTCATATTGGTTCTCCGGAATCTTTTGGGGGTGAAATTGTGGCGCCCAATTCGTTATTATTATATGCTGATCCGAATTATATTGGAGTGGACAGCAATATGATTATTTTTGGTCGTTCTGGAAATCGATATGTTTTTTATTTGCGTAGTGAAACATTTAATACAGATAAAATAACTCAATCTGTTGTTGATGTTTTAGTGGGACCGAGATGGACGCCTGTTTCGGCTGGTGGTCAAATGGGTGATAATAAAGGGGCTAGTTCTATGGCAGCTTCACCTTTGACTGCTACTGCTTCGCAATCAGTTGGTGGCTCTTCCTCAGGATTTTCACCTTCTGGAGAACCTCAGGATTGGTTAAAAACCGTTCCTATGGATCCTGAAAGTATTCGTTTCGATTTAGATATGTTTCTGCCAAATCCAGAAGATGTGGATATAGCACCTGATAATATTTGGCGGGACAATATATTCACTTATATTGATTTAGGCCCCAAAGCTTTGACAATGACACAACGCCCAGTTGTTTCGTTATTGCAACAGGATGTGGAGGTGCCTGTTGGTCAACGTACACGTGGTCCAAATAGTCGTTTGATTGTGGTGGAAGCCATTGGTGATTTGGTTTTGAGAAATGGTCGTAAATTGATTTGTATTAAATTGCGTCGTGATCCAGCGCAGGGATTGGAATATACAGATTACAGTGGCTCCAATTCGATGTTGCCTGTGTCCGGCACTGTTTCGCAACAAGCTGTGCCAAATCAAGCTTTGGTTTTAAATCAAGGGGCTGTTTTATCGAATTCGCTACCCGTTGTAACAGATACTCAGCACAATTCATATACGGTTCAGCCATATTGTAATGATGTAATGGGGACGAATCGTTGTGTGAATGATGGTTTTTCTCAAATAAAACCAATTCCCGATAATATTATGCAGGCAAATCGCGATATTTTAGATTCAGTGAATAAAAACGCCATAGTACCAGTTGTGGGAACGGAAAACATTGCTGTTGAATTCGGTACAAGTGATCAAATTTCCGAATTAGAAATGTTATGGAATAAAGTTTATGGTGAAAATAAAGATCTGTTGTCAGGATATGAACCATATTATTCGGTAGATGCAACAGCTGATGGTGATGTTGTTGAATTGTTCCGGTTGCGTGCAGGTATGTTAAAGGATGTAGCCACTGCTGATGCTTTGTGTCGTAAGATGGGACGTCGAGGATTTTCATGTTCTGTTGTTCGGATTCAATAAAATAGGATTTTATGTATGAAGAATAATCAACAAAGTCTTTCTGAGCAAAAACAACGTCGTGGTAATTTAATACTATTGGTTATCGGGATAGTTTTATTGTTGTTATTTTTCTTGGCTTTATGTTCAATGCCAGAAAAACAGGGAAAACCAATAACGACATATACTCCTGACGGAGGTTGGGTAATAAAGGAAATAAAAACAGGTGAGGAGGAGATACCAGAACCTGTTCATTATACCCCGGGAGAAGGTAGATTACTTATTTCTCCTGCCAGTGTTTTTGTCAATTCTATTGTTGGAGATAAAGGGGAAACAATAATAAAATTACAGGCAGAAAAAAGCGGAATAAGATTGGAATCAAAAAAGTTAAAAAAAGAAAAAGAATCTCCATTTACACTTTCAGGTTCTTGTATGGAGGCTGGAAATGATATAATTCCTATTAATTCTGAGTGTGAAATTTTATTAACATGGGAAACACAAAGTATTGCTCAGTTTGAGGATGTTTTATTGATTAAATGGCGTGAAGATACTCCTCGTGAAACGAACGTTTATGAGGAAAAAATTCCCTTACGCGTAAATATAACGGATTCAAATCCTTGTGTCGTCTGTAAGTGTAATGAATGTAAGGAAAATAAGGTTGATATTAAACGTGAGGTTATGACCGCCGGTGGAGAAAAATTGCCGGTTGAAGATGACAAAATTAAAGTTGGAGATAAAGAATATCAGATACCCGATGGACCAGCAATAGAACCAGATATAAAAAACGGAATACCTCCCATTGTTGTAGAACCAAAATATGTACCATTAGATTTGAAAAATCAATTAATGGGAACAGTGGCTGAAAACCATGATGTGCTTGATTTTAAAGGAGAAGTTATTGGTCGCTTATTAGGTGATAGAACGATTGTTTCCCCAGAAATGGAGGTTTTGGGCAAGGCAATTCCTTTTGTTCCTGCGGTAAAGGAAAACAGTGAAGTTATCGGAAATATGGTTATTGATGAAGAAACAAAATCTGTTCGGATTGTGGATGAAAAGGGTAAAGTTGTAGGCTATCCCCGTGTAGATTCTCAGGTAGTTGATTTGGAAGGAAAACCCTTTGCTTTTTTGGCACCATGGGGTTTAGTGATAAATTTTAACGGTGATGTTTTGGGTGGTATTTTTCCCCAAAAGGATACGACCTCTAAGACGTATTTACTTGTTCTAAATGATAAGGCCCAGATTGTTGGATATATGCGTCCGATGGGTTTGGCTGTAACAAAAAAAGGGGCGGTTATTGGTGGTGTTGTGCCAAGTGGTGTTGCTGTTGGTATAGGTTGTCAATCTTATGGTACCGTTTCAATGAATGGTCGAGTTTATGATTCATATAAACAGCATATTGGTCATGTGTTGTTGGATAAGGCTGTTGTTGATAACCAAAATAATGAATTAGGCTCTGTTGTCCGTCAGGGTGTTGTTATTAATTCAACGGGCAAAGTCATTGGTTTTGTTAATTCAGAGGGGAAAACTTTAGATTCAAAAGGAACGATGATTGGTTGTGTTCAACCAGATGGTGCTGTTTTTGCAAAAGAAAAATTTGTTGGTGCTGTAATGCCAGTTGGGCGAGTTATTTCAAATACAGAACTTTGTGGTCAGGTTGGTTCTGTTTATCCTGACGCTCAGGTTATGTCGTTAGATTTACAAAATTTAGGTCGGGTTTTACCAGATGGATTGGCTGTAGGTGAAAAAAATAAAACTTTAGGAATGGTAACGCCTTGGGGAACAGCAATTCAAAAAGATTGTAAATTATTGGGATTGATTTCATTAAACGGGGTCGTTGTTTCTTCAACTAATGGTTCTTTGGTGGGATGTATAACTCGCGATAAGAATGTTCAGAATAGGAAAGGTGAAATTATTGGTATGGTTACTCCGACCGGAATTCAGCTGAATGATCAAAATCAGGTAATTGGTCGTATTGGTTTGGATGGTCAGATTATCAGTGATAAAAATGAAATTATGGGGTGTGTAAATTCATCCTCAGCACCTCCTTCAATAATGCCAAATTCAACCAGAGGTGTTGTTGTTGATGAAAATGGATATCCGATGGCATGGTCTTTTATTGCAGGGAAAACCTATGATAATATGGGGGGCTGGAAAGGCGATGTATTATTTAATGGATGGGTTATTGGGGATAAAGGTGTTTTATCTGGTGTAGTACCTTTTTCTGGTGCTGTTTTTTCAGATAACGGTGAAATTGTTGCTTTTTACAATCAAATGAGCGGGATTGTACAAAACTCTGCAGGGGTAACTGTTGGTCGTGTTTTGCCTAATATGACAGTGATTAATTCAAAAGGTGCAGAGATTTTGGGTATTCTTATTCCTGAGAAAGCAGTTTTTGTTGATATGCAGGGGAATGTTTTGGGAATTCTCCAAGCAGATGGAACATTGATGAATCAAGGCAAAATTGTTCCTGGAAAGATTTTAGCAAATGGTTCTTTATTAGATGAAAATGGAAAATTAAAAGGAGCTCGTTTACGGATAGGTCCTGTTTTAGATGGAAATGGTAAATATATAGGTTCAGTTAACTCAAATGCTAATTTTATTAATAGCGAAGGAATTTTAGCCGGACGTGCATTGGCAAATGGTTTAATTGTTGATGAACAGAAAAACGTTTTAGGTATGGTATTTCCCGAATTATCAACAGCCATTTCTGTTGAAGGGTGGTTGGGAAGTTTGGTTCCCCAAATGGTTTCAGATGGTGAGGTAAAATCTTATCAAGGAGTTGTCAATGATATTAAGGGAAATTTAGTTGGTAATATTTCAGCGTATGGAAATGTTGTAGGGTTAGATGAAACCGTAAAAGGAAATCTGGTTCCAATTGCACCTTTTGTAAATCTAAAAGGAAATATGATAGGATGGGGGAATTTTAAAGGTGAAGTTAATGGTCCGGATGGGCGTGTTATTGGTTCTATTTTGCCATCAGGTTTATCGTTGAATTCTGCTCAGCAAATTCAAGCGGCTCCTGTTTCTTCTGTGGCCGTTGTTGGGATTAGTGGTGAATATTTAGGACATACAACCTCAAAAGGGCAATTATTGTCAGAAAAGGGCGAGGTATTATCGATTGTTGGTTTTTCCCGTTTTGTTTATGATAGTAAAGGCGTATTGCAAGGACAGTTATTACCTCCTGGCATTGCATTAAGCCCAGAGGGAAAAGTAATTGGGTGGACGCGTTACGATGCTCAGATAGAGGATGGAACAAAGGTTATTGGTCAGGTTGGATTGGATGGACATATTTTTGATGAAAACGGGCAAATGATTGGTGTTTATGTTCCTTTGGGAATGAGTGCTTTTTCCGATTCGAATAAATCATTTGGTTGGACTAATGAAAAGGGGGCTTTGCAAAATACTCATTCGAAGTTATTGGCTGATGTTTTAACATTTCCGTTTGCTTCAAATAAGGCAAACATAAAAGGAAGATTAATTTCAAAATCTCCAATGATAGCCTCTTTAAATTCAACAAAGATTAATGGCGTCATCAATCCTGATGGGAAAGTCTATGATTTATTGTCTCGCCGTGAAAAAGGATATACGATGACAAATACTTATACTCTGGGAAATTCAGGCTTGTTGGATGGGGCGATTTTACCGATAGGTTCCGCTATCAGTACTACATTAGGCGTTTTGGGACAGGTGTATCCTGATGGTTCGGTTTATAATGGTTCTAAAAAAATAGCCTCGGCAACAGGGATGGGAGTTGTTTTCTCTCTTGTTGGTGAATTATTGGGGGGGATCTATACTCCGGGTGTGATTATTGATAAAAAGGGCGCTATTGTGGCATCAACAGGAAAAGAAGGTTATGTTATGTCCAAAGGCCAAAATGTTGGTAGAAAAATGGCATTTTCTTCGGCTTTAACACAAACGAACGCTTGGTTGGGAAATTTGATGCCAAATGGTGCTGTTATTGATGAAAAGGCCAACATTATTGGTTTAATTGAATTTGATGGTTCTGTTCTTAATGAAGAAGGTGCTTTTGTTGGTCGTGTTTTGCCCGATGGATCGGTGGCTGGTGTTCCGCAAAAAAATGTTTATAATACAATGCCGTATATTGCTCATACTGTTGCTCAAGGTTTGGCATTAGGATTGAAAAAGGAAATTTTAGGTCGTACATCCAATATGGCTCAGGTTTTGGATAGGGATAATAAGTCAGTTGGAAAGGTTGTTGATAGTGGATTTATTTTAAAAGAAGGAGGTGCTCCTTTGGGGGGTGTTATTCCTTTTGTGACAGCAATTGCCAAAGCAGGCGGTGCTTTTATGGGGACTGTTTCACCTGATGGAAAAATTGTATCTTTGGAGGGCGAAAACGTTGGAACAGTTGCAATAAATAAAACAGTTAAAGGGGTGCATGAATTAGATGTTATAGGTCGTTTGGTTCCGGAAGAGTTAATAGTCAACAATTGTAAAATTATTGGACAACCTGCTTATGATGGTCGTGTGATAAATGGTCAAGGTTCTGTTGTTGGACGGATTATAACAGATAAAACAGCTGTAGATGCCCAAGGAAATAAAATTGGATATGTTCCTCGAAATGGTCCTATTATGGGGAAAGAGGGATATTTAGGACGTTCCTTACCCGATGGAACCGCTGTTGATGTAAATGGTGTGGAAATTGCATGTGTTACAGAAAATGGTGAATTATTGAATCCGACAACGGGAGAAATAATACCAGATGTTACAGTTATTGAGCCTGGTTTAATTTTGAAAGATGGTGAAGTTGTTGGTATATCAACTTTAAAAGGGACTGTTTTAGATACCACTGGAACTGAGGTAGGAGTTATGTTGCCCAATTACACAGTTTCCGGACATCCAGATTGGGTTTATGTATCACAAGCAAAGGAAATCATTTTTGATGAAAATGGAAAAGTAAAAATGATTCTAGAACAAAAGGGAGATGATAAAACATTTGTCTATAATGATAAAGGAGAGCATGTTTTTACGGTTGAAAATAGTACGATAAAAACGCCAGGAGGTCAAACTATTCCGGCAGGTTTTACTGACCGTATAGGTATTGGTAAAATTGGTTATTTTAAAGATTGTACATGGTTTGAATATGAAACAAAACGTTCGGCTTCTTTAATGCCAGATGGCCAATTATTGGATGAAAATGGTGAATTATATGGTTTTATGTCATCATCAGGAGTGATTACGGCGCCTAATGGAACACAAATTGATCAAGTGTTTGGTTACAATATGGATCTACAAGAATGTGGATTATCTCCAGAAACAGAAGAATCCCACGATCGTGTGATACGATTGGGTAATACTTCGGTTACATTAGGTGATGATGGTTTTATAAGAAATGAAAATAATGAAATTATCGGAACAATGATGGATGGATTGTTGTATGATTTAAATGGTCAGAAATTGGATCCAACAGCACCATCAGGTCGTCCTCGTCCCCCAAAACCTGAACCGATAAAGATACCTGATGAACAATTAGAGCAGATTCAACAAAAAATGGCTCAAAAGCGTCAAAGTATGCGTCAGGGATTGGGTGGAAAGCCTTTGGTTATGTCGGCTGAAATGCAGGCTAGATTCAAACCTAAAAAAGATAAAAATTGGGAATCCTTAGGGATAAAACGGAGTGTATCTTCTTGGCCTGTTGATATGTCTCACGTTATTTTGCAAGGTCGAGTGATTCCTGCTGTATTGGCACGTTCTATTGATTCTCGTTCTGGTTCGTTTGATGCTTTGGCAATTGTTGAAACAAACATTTATGCAGAAGAAGGACGTAATATTTTAATTCCCGCTGGTTCACAATTGATAGGTAAATTTTCAGGTGAAGAAAACTCCGGTGCAAATGGCGTGGCTAAAGTTGCTATTTCTTGGCAGCGTTTGATTCGCCCAGATGGTGTTGCCTTTAATTTGAATGGCAGTCCTTCGGGTGATGCAATGGGTCGTTCTGGTATTGCGGCTTATTTGGATAAACAATTATTCCAAAAATATGGAACTCCGGCCTTGGGGGCTGTTGCTGAAACGGTATTATTACATGCGTATCAGGCTACTTCTCCAGATAGCAACAAAGAGATAAAAGTTGATTCAAGTGGTGGTGGTACAATGACAGAAGCTCAGCGTACACGAGAACAAGTTCGTCAGATTTGGTTAGATCAATTGGAACGTATTTCTGATGAATTAGTTGAGGAATTTATGCAAATTCCACCTATTTTATATGTTCCAATCGGAACACGTTTAACTGTGATGTTAAATCAGGATTTATGGTTGCGTTCACCAGAGGATGATGAGGAAGAATTTAAAGAAGAATATGGTTCTCAATCAACTGAAGCAATGCGTCCAGATGTTCCATCTTGGACGGAAAAACGAAAACAACAGTTAAAAAATTCTGATGATCAAGGATCAGAACGCTCTGGTGACACAGATCGTAGAAGTCGTAATAATCGGGAAAATATTCAAAACCAAAATAAAGAAATGATGCAAACACCTCTTTATGATGGTTCAGATCATATGGATCCTGATTTAGAAGAACGAGTTATTCAGCCATCTTCGGATATGATGAATCAAGCATATTAAAGGATAAAAAATGGGAAATCTTTCAATTACAGATACCTATCGTGTTTTGGAAATGACGCTTCGGCCGTTATCTTATTGGTATTCTCAGGATAACGTAGAAGAAGTAGCCATCGATCGCCCTGGTGGTATTTGGTTGCGTTTGCGTGGACGACATGCGCATCCGTGGCATTATTATGAAGATCCCAAATTGACGCGTGAATATCTGAATAATATGATGTATATTATCGCTAATACCTATGATTTATCCTATGACCCATTGGCGGGTATCCCTGTGGTATATGCGGCATTGCCGGGGGGACATCGTTTTACGGGGATTGCCGGTCGTAATGTGATGTATGATAATGACGATTTAACCGGCGGTATTGCTATGGCCATTCGTGTTTATAAGGAAGATTTAGGCATCGGTATGGATCAGTTCGGTTTGGTGCAAGGCGGTCGTCTGCGTCAAATCAATAAATTGAAAAATGTGGAAGATCCGGATGATCCTTATGAACGTTTGGTGTTATCTATTCAAAGGGGAGATAATATTTTAATCAGCGGTGCTACGGCAACTGGTAAAACAACCTTTTTGAATAATATGATTACACTGCTCAGTGAACATAAACGTATTATTACCATTGAAGATACCCGAGAATTGATTGTTAAACAGCCCAATCATGTGCATTTGGTTGTTTCCCGAACGGAATCAACAAATACGTTTACTTATGCCAATGTGATTGACTTAGTGGTTCGTTTTACACCAGATGCTATTTTAGGGGGAGAAATTTCTACAACTAATGCCAATGCGATTTGGAAGCTGATGAATTCAGGTCATGAAAACTGTTTTGCTACCATTCATGCAGCAACTCCTGATGAAGCGTATCGTGCCTTTATTGGCCGTATTGCGGAAAGTAATCATCAAAGTTTTGCTGGTGAAGAAGAAGAAAAAATGTTTAAAGAAATGAAGGAAAAGTTGCGTGTGGTTCAAATCAATCGTGATGGAAATATTCGTGCGATTACCGAAATCACATAAAAGGGGGAAAAATGGTACCAAAGCTTTATATTTGTCGAACTGCCGATGGAACAGGTTTATCTTTACCCAGTTATTCGTCCAAACATCACGTGGGTTTGAATTTACAGGCAGCCGTTACTACGCCGGTACGTTTGAATCATGGGGATCGAGCCTATATTCCCGTTGGCTTTGCCGTTGGTATTCCTGATGGTTTTTGTGGCCAGATTGTCAGCCAGCCTGATTTAGCCCGTGAAAAAGGATTGGTTGTTTTGGATGGTCCGCAAATTATTCATCCTGCTGATAGAAAACCGTTATTTGTATTGTTGCAAAATACATCGCCCAAAGCAGTTGTGATTCATCGTGGTTTGGTTTGTGCCCAGTTATTGGTTATGCCTGTGGTTCAGGTTTGTTGGCAGGAAGTTCAACCCCAAACCGCGACAACTGTGACTGATACAGTTATTCTAGATGAAAGTGAACAACCAAAGCAAAATTTAAAATTTAACAGACGTAAAGTACGTTCTATCCGTGATCGTTACAAGGAAGATGATGATGAAGAATAACTTATCACTATTGGTTTTTGGTGTGTTTTTTGTTTTACCTTTATATGCGGGTAAATATGCTTCATTAAAGTTTGATGAAGTCAATATGCGTACGGGCCCTGGGGAACGTTTTCCCATCAAGTGGGTTTATCAGGAAAAACATTATCCGATAGAAGTTTTGGATCGCTTTGAATTATGGCGTCAGGTACGTGATAAAGAAGGCGAAATCGGTTGGATGCACCAAAATATGCTGACCAAAAGTCGCTATGTGATTATTACCAAAGAAGATAACCTTTTAAAAAAGACTGATGAGACAAAGGCTGTGGCTGTTTTACAACCTGGTGTTCTTGCCAAATTGGAAAGATGTCCCACGGGTAATTATTGCCGTTTAACCGTCCATTCGGGTGAAGAAAAATATTCTGGTTGGTATTTGCGTTCCAACTTGTGGGGTATTGACAACGGCGAAATCGTGGAAGAATAATCTTTTGGATTAAAAGTATCTGGGCTTAAATTGTTCTTTTTCCTCTGTTGGTTGGGAGGTTATTTGTTCTGTTTTATTTTCAGATTCGGCATTGTTTTTGGGTATCAGATAAAAATGCCTGTAATAATCAAACGAAAGATTTCCCCCAATGATGGAACAGAAAAGACAGATGATAAAAAACAGCCCTATTTCTTTATAATCTGAATTGCCCATTTTCAATTTTGTGAACATTATTGGTATAGTGATAATCGGAAGCATCACTTCCAAAAATGAAACAAGGATTAGAATAGGGCCTAAAACTTTGGCTATTTGTGATGGTTGGCGATTCTTTTTGCTAAGATGGTGAAATAAATTTTGTAAAACCGAGAATATGATACTTACGAATATCAAAGCAATTACTAATAGAATAACCGAGATAATAGTACCGATGATTTCCACTTATTTATTTTCCAATCAATTTTTTAAATTTTTTACACAAAGAATCTTTATCAGGGGCCAAACCACAAAATTGCCGCCATAAATCATTTTTGTTTTTTATCTTTCAACAAAAATTGCGTTTGAACCAGTTCAGATGTAGTCAGTTTTTGGGGTGCTTTTTTCATACATTTTGCCAATGTTGTTTGTAAAGTTTTTGGATTTAATTCCTTTTGTAATGTATCGATTAATTTTTCCGGTTGAATAATTTTACCTTGGACTTTTTCGTTAAAGACACTTGTTTTGATGGCGATTTTCCAAAAATGTTCAGGTGTGATATTGGGGTTTACCTGACGTGCCAAAACAAACATGCCGGCCACCCAAGGCGTTGTCCAGCTGGCACCCCCACGATAATAATGCACATATTCATCTTTACCAACCGGAGATGCCAGGGTTCTATGTCCGGCTGGCACATAAAATGTTGTGCTATCAATTTTTTTTGCCCATTTTAAATCTTTTTCGAAAACGGCTTGTCCTTTATTTTTAATCCATTCTTCTTTGTGTTCTTTGAGCCAGGTTTCATAAGAATGCATTATAGGATATGCGGTTTCTATATAAGATGAATTTTTATTTGGATCTTCGGTTACTTTTCGACCTGTTCGCTCATAGGGGAGTTCATACTCTCTCTCAGAGTGACATGTCAAAACAAATAACCCTGCTTTTTTGGCTTTTTCCAAAGCCGTTTGCCATTGATCTGAATTAAGTGCTTTATTTTGCCCACCCCAAGACATTGATACAACCTGAATTTTTTCACCATCGGGCAATGTTTCATTTATTTTTAATATTTTTTCCAAAGCTTGTGCGGCGGGTTCGGCATCTGGAATGTATTTTCCTGTTTCATTTTTTTTAGTATTATTATGTGCAAAATAATATAATTTTGCTTTTGGTGCAACGCCACAGTTTTTGCCAACGGCAATACTGGATACGGCAGAACCATGCATGTCGCCCTCTCTTTGTGGGTCATCATAGCCTATTTCTTCATAATGAACCAAATTATCGTGATATTCAATATGGTCAGAAAGCAGTTGGTCTATAATGGCAATACTCATTCCTGTTCCGTCAATACCTCTTTTATGTAAAGCCCGAACGCCCAATCCGGGGTCTTTTCCAAATTCGCTGATTTGTTCCAATTTTTCAAAATCTTTGGGACATTTTGAAATATCTTTTGGCCAAATTGTTCCTTCCCCAAATTCAACATCTTGCATATCATAGCCGGATAAATCCATATCGGAAGCATCAATTGCACGTAAATTTAATTCAGGCAATGTCCATCCGTTTTCGGCGGTCTTTTTTCCCATGCTTTCAACGGGTGGAATTTGGCCTTCCCAAAATGGATGGTTATACCTCGTATGTTTTCTCAATTGATTCATTTTGATTTCCTTTGTTAAAATCATTTATATTTTGAACAGAGCAAATTCTGATTAATAAGTCAATAATAAAATAAAAAAGCGCCCTAATTGGACGCTTTTAAAAGATGGTATTTTGATGTTACGACATCGTTATTATGATGATTTTCCAATCAATTTTTTAAATTTTTCACACAAAGAATCTTTATCAGGGGATAAACCACAAAATTGCCGCCATAAATCTTTTTGTTCTTTGGATAAATTGGTGGGCGTTTCCACTTGGAAAGTGACATATAAACTGCCACGCACTTTGTTGCGTACAGACGGCATACCCATATGTGCCAATTCTTTTTCCGTTCCCGATTGTAAACCGGGTTTAACGGTATATTTTTGAATTTTGCCGTCAATGGTCGGAATATCAATTTCGCCCCCAAAGATAGCCGTTGCCATTGGAACGGGGACTTTGATAAATAAATCATCTCCACGGCGTTTAAATAAAGGATGTTCGGCCACGGTTAAAAAGACATACAAATCACCTTTATCCCCGCCACGAACGGCGGCATTTCCTTCACCGGATAAACGCATACGAATGCCTGTATCCACACCGGCGGGTATATTGACCTGTAAAGTTTTTTTATGCTTATGTCGGCCTGTGCCACGGCATTTATCACACGGTTTTTGGATTGTTTGTCCCGAACCCTGACAGGTGGGGCAGGTTGTTTCCATAATGAAAAAGCCCTGACGTTGACGTATTTGACCGCGTCCTTGACAGGTGGGACAGGTCTGTACGCCTTTGCCCCCCTGACCATCACATTCATCACAGGTATCTAAAGTTTCCACTTCAATGTCTTTTTTAATGCCCGAAAAGGCTTCCTGTAATGTAATGGTTAAATCATAGCGTAAATCTTCCCCTTGACGGCGTTGAGGTCCACGGGAACGAGCACCCATGCCGAACATTTCGGAAAAGATATCCTCAAAGCCGGTACCCGAAAAATCAAACCCGCCAAAACCACCGCCAAAGCCACCACTGCCCATACCTGATTTAAAGGCCTCATGACCCACACGGTCATAGGTTGCCCGCTTTTCGCTGTCCTTTAAAACTTCATAGGCTTCGCCCAATTCTTTGAACTTTTTTTCGGCTTCTTTATCGCCGGGGTGATGGTCGGGATGGCAAGACATTGCTTTTGTGCGAAAAGCCCGTTTGATTTGATCAAACGAAGCGGATTTATCCACACCCAAAATATCGTAATAATCGGCCACGCATACTCCTTTATGGCTTGCAGGTTATAAAAAAGGGGCGACGTAAAGCCACCCCCTTATCAGTCTTATTTTTTGACTTCTTCATAATCGGCATCAACGACTTCTTCATCTTTTTGGGATGCATTATCGCCGGCCGGTTGTTCGGCACCTTGTTGGGCCTGAGCCGCTTTATACATGGCTTCACCCATTTTCATGCTGGCATTTTGCAGGGCTTCTGTTTTTTCCTTGATACGGGCTGTATCATTGGATTCAGAGGCTTCCTTTAATTCCTTGACACATTGTTCAATGGCTTCTTTGTCAGCGGATGAAATTTTATCGCCGTTTTCTTTGAGCATTTTTTCCGTGCTGGCAATCATGGCATCAGCATGATTTTTGGCATCAACGGCTTCTTTGAACTTCTTATCTTCTTCGGCATGGGCTTCGGCATCCTTGACCATCTTTTCAATATCGGCATCGGATAAACCGCCGGAAGATTGAATGCGGATGGATTGTTCTTTGCCGGTGGCTTTATCTTTGGCCGACACATTCACAATACCGTTGGCATCAATATCAAAGCTGACTTCAATTTGTGGCATACCGCGTGGAGCCGGGGGAATACCCACCAAATCAAATTGACCCAACAATTTATTATCACGGGCAATTTCACGTTCACCTTGGAACACACGAATTGTCACGGCTGTTTGACCATCTTCGGCCGTTGAAAAGACCTGAGACTTCTTTGTTGGGATGGTTGTATTTCTGTCAATCAAGCGTGTAAAGACACCGCCCAATGTTTCAATACCCAATGACAAAGGTGTCACATCCAACAATAAAACGTCTTTCACATCACCTTTTAACACACCGCCTTGGATGGCTGCACCCATGGCGACCACTTCATCAGGGTTCACACCTTTATGGGGTTCACGACCAAAGAAGTCCTGCACCAACTTTTGAACGGCGGGCATACGGGTCATACCACCAACCAAGATGACTTCGTCAATTTGGTTTTTGCTTAAACCGGCATCTTTTAATGCTTTTTCCATCGGACCTTTGGTGCGTTGCAATAAATCTTCCACTAAACCTTCCAATTTGGCACGTGTCATGGACACATTCAAATGTTTGGGACCTGTGGCATCGGCCGTGATAAAGGGCAAATTGATATCTGTTTGATTGGCACTGGACAATTCAATTTTGGCCTTTTCGGCAGCTTCTTTCAAACGTTGCAAAGCCATGCGATCCTGACGCAAATCAATGCCGTTTTCTTTTTTGAATTCATCGGCCAAGTAATCCATGATGCGGGCGTCAAAGTCTTCACCGCCCAAAAATGTATCACCGTTGGTGGATTTCACCTCAAACACACCGTCACCGATTTCCAAAATGGATACGTCAAAGGTACCGCCACCTAAGTCATAAACGGCAATTGTACCCGATTTTTTTTGATCCATACCATAGGCCAAAGCGGCAGCGGTCGGTTCGTTAATGATACGCAACACATCCAAACCGGCAATTTTACCGGCATCTTTTGTGGCTTGGCGTTGTGAATCGTCAAAGTAAGCCGGCACCGTAATAATGGCTTCGGTCACTTTTTCGCCCAAATAAGCTTCGGCATCTTCTTTTAATTTTTGTAAAACGAAAGCGGAAACTTGGCTGGGGGCATATTTTTTACCGTCTACTTCAACCCAAGCATCGCCGTTATCACCGGAAATGATTTTATATGGCACCATGCCTTTATCTTTGGAAACCATTTTGTCATCAAAACGGCGACCGATTAAACGTTTAATTGAATACAATGTACCTTGTGGATTTGTAACGGCCTGACGTTTGGCGGGTTGACCGACCAAGCGTTCACCTTTTGATGTAAAGGCGATGATGGATGGTGTTGTTCTGGCCCCTTCACGGTTTTCCAAAACTTTGGCATCCTTGCCGTCCATGATACACATACAAGAGTTTGTTGTACCCAAGTCAATACCTAAAATTTTACTCATTTTTTGCTCCTTTTTTGTTATTGTGAACAATATATGGGGCATACTATCGTATTTTGCAACAGGTAAAATTCATTTTTTCTTGATTTTTTACATTTTTTTGTTAAACTGTACTTGAATATTGATTTGGAGATTAAAAATGTGGCAGGAAATTTTACAGGCTTTTAAATCTGGTTTATACAATTATGGTGCTGAATGTATTGCGTATTTGATAGTTGCAATGAGCTTTCGTATGTTTTATATTCAGGGAACGCAGCGCCAACGGTTTCGTTTAATTGGAAAAGCTTGTTTTGTTTTGGGGATTGGATCGTTTCTTTTCGTTTTTTTGCCGATGTTAAAGATAATGAATCCGCAATTTGAAATATCTAATAAAGGATATTTAATTTTGGGAACGATAACGACATGTATTGCGACCTCGTATTTATGGTTAAGCTTATTTGTTCAAGAATTTGCTAAAAAACAATTAAAACTTCTATTGATTGTTGTGTCTTTATTACAAATAGTTGTTTTGGGGAGTTTAGTTCTTTATACTAAATTTAGTTTTATGTACCTTTTGTTGGGAATGTCTTGGTTGACTGTTGCAATTTGCTTTCATCGGTTACCAACAATCGGAAAGACCTCCTTTTTTTGGTTGATAGGCGATTGTCTGATTTTATTAAGTGCTTTTTATTTTGCCCGTCAATTTGATTTATTGCCTGAATTTGGTGCTATATCTATAGCCTTATTTTTATGTTTAAGTATGGTTGTTGTTATGGCTCAAATTAAGTTTATGCAACGCACAAGTTCTGTTTTAGAGGAACAGTTGGAATTTGAAAAAAAACGTCGGACAATGTTTTGGGATATAGCTCCCTTTCCCATTTTGGTTTCAAAATTATTAGATGATAGTGTAATGTACATGAATTCTGTTGCCAGAGATATGTTGAAGCTGGCCAAAGGGGATATTACGAATTTTCGATTAAAAGATTGTTTTTCTAATTTAGAAAAACGTGATGAATTGGTTCAGAAGGTACGACAGAATCGTATCGTGGACACTTTTGAGGTTGAAATGCGCTCTCCTAAATCTGGGGAAAAATTATGGTTAGATTTGTCAGCACGCGTTATTGAATTAGATGGGGAGTTGGCTTTATATCTTAACCTGCACGATATGACAGAACAAAAAGAAACAGAAGAAAAACTCTTTAAGCAGGCTTCTACGGATGCATTAACCGGATTGTATAACCGCCGTCAATTTGAAGCTATGGTTGATCAGGCGATTGCCTCAGCTAAACGCTATAAAACACCTTATTGTGTGATGATGAGCGATATTGACCACTTTAAAATGGTTAATGATACGTATGGGCATGAAGCGGGTGATATTGTTTTGAAGGAAGTGGCTAATTTAATGAAAGAAAAATTTCGTACTTCAGATATTATTGGCCGTTTTGGTGGTGAAGAGTTTATTGTTTTCTTTACAAATACGGATATGGAAGGCGCCAAAATTGCTGCTGAACATTTCCGTCAGGCTGTTGAACAGGCGCATATTGAGGCTGAGGGTAAACATATTCCTGTAACTATCAGTTTGGGTATTACCAATACGCAAAACGATGATTTATTGCGTTTGGTCAAAGAGGCGGATTTAGCCCTTTATTATTCAAAAGAACATGGTCGAAATCAGGTAAACTTTTACTCATCTGAATTGGAACAAACAAAGGCTGAATGATGAAATACTTTTTTCATTTAATACCGATGTTGTTTATTTTAATAACCGTTTATTTTGGTTACCATGGTATTTATGGTAATCACGGATTATTACGTTTAAACCAATTGCGTGAAGAAACACAGGAAGCTGAAGTTGTTTTAAATGATTTAAATGCGGATGTTGTGGCCTTGAAAACAAAAGTGGATGCGATTAAAAAAGGCTCTCAAGATTTGATTGAAGAAGAATTATTGCGTGTTTTAAATATGGGTGATTCGGATGGATTGGTCATTTTAACGGCCGAGTAAACATGATTTAATCATTTGTAACCATTCTTGTTTAATCGCCTTATTTCTTTTATAGGTGGCCATTTGTAATTCAGGATCTTTTAAAAAATCACAGCGATGTATTTGTTTTCGGACCAAAATTTTATCCCGTTTATTTTTTCGCATTTGAGATATTGCTTCCATAATAGAAGAGGGAGATTCATATAAGGGATAATGTTCCAATTCCCATATTTCTTTTTGGGGATTAAAATTCAAATAACCGACAGAAGATACTTCCTTTGGTGCGATATTGTGTTCGTGTCTGTATATGTGATGCAACATTTCACCGCTTGTTTTCCAAATATCAACTTGGGGTGTTTTATCTGATTTTCTTTGATAAACGATATATTTTACTTCCATTTTTCTTTAAATAAGGTTTTTGATTCTGTGTTTATAATTAATAAAGCCGGCAACATTAAAAGTCCCGTAAAAATGAAATAGGTATACCATCCCATTTCGGCGGCCAACCAACCGCTGGTGGTGCCCAATAATGTTAAAGGAATCATTGTCAGGGCGTTTAGGAAAGCGTATTGTGTGGTGGAAAATTGGCGTGAACATAATCTGGATAAATAAACACTCCAAACGGCACCGCCCATACCGCCAACGATGTTGTCAAAGACAATAATTAAAAAGAACAAAGGAATATTGGGGCCGGTGATGGCCAATTGTGCAAAAGCAATACTGGTTAGAATTTCAATACCCCCTAACCAAAGCAGCAAAGTTTTAAAGTTGAATTTATTTAAAACATACCCCCCACAAAAAATACCCAAAGTTGTGATGATTGAACCAAAGGTTGCCGATACCAAAGCAATTTGATTTTTTGTAAAGCCGACATCATAATAAAACGGATAGGCCATTTTACCCAACATACCGTTGCATAATTTATATAAAATAATAAAACTGCACAATAACAATAAATTTTGACGGGTGCAAAAATCTTTAAAGGGTTGTACAACCATTGTGTTAAAGTTGGCGGGAATTTCCGAATGGTTTGATTCATGGATAAAAAATAAGGATAAAACACCGATGGCAATAATGCCGGCTGATATTTGATAAACCATCTGCCACGATATAATGCCGGATAATGCAATCATACCGGCTGTGGCGGCAAAATAACCGATACGGTTGCCGAACTGAAATAAAACGGTACCGTTGTTTAAATCATCACCTTTTAAATTGTCAATACGTAAACCATCCACAGTCATTTCCTGACTGGCCCCGCAAAAACCGATAAACAAAGCGTAAATGGCCAATAATAAAGCATCTTCTTTTGGGTTTAAAACAGACATACCGCACAGTCCATAGATAATTCCCAACTGCCACAATAAACACCATGTTTTTTTGCGCCCAAATCTATTGGCAAAGGGCAGGTTGATTCTGTCCACAAATGGGGCCCATAAAAATTTCAGGCAATAGGGCAAAGTAACGGCTGCAAACAAACCGACACTTTTCAAATCTAATCCGCTTTCCGTGGCCCATAACAACAATAATCCACCGATTAAATTGATGGGCGCCTGAACGGAAATGCCCAATCCCAAAAAGGGTAAAGTTTTTTTGTTAAATATCATTTTTATGTCCTTTTTTTCCAGTCTACACTTTTTTATCGGATTTGTCATTATTTTTTATGATATATACGGATTTGTCAGAATTTGACAAAAATTGACAAAAAATACAACGTGTGATATAATATGCCCTGTAAGGAGATTGTATGTCCACCATTAAAAACATTTTTATTGTACATCAAAAAGGATTAGAACCTTTGGGGTTTCTTGCAAAAGAAGCCTTGGATGACCTTATGGATTGTTTTCCTCAGTACAAACAGTTTTTTCCTGTGACAAATCTTGGAAATTGGAAGTCACAAGACGCCTATATGATAAAAGATGGAAAGTTTGAATTAACCCCCTATATGAGTGTGGATTGGTTTTTAGAACAGGGGAAAAAACAAGCAATCCGTGATGGACGTTGGCAAACAGAAAGAAAAATAGATATACATAAAACTGCAGAAGGAATGTGTAATAAAATAAGTTGGATGATGTTGATAACCAAGGAAGATTTATACCAATCTCAAACCGGTGAAGATGCTATGGGAACGGGCTATTTCGATAAAGTAAGCGTTTTATCAATCAAACATCTGTTAAATAGTCAAAACCGGATGGAGGGAGGTGCCTTTCAAACCCTTGTACAACATGAATTCGGACATGTTTTGGGTTTAACTAATCTTCGCAGGCAAAACACACATTATGCGGGAGGTCCCCATTGTTTATGTCCTGATTGCATTATGCAACAGCAAACAGAGAATAATTCTGTGGGAGATATGACAAACCGTAGATTATTCCGTAAGGCTCATGGATTACCCCCTATTTGTCTTGATTGTATTTCTGAAGGTCAGAAAAGGTTATTCAACGTTTGCGTGGAACATGAAAGAAAATGCAATCCCAACGGTCCCTTTGGCCCTGGTGGTCCGTATGGCCCTAATGGTGGACGTGGCTAGGTTTAAATTTCTCATTAAAACATCCTTTTAACTTGACATTTATGTTCATGGGGGGTACTATTTTGGCATATTTGAATCAAAGGAGTATGGCAATGGATATCAGATTATGTGACGACGGTGATTTTGATAAATATTTGGAAATTGTAAAACGTCAAAAAGTCGGGTTGGAATTTCAAACATTTGCTGACCCACGTTTGAAAAATATAAAAAAGCAAATTGCTTATCAAAAAGAACAAACAAAGAACATTAAGCATAAATCGCTTCATGCACCTTTTTGGGATTTAAATTTGGGTTCAGCAATGCCAAGTATTCGCAAAGAAACGATGAAATGGTTTAATTACGCTTATAAAATCGCAAAAGAATTAGGTTGCGACAGTATTGTTGTTCATGATGGATATGTTCCATTTACTTCGCATATTCCGAATTGGGTTAAAAGAGCTAAAACTTTTTGGGAAGAATTTTTTGCCGATAAAGATGATTCCATTACAATAATGATTGAGAATATGTTGGAATTGGACAGCTCTGTTATGATACAAGAAATTGATGCTGTTAATGACAAGCGTTTAAAGGTTTGTCTTGATGTCGGACATGCCCATGGTAATTCTGATATGTCTGTTTATGATTGGGTGAAAACGCTTAATAATCGTATTGGCTATATGCATTTACATAACAATCACGGAAAATTAAATCGTACAAATAATGATGAACACAACGGTTTTGATGATGGTACAATTGATTTCGAAAAACTTATGAAACTGGTCAAAGAAAATTGTCCAAAGGCAATTTGGGCGGTTGAAACAAATTTTGAAGGTGCCGAAAGTGCCATTGAATTTTTAAAGAAAAACGCAAAATAGTTAACATAGCTTGACATTTATGACTATTACATATACTCTTTGAATATGTCGGTAAAATTGATTGCTTTTGATGCAGGATGGGTATTATTTAGACCTGGAAACTGGGAAGTTTTACACAAAAACGGTTTCACAGATGATGAAGGTTATTGGTTATTACGGGAAGTTTTTGGTCGAGCCAATGATTGGATATTGTATCAATTCAAGAGAGGCAAAACTTCCAAACAGATTATTGCCATACTGAAAAAATTTTATCCAAAGCACACAGAGTTATTGAATCGTGTTCTGCCCTTATTAAAAAAGCTGGTTTGTATTGATTATGAAGATAACATCAAATTAGGCTATCAATTACAGAAAGTGGGGTATATTGTTGAAATCTGGTCTGATAATGGCTTGGGTGGTACTAAAAAGAAAAAGTATAAAGACTCTGACATTGGTCTAATCCCAGAACTTCCTGATAACAGCCCTTTGTATAAGAAATATACTTCCGTTCATCAGGAATTAAAAGTTCCAAGTGTGTATTCCAGAGATTTAAACGTTAAAAAAGAAAATCCAGAGTTCTTTAAGAAAGCCATTGCAAGACATAAAGACATTCATGCGAATGAGGTTGTTTTTATTGAAGACCGTCCACAAAATATAGAATCTGCAATGCAGTTAGGTATCAACTGTATTCAATTTGTTGCAGCAACAAACGAAAGAGAACCTGTTAAAGGTGTGGCTGTGGCTCACACAACCAGAGAACTTTTAAACGAACTTAAGAAAAAAGGTGTTTTCCTTGCAATTAAGAGGAAAAAACGTTAATCCAAAAACAAAGCCTACAAGCTGTATCATTTATAATTCACTTGCAATCACGTGATAGTTTTGGTATATTGGCTGTATGAAGAATACAATGGATGATATTCTGGTTAAAATTTCGGATTATCCTAGTAGGATACCTCTTGGTAAGTTTTTGACTTTAGATCAGAAGAAGTTATCCCCATTTGAGCAAAATGTATTAGTGGCCTTAAAGAAAATATACAAAAAGGAACTGTTCGGAAGCTTTCCCAAACGAGACATCCCCCTTGTTATTGATTGCGTAGATTCCAAAATTAAATCTGGCTGGACTGCTGTTTATTCTGGATTAAAAAACAGAATTGTTCTGTCTTCTGAACTTAAAGGAGAGGATTTGACACTTACCCTGATTCATGAACTAAAGCATGCAGAACAGTGGTTCGATGATGCAGATTTTAACAATTATCAACGACATCAGGCCTATTGCCTGTACGAAGTTTTAGCAAAGTTATTTGTAGGGAAATTTTTAGGACGGGGAGCTTATTATAACATTTCCTTGATAGAAGCTATGGATAAATGGTTTAATAAACATTACCCAAATTATAAAGAAAAATACGACAAACAATGGTCTATTGATAAAGATGATAAAGGTTTGAAACATCTTCCAAAACCATTTGGGATTTCAAAAACAGATGAAACAAAAGTTATAAAGATTTTGAATGAACGTGTTTTAAAAGAATCAAAAGGTTAGAGATTTTTAATCCACGAACAAGGCCTTGTATTTCTTTAAGCGTTTGTAGGTTTTTGAGCTTTCATTGGTCATCAGTTTTTTTGGTGTTCCATCTTCCACAATTTGACCTTTTTCCAACAATAAAATACGGTTCGCACTGGCGATTTCTGCCGGCACATTGGATGCAAAAATAATGGTCGGTTTATGCCCTTTGACTTTGGATAAATTTTTAATGCCTTCCAACACTTTTGTTTGGGCGTGTGTATCCAAATTGGCGGTTGGTTCATCCATGATAATCAGTGGTGTATGA
>JAZQUH010000039.1:0-207433 GCA_045631185.1 Alphaproteobacteria bacterium | reverse complement strand
CTAATAGGAACTTATCTACATTCTGATTGACAATCAAATCTTCAACAACTTCATAAAGTTGCTGTTTGATTGTTCCATCATCAAGGATGCTTCTGTGTCCAAAAAAACTACAAGTCTTACCCATACAAACATTGTATCATAAACCAACAATTATGAACCTTGCCATTTATGATTGGACTTATTTTTATAACTTATACCCTTAAAACCCTTGAATTTCCTGATATATAAGGAAATATAGACCTCTTTCAATTTGTTTTAAATAATACTTAAATTCATAAAAAAACAGTTGATTTTAATTGTTCCTTAAAAGTCATCTCTTTTTCACAACAAAATCTTTGAATTTCCATAAATAGAAATAAAAGGAGTTTCAATGATTTATGGATATATCAGAGTCTCAACAGACCAACAATCTACCTCAAATCAAAAGTTTGAAATCAACAGATATGCTGCATCACATAATATTCAAATTGACAAATGGGTAGAAGAAACAATTTCTTCCAGAAAGCCTTTAAATAAAAGGAAGTTAGGCAGTTTATTAGCAGAGTTAAAAGATGGAGATATTTTAATTTCCACAGAGATTTCAAGGTTGGGCAGAAGTCTTTTAGAGGTTATGGGTATTTTGCAACATTGCTTAGCACAGAATTGTCAGATATGGACTTTAAAAGAGCATTATAAACTGGGTTCAGACATTGCCTCCAAAGTGTTAGCATTTGCTTTTGGGTTGTCAGCAGAGATAGAAAGGCAACTGATTTCAGAAAGAACTAAAATGTCTTTGGATAAACTCAAATCCCAAGGAAAGCATTTAGGCAGACCTTTTGGGGCAAAGAGTAAATCCCTTAAACTGTCCAAGAATACCAAAAGGGTCAAAGACCTGATGGCCAAAGGTCTTCCCAAAGCACAAATAGCCAGATTACTTGGAGTGGATAAACTAACCTTGTATAGGTTCTTGAAGAAGTTAGAAAGTGAATAAATCAACATTAATTTGCATTTTTTTGCAGACAAAGCATAAAAAGTACGACAGGATAATCATTACACAACTAAACACAACTGTTTTGAAAGGATGTTTATGACACTTGAAATGATACAAAACTCTATAAAACTGCAAGACATTATGTCTTATTGTTATGGGACAGAGAACTATTATAAAATCCCCCAGTATTCATTCAAATATACAGATGGAGTAAAGACTTTCTGTGAAAATGCTGATGCTTATTGGTTGTTAGATATTATTGAAAGTGTTTGCAGGACACATAAAGAAATTCATAATGATTTTATCCTAATTGAACTATTGGTCAGCAAAGACAACAAAGCAACAATAACCTTTGAGGATGCCAAGTGTGTCTTTTATAAACAATCAATCCCTTTTACAGATTGCCCAGAAGGAAATTGGAAATTTTATTTTGATAATAATGTTTTCTTTTGGCATGGAGAGTATTAAAACAAATAACAAATCAAACAATAAAGGAACAAAATGACAGAGTCTTATCAAAAATACAAAATGAGTGAACTGACAAAATGTGTGTTAGCAATGAACTATACAAAAGCAAAAGAACTCATACAACAAGGAGAGGATATAAATGAACCATACAATGAACTGGGATGGACTCCATTTCACTTAATAGTTGCTAAATATCATTCTGTGGAAGTTGTGGAAGAGTTTATCAAACTGGGTGGTGATGTCAATAAACCAACAAATATAGGAAGAACTCCTGTTATGATGTCTTACCAAGACAGAGAGACACCTGAGGTTATGGAACTATTACTTCATTATGGTGCAGACCCAAACATCAAGGATGAAGATGGTTATACTGCTTTGCAAAGATTGTTTTTATATCCCAAAACATCACCCAGAGAACCATTTATAGAAATACTGTTGAAGCATGGAGCACTATAAATAATTAAGACAACTGTTGTATAAGGAATTAGAAAATGCATGAACTGGTAATGAGTGTGATAGAAAGGGATTTTGATAAAATAAAGAAACTACTGCAACAAGGATATGACCTCAATACTCCTTACAATGAGTATGGATACACACCATTTCATTTGGCAGTATATCATCCCTTTCCAATTGAAGTGATTAAAGAACTGATTAACTTGGGAGCAGATGTCAATCAACCCATCAAAGATGGCAGAACACCAATTATGCTGTCTTGTATATCAAGAATATATCCCAATGTTTTGAAACTACTTATTAACTGTGGAGCAGATATTAATGCTCAGGATAAAGATGGTTATACTGCTCTGATGCAAGTATTAAAGAAAAACAAACAATCAGTCAAAAACACTTTTGCTAACATATTGATAGACAATGGTTCAGACCTAACCAAACTAAAAAACAACCAAGGACAAACTGCTTTGGATATGATGATTAATGGGATTTAGTTTAATTATACCAATGTTTGATTCTCTCATCTATAATTTGTTTACCTTCATTGAGTAGTTTATCAATAAGAGGGCTTTTGTTAAATATGGTTTCATTGAGTTGATGTATGTTATTAATAAGATGATGTAATGAGTTAATGCTGGGTTCTCTACCTGTTTGGCATAAAGCATAGTAATGTTTTGATTTGTTTAAAAACTGAGTGCTGAATTGATAATTAGATTCAATTAAGTTTAATTTCTTTAATAATTGTTGGCATTTGTTGATGTATTTAAATGATGCATTCATAATCTGTCCTTCTTTTGGATATATTAATATTTATTTTATTTTTTAATTAAATTAAGTAATCAATTAATTAAAAATAATAATGCTCTCATCAGTTCTATGCTTCTTTTTATTCTGTGGATTGATATATTCAATGCATCCATCTATGTCATAAACTCTTTCAAACTTAGCAGATGTCTTGGGATATTTAGATTTAAACATGTCTTTAATAAAACCACAAAAGATGGTGAAATCTGCTATATTATAATTGTATGTAATAAGATGTATGTGGTAATTTCCATGTTGTTTTTCTAAGACACCCTTATAATAAACTTGTATTTTGTTTTTTATTTTAACCCATTTGCTACCACACATCCATCTGTAATAGCAGTTGATGTAATGTGTTAAATCTCTTTCCAATTCAAGAGGGTCTAAAACAAATGTATTGGGATTAATAGATACAAACCAATATCCATTTGGTGTGTTAAAGGTATTTGGATTATTATCATTCATATCTATCCATGTTCTTTTTAATTGGTTTATAGTCTCTTTATCTTCTTGTGTTATTCTATTTTTAAATGGTTTTATATTCATTTTATTTAATCCTTATTTAAGCAATAGATTGATTATCCAAGTATCTTGCTTACTTGGATAATCTGTTGTTTTATAAAACTGTCTTTGAAATCCAAAGGTAGGCATCTGCCATTCATTTGAATTATTCATCTTGCTTGTGATGAAGCAAGATATATCAATGTCATCACCCACTGATGTGAGTATTTATTATTTTTGATTACATTATTTAATTATTCAGCAATTTTTATTTCTTGGGATTGCTTGATTTCTTTAATTGATGTTTCATTATAAATTTCTGGTAAATTCTTTTTTAATGTTTCAAACAATTCCAATAATCTACTGAGCAATATATACTCTATATTGACCTCATCTTCCTTTGAATAAGATTCATTTTCTTTGGTTGATTGATTTGCCATTTCAATAATAAATGCTATATTTTCCCACAATTGTTTGGATATTGGGATGTGTGTGCTGTTAATCATTCTTTTATCTCCTCTTCCTTAATTGTAATTTTGCTTAATTCTTCAAGAAACTCTGCTTGTTTCTTGTCATCTAATCTTTGATTATGACTGATATTATGTTTAACTAATTCAATAAATTCATTGAAAATATGCCATAAATGGGCATCTATTTTGACAGTATTCATTTTACACCTCTTAATTTTAGTTTGCAAAATTATTTATGAAAAAAAAATTAAAAAGTGTAATCAAAGAATTTTTATTGATAATATTTTTTTCTTAATTTAATTCTCTCATTGATTTGGGTGAATAAAGGATTCAGTTTTGGATATTTGATTTTAGAAATAAAAGAATTAAGCATTCTGATTGGGATTTGTTCTTTATGGGAATAGTTCTTTGTTCCAGCATTGCCCCCAGTGCCTTCCCATCCACACAAAGCATCAATATATTCTTGGGATAAACGACATTCATCCCTTAGTTTTGGTCTAACTGTATGCCTGAATGAATGGAATACTTTTGATTTTTCTGTAATGCCCAGTTGTTCTAAGTATCTACCAAAAGACCTGCCTACATTTTTACCAAACTTATGTTTTTTTGGATCATATTGTTTAAGAAGTGTAGGAAATAACCATTCTTCATTATTTCTTTTTTGTTGATGAATGTATTTGAACAATCCCATTTTCTTTAAAACAGGATGAAAGGGGATTCTTCTTTTTGATTGGTCATTCTTTAAAGATTGCAGTGGATGCTTATCACTGGTATGGAAATAAACAATATCATCATCTTCAATGATATCTTCCATTCTAATTTGGCAGATTTCATTTAATCTTGCTCCACTAAACAAACTAATGAGTGGCACAAAGAACTTTGGTGCTTCTTGTCCATCCTTGGTGTATTTACAATAATTAACAGGGTCAAATATCTTGCAAAGTTCTTCATCTGTGAAAGGTGAGTATGGATTCTTTCCTTTAATCCTTTTAGGTGAATCAATTAAATCTGCAAGGTCCTCACTTAATAATCTTTGCTTTCTGCAATATTTTAAAAACTCTTTGAAAATGGCAAGATACTTGTAAATGCTTGTCATAGACAAACCTTCTTCTCTGTCATCTTCATCTTCCAACAATACTTCAATCAGTTTCTTATCTGGATATTTCTTGCTGGCATTTTTAGGCACTCTATAAATCAATCTATTTAATTTCTTGCAATCATCATAATTAATGTCTTCAACATATTCTTTATCCAACAATTCCATAATGAATGAAAGGCATTGTTTCTTTTCATTTAAGGTGGTTGTGCTAACATTCCCAGCATTTTTGGCAGGTCTTATCATATCAGCAAAAGCATCCAACCAAGTTGTTCTTGTTTTAAAGACTCCACTGAGTTCTTGTGATTTTTGATATTCAACAGCACTTTCCAGTGTTCTAATCATGGATGATTTAGGAATACTAGTTGTCTTACCTTGCAATTTAGCAAACTTTTCTTCTGTGTATTGGTCTATGTCAAGCAAATGTCTAAAAATGCTTAGCATCTGATTGGGGAGTTCAGAATCTTTATCCTGTTCTTTTAATTGAAACAGCTGGTATCCACCTTCTTTAATTTTTGTTATCAATTCTTTGGTAGATACTTTTGTTTCAGGTCTTTTGTTCAACCATTCCATATAGTCATAGACAAGTTTATTGAATTGATGCTTGATAAACTGAATGTCATTAGGACTATCTGCTTGTTCATCAGGAGCATTTTCATCAAAGGTTTCTTTGTTATAATCTGCTAACTGTTTATTTCCAAATGTTTTGATGTTATCAGCAGGGTAGGTTCCATTCTTAATTTGGTAGTAGTGGTTATCACAAGTATCATCTATCATTCTCATCTTATATGTGAGTAATTGCTGTAATTCTATATCAGTGAAAATGATTTTTTTATCCTTTAATTCCATTAGAAATCCTTTTAACCACTCAAAATAGAGATTAATCTTATAGTTTTCTCTTCTTAACCTTTCAATTGCTGTAAAGTAATCTTTGGTTCCTAGACTATACCTGATTTCATTCCTTTTTTCAAGTGTTTTTAATGCTTTGGGGACTGCAACTCTTATGTAGTATGTGTGGTCTCTAAGGTGTAATCTTGTTTGATATTGTTTGGGGGTATTTCGTCTCACCATTATGAATTTTTGCCTCTTTTTTCATTTTTACCTGGAAAAAGGCAAAAAAATAACCCATATATTACAATGGGTTATCATTTTTTAATGGTCGGAGTGGCGGGATTTGAACCCACGACACCTTGCCCCCCAGACAAGTGCGCTACCAGGCTGCGCTACACTCCGAATATTTCGCATTATACTCCACTTTTTTCAAAAATGCAAGAACTTTTATACACTCATCGCATCTAAAATTTGCAACTGAACTTTTTTGCGACCATTCCAAACGTCTTTTTTCAATGTCCCAAGAATATGGAATTTTTGCCCCAAGCCTTTTAAAAACGTTTGTCCCAAATGTGTATCGGCCACCTTAAAAGCAATTGCATTTAAGCGTTGGCCCGACATATTGGTTAAAGAACAACTGATATGGCCATTTTTTAATAAATTGACGTGTCTCAAAGTGACGTTTTTAATAACAAAAGTCGGTTCGTTATTGCCATCACCATAGGGGGCCAGCAAATCCAATTGTTCGGCCAAATCCCACGAAACGCCACCCAAATCCAAAATACCATCCACATTTATTTGTGCCGGACCAGAGGGCAATTTTTCGGCCGTAATCATTTCGTTTAAATAATTTTCAAATGCCGGCAATTGTTCCTTTGTCAATGAAAATCCAGCTGCCATCGGATGCCCTCCCCCACGGGTCAGATATCCTTTGGTGACGGCATTCATAATAATCGTGCCGATATCAACACCCATTACAGAACGGGCCGAACCTTTGACTTCATCGCCTTCTACACTCATTACCAAAACGGGCAGATTATATCTTTCCTTCAATCGACCGGCCACAATCCCCACAACGCCTTGGTGCCAGTTTTCCCCCTTGACAAATATAAAGGTGCGTTCACGGGTATCGGATTCCACCTGCTCTATCGCCTGAAGCATTACATCAGCCTCAATCTCACGGCGGGCCAAGTTTAAACCATCCAGTTCTTGGGCCAATATGGATGCTTGAATTTCATCCGAACAACTGAGCAGTTTCATACCCAAATCCGACTTGCCCACACGACCGCAGGCATTGATTCGAGGGCCCAAAATATAGCCCAAATGATACGCCTGAATCGGTTCATTGATATTGGCACACTGACAAAGGGCATAAATCCCTTTGTTTTGATTTTTATGGAATTGTTGCAAACCGCTTTTCACCAATAAACGATTTACACCTCGCAGATGCACCACATCACATACCGTGCCAAAGGCAACCAAATCCAAATACTGCATCAGGTTAGGTTCGGTTTTATCCCGATAAAATCCCCTTTGGCGTAAACAGGCATTTAAGGCTATCACAAACAAAAACACCACACCACAGGCCGCCAAATGATGACAAGGGTGATCCACCGGTTCATCCAAGCGTTTCGGATTGACAACCCCATAGCATCGGGGTAAAACAACCTCGGCATTATGGTGGTCCAAAATAATCACATCCAACCCTAAATCCGTACCAGTTTCAATGGCCTGATAAGCCGTTGTGCCACAATCCAAAGTCAACACAACCGAACACCCCGATTCTTTATATTCGTGCATTTTTTGGGCGTTAGGGCCATAGCCGTCTTCACGATCGGGAATAAAGGTATAAACCTGAACACCCAGACTTTGTAAAAACATTTTTAAAATCGCCGTAGATGTGGCACCGTCAACATCATAATCCCCCATAATGCCGATGGGTTCGCCCTGTTCAATGGCATCTGAAACCCGATTGGCCGATTTTTGCATATCCTTTAATGTATCGGGATTGGGCAAGTGTGTTTTTAAGCGTGGATATAAAAAAGAATCCGCCGTTTGCGCATCCACACCACGCAAAACCAATAATCGGGCCACAATTTCGGGTAAATTCATTTGTTGCATCAACGTTTGAACCGAACGTTCATCCGCATTTAAAAGACGCCACATACAACCGTTTAAAGAAACCTTATCACCTGTCAATTCCATCATCAATCAAACTTCCTTTCCATATCTTTTTACACCTTTTTAAAAACAAAAACAAGTAAAAACTTGACGGGGCGATAAAACTTTGATACAATCGGATTATTCAAAAAAGGAGTTTTTATGGCCTATTTATCAAAACAAATACAAAAATGGCGTTGGGTTCGTTTATATAAAAGAATTTGGCCCTTTGTCAAACCATTTTGGTTCCGTTCTTTGCTTGCCATTTTAATCACTTTACCCATCGGTGCTTTGGATGCCGTGATGACTTTGGCATTGAAACCCTTTACCGATACAATCGTGATGAGCAACGGCACAAAGACCCCCTTTGATTTACCGTTATATGTGATTCCTTTGGGGATTATCGGCTTTACTGTTATTCAAGGATTGATTGAATACGGGGCCGCGTATTTAACCACTTGGACAGGCGGTAAAATCACACAAGAAATGCAACGCCGTTTATATAAAAAGCTGATGGATATGGATCAAAGTTATTATGACGCCCATTCATCAGGGGATTTAGCCCAGCGCTTTAACGGAGATCCCGCCATTGCCTGTGCTGGTTTATTAAACAACGTTAAAGTTTTCACAACGCGTATTTTTTCATCTATTGCCTTGATTTGCGTTTTATTTTACACATCGTGGCAATTGGCCATTATGGCGATTGTTGTTTTGGGCGGGGCTTTGTGGCCCTTGGCCGGTATCCGCAAACGCATTAAAGACGTGGTCAAAAAATCCGTTCAAGTCAGTGCTGACGGTTATACCGTCTTTAATGAAACGCATGCGGGGGCAAAAACAATTGCATCCTATAATTTGCAGGAATACCAAAAAAACAATTTTTATGATTTATTAAAACGTGGTTTTAAATTGAGCATCAAAACAACACAAAGAACCGCATGGTTATCCCCCATGATGCATGTGATTATTGCCTTTGGGATGGCCGGTGCCATTTGGGCGGGCAGTTATTTAATTACCTCAGGTCAAATGACCGCCGGTGATTTCGTGGCCTTTATGACATCTTTGTTGGCGTTGTACACACCTGTTAAAAGTATCGGCAAAAACTTTAATCAGGTACAAATTTCATTTTTGGCGGTGGAACGTATCATTGAAATTTTGGATTACAAAATCCCCATTCACAACAAAAAAGATGCCATCGAAATGCGTCCGATTAAAAAAGATATTACTTTCCACGATGTATCCTTTGAATACGTGGCGGATACACCCGTATTAAAAGATATCAACCTGACCATTCCCAAAGGTAAAACGGTTGCCTTTGTGGGCAATTCCGGTGGCGGTAAAAGTACGATTGTCAGCCTGATTCCCCGCTTTTATGATGTCAACAAAGGTTCAATTACCATTGACGGAACAGATATTCGTGATTTGAATCTGCATTCTTTGCGTCAAAATATCGCTATGGTTTTTCAGGATAACTTTTTGTTTTCGGGCACCATTCGTGATAATCTGTTATTGGGCAAATTTGATGCCACGGAAAAAGAAATCAATCGTGCTATTGAAATGGCCTGTCTGACGGATTTTATTAATGAATTGGAAAACGGTTTGGATACCCATATCGGCGAACGTGGTTCATTATTATCAGGCGGGCAAAAACAACGTATTGCCATTGCACGGGCCTTTTTGAAAAATGCACCGATTGTTATTTTGGATGAAGCCACTTCGGCTTTGGACAACAAATCCGAAGGTATTGTGCAACAAGCCATTGATAATTTAATGAAAGACAGAACCGTTTTGGTGATTGCCCATCGTTTGAGTACCGTCCGCAACGCCGACATGATTGTTGTCATCAACGAAGGTGAAATTGTGGAACGCGGATCCCACGAAAAATTGTTGGAACAAAAGGGTGCCTATTACACACTTTACAATGCCCAATTCAAAAATAAAGGAGCATAATATGTGTCAGAAAATTTTACCAAAATCCGTCTTTATTACCGGTGCTTCCAGTGGTTTGGGCAAAGCTTTGGCTTTGGCATATGCCGATGAAAAAATCACTCTGCATTTATGCGGTCGCAATCAAGAACGCTTATTGCAGGTGGCGGGAATTTGTACCGAAAAAGGTGCCACAGTTTACACCTATGTTTTCGATACAAATGATGAAAAAGCATCAACTAATGCCGTTTTACAGGCCGACAAAACAAAACATTTGGATTTAGTCATTGCCAATGCCGGTGTATCGGGCGGTGTATTAGGGACCCCCGAAACGGATGAATCCATCCGTCAAATTATGAAAACAAACATTTTCGGTGTTTTGAATACCGTTTTACCGGCATTAAAATGTATGCAAAAAAGACACAAAGGACAAGTGGCATTGATGGCCTCTTTAGCGGGCTTTCGTGGAATGGCCAGCTGTCCGGCCTATTCGGCCAGTAAAAATGCCGTCAGAGCCTTAGGGGAAGCCCTGTATGGTCAACAAAAACCCAAAGGTATTACAATCACCACCATTTGCCCAGGCTTTATTGAAACACCTTTAACGGATAAAAATCAATTCTATATGCCGTTTTTAATGAAGCCTGAAAAGGCAGCAAAAATCATTAAAAAACGTTTACAAAAAGCCCCAGCGCAAATTGCTTTTCCGTGGATTATGGCCTTTGGCGCACGTTTAGGCAGTATGTTGCCAGGCTGGATTGCCAGACCCATTTTTGCATCATTGCCAAAAAAAGAAAAATAAAACTAGACAAAAACGACAAAATCTGATAAAATAGTGCCCATAACAAAGGAGTACGCTATGGACAAAAAATATGAATCAGGTCGTACGATTTTAAAAGTAATTGCTTTTATTGTCATTATCGGTTTATTACTGACTTTAATTGTTCGGATTTGTCAAACAACAGGTGCTTCGGCAAAAGCTGATGATATTGCCAAGGCAGTGGCCGAAAGAGTGGAAATTTATCACCCCGAAATCCAAAAACAACGTTTGGATAAAATGAACTATCCGTCCAAAGCTTACTATCAAAACGGCCCTCACGGAACAACCATTATCATTCAAAGCGAAACGGCTGTCCCGCCCGAAGAATACAAAAAAGGGTATTTTTCAATTGCCGTTAATGTGCCTAAATCCAAAAATATCTGTAAAGAATTGACAGATACAGATTTGCTGTCACCCCACCTCATTACCATTAATGGCTCTGAGGATGGAAAATGCCCAGGATTAATTCGTTTTTACTTTCCTGTTAACACAGCCCAACAAACACCTCGTGAACCACAAGTAAAATCACAAAATATAGAAAAAAATATCATCTATCAAAAACAAGACAATATTTGTCCCAAAAGCAAACCATATCGCACAAAGAACGATGAATGTGTTGCTTGTTTAACCGCCAGCAACTGTGGAATTGACGAAGACTGCATTGACAACAAATGTTATACATGTCCACCCAATAGTTCACGTATCGTACATTTAAACCAACGCATCAGCACAACCAATTGTTATTGTGATTCAGGTTACCAGCTGAATGATTTAAAAAACGACTGTATTCCTCTTTATAATGATTGGGATATAGGACAAAATTGCGTGGGCAACATCTGTGCTTTTTGTCCCGAAAATGCCAACAAAACAAAAGGATACAGAATTGACAGAACAAACTGTTTTTGTAATGAAGGTTTTGTGGCGGTTAAAATCGGATCAACACAATGGCGTTGTGAAAAAAGCGCCCAAAACACCAATATCGTGGTACATGAAGGTGAATATAACATCCATGACAATGTGAAAGTTGTTCAAAAAGAATATCAAGAACAACCCAAAAAAGAAAAATTACCTATCAAAAAAAGACCGGCCAAAATTCAACCAAAATATCATCAAACACCTGTTAAATCAAAGCCCGAGTATATACCACAACCGATGAATTTTGACATCTTTGAACCAATCCCTTTGATGATACCCCAAGAAATTTTGTTGCCTATTTTGCCAGAATATGCTAATGGTAATCTGAACTTTACCCAATGGGAAGAAGTAGAAATCAGATTTCATTAAAAACATAAGGAGTATTTATGACCAAGAAAAACTGTAATTCATGCAACAAAAACAAATGTCCCAGCTGTGCCGAATGTCAGGCTAAAGCCTTTGAGTTGGAAGTGGATGAAGAAATTCAACAAGAACGCCTAACCCGTTTTTGGAAAAAATACAGTTGGTTGATTTATTCGGCCGTCTTTTTGATTTTGGCCGGAACATTAGGTTTTGAAACCTACAATTCTTGGAAAATGAACACACGTTTAAAAGAATCTGATTTGTTTGAAAAATCGGTTCTTTTAACTGTAAACGGACATAATCAGGATGCCGTCAAAGGTTTTGAAGAGTTGGCCCAAAATGGCAAATCCGGCTATAAAACTTTGGCTCAATTGGAATTAGCCGACATTTTAATGCTGCAAGGCGAAAAAGAAAAAGCCATTCAAACTATTGAACAATTGATTCAACAAACAAACAAAGACGATCCTTTGCATCAAGTGGGTGTTTTGACTTTGGTCAGCTATCAAATAGAAGATGGTAATTCTCAGGAATTGTTGGCCCAATTAAAACCCTTATTACAGGATCAACAATTTCAGGCTTTGGCCACAGAATTGAGCGTGATTTTATTGAAAAAACAAAACGAAACCAAACAAGCCAATGAATTAATTCAAAAAGCCTTGGCAAATCCAAAAATCACACCCAATTTAAAAGCCAGATTAAACGCTTTAAAATCAGGGGAGTAATTTCAAATGAAACGACAGTTGGGGATATTGTGTTTGTTGTGTTTGGCCGTATTTGGTTGTGCTTCGGATAAAAAATTCGCACCAAAAGAAGGACGTATTTCTTTACAAGAAGAGGTTGTTATTCCAAAGGCCGATACAGCAATTCAATTGGAAAGCATTAAAAATGATATGATTATTCACACACCGTTTTATAATGCCCAAAACAATGCACCACGCATGAAATCAACATCCGACCAAAACAATTGGATTCAAAAAGGGGCCGAAGAACAATCGAATAACGGTATATTATTGCCCGCCCCCATCACCGGCAAAAAAAATGTTTATACATTGGACGGTGAATTTGTTGCGCGTGCCCATTTGCGTTCAACAGGTGAAAATTTATGGCAAACAAAATTATCCGAAATATCGGATGCAGGTGTCGGTTTTGCCAAAGACAATGACCGTTTGATTGCCCTATCACAAAACGGAAAAGTTGTTGCCATTGATTTTAACGGTAAAATTTTGTGGCAAAAAGATTTGAAAGCACCTTTCAGAAACAATCCGACCATACACGAAAACAATATCTATTTGTTATCAGCCAATAATGATGTATGGGCTTTAAATATTGATAACGGAAAAGAAAATTGGCATTACAAAACTGAAGCACCCATGACTTTTTTACAACAAATGGGGAGCCCTGCCATTGATGGCGACAGATTGATTGTGCCGTTTTCATCAGGTTCGGTCATTGCCTTTGATAAAAACACAGGGGCTTATTTGTGGGAACAGGATATGACAGGTGCCAAAGCCTTTAATCATATTTCAAATATCACCCAAATGACAGCCAGCCCGGTTATTGATGATGATACGGCCTATTTAGTGGGACACGCCAATCGTTCTGCTGCCTTTGATTTGATTGACGGGGAAGAAATTTGGTCCCTGCCCTATGGCGGTCAATTGACCCCTATTGTCAACGGGAATGTTTTCTTCTTTTTAACAAATGACAACACTTTATTGGCTTTGGATAAAAAAACAAGCCATTTATTTTGGCAACAAGCTTTGCCCGAAATAAAGGGGAAAAAAGGATTATTTTTACAAGATGGCAAACTTTGGGTTGTTGGTTCGGAAAAATCCATATCCTTTGATATTAAAAAAGGAAAATACGAAGATATCATCGAAACGGATACAAACGGTTCGCGCCCGATTTTAGCCCATGACGGTTGGTATTATTTAAAGAAAAACGGTCAATTAGTTCATCAGGATAAATTAAAATGAAAACAGTTGCTATTGTCGGAAGGACAAATGTCGGAAAATCCACTTTGTTTAATAAATTATGCCACAAACGTTTGGCCTTGGTTCATGACAGACCCGGTGTCACCCGCGACAGAAAAGAGGCCACGGCCAGCATAAAAAAACAAACCTTCCGTTTGATTGATACGGCCGGTTTGGAAAAGACAACCGATTTAGCCAAAGCCATGTGGGAGCAAACTCGGGTGGCCATCAATGAAGCCGATATCATATTGATGATATCAGATGCCCGCACAGAAATCAATGCTTTGGATCGGGATTTGGCCAGAGAGTTGCATAAAACACACAAGCCTGTTATTTTAATTGCCAACAAATGCGAAGGTAGCAAACAAAAAGAAAGTCTGAACGATTTTTATCAATTAGGCTTGGGTCGTCCTTTGGGATTGTCTGCCGAACATAAAATCGGCTTTGAAGAATTGGCCGATATTTTATTGCCGTTGATTCAAGAATCAGAAACCAAAGAGGAAAGCACAGCAGAACGGCCTTTAAAATTGGCCATTGTCGGTCGTCCCAATGTGGGTAAATCCACACTTATCAATAAAATGTTGGGCACAAACCGATTGTTGACAGGGCCCGAAGCCGGTGTCACACGGGATGCTATTTCCGTCAATTGGACATGGCAGGATAAGGCCATCCAGCTGACCGATACGGCAGGCTTAAGAAAATTCGGAAAAATTTCGGATGATTTGGAAAAAATGTCCGGTGAAGATACCCAAACCGCCATTGATTTTGCCGAAGTGGTTGTATTGGTATTGGATATCAATCAACCCATGGAACGCCAAGATTTATTGATTGCCAGCCGTGTTTTAAAAGAAGGCCGTTGTTTGGTTATTGCCTTAAACAAATGGGATACGGTGGAAAATCCGCAAAAAGTTTGGGGGCCAATAAAAGAACGCATGTACGAATCTTTGCAACAGGTCAAAGATTTGAATGTTATCCCTGTATCGGCCAAAACAGGCTATGGTTTAAATCAGTTGATGGAGGCGGTTTTCAAGGTTTACGCTTTGTGGAACAAACGTATTCCCACACATAAATTAAATGTGTTTTTGGAAATGATGAAAGAAGCCCATCCCACACCTTTGGCCAAAAACGGCCGACGTGTGCCGTTAAAGTATATGACTCAGGTCAGCACCCGTCCGCCAACCTTTGTTATTTTCACAACCAATCCCGATAAATTGCCCGACAGCTATATCCGTTATTTATCCAACGGTTTGAGGGATGAATTCGGTATCACGGGTATCCCAGTTCGGATACAATTAAGAAAACGTGAAAATCCGTATGCGGAAAAGAGTAAAAAATCAAGTTAAAAAAAGCCCCGTTTTTCGGGGCTGATTTTATTGTGTGCCGAACTTGCGTTCGTAACGCCTTTTCCACCATGGGGATGTTTTAGCCTTTTCATACATTTCGGCTCTCAACTCTTCATATTCTGGATTGGGAACATTTGCATTTCCTAAAACACCTTTTAATGTTGTAACTTCAGCTTGATTACCCACAGAATAGCTATATGATCCCGCATAATGAACACAAACAGAATCAGGCAAATGAATGACTTGTCCCGGATAATAAACTTGATACGGTTCACGTTTTAAATAAACATAATGTTCATCATCCGCATGATAAAAAGTTGTAGGTGAATAAACAGATACGTCTGAACCTATATCCGACCAACCCAAAACAACCTCATCAAAAACACGAACAATTGTTATCTTTTTTGCGGGAGAACATTTCTCGTTACGCAAATTTTCTGTTGGAGCACAAGCAACCAAAACAGAGACTAACAATAAAGAAATTGAAAACTTTTTTTTCATATTCCTCCTCTCAAAATAATGTATTTGTTTTTAGTTTAAAAAATTTTTTTAAAAAAAACAAGTAAAAATATTTTTTATCTTGCATAAAAAAAAATTTTTATTACAATAGAAGTATATTACTTGAGGGGGAATTATGCGTAAAACACAGAATCGTTATTATGAAGCAGGCCGAAGTATGATGGAAATAATTGCTGTTATGGCAATTATGGGGGTATTATTGATCGGGGCATTAATCGGTTTCAGATTTTTATTGGATTATTTAAAAACAAAGGAATCCGCAAAACAAATATCAACCATTGGACTTCGTTATAAATCAGAACGATTGGGAGGCACAACAAAAGATAGCGGAATGGTTAGTCTGAAACGTGTTTTCCCAGAAGGAAATAAATGTGCTAATTCTCCCAACGATAATACCTGTTCACAACTGCCTGATGGGGGCGAATTAAGACTTTATTCATATCAGGATACAAATTCTTTTGTTGTTGTCACCAAAAATATTAAACCAACGACATGTGAAGAAGCAATCTTACAGGGGGCTTTCGCACAAGTAACAACAGCTGACCAAAATTTTTATGATTTTTTAGGAGAAGGTCGAGTTTTTACAAAAGAAGAGGACCAAACACAAAAATATTTTACGGCAGATGAATTGCGTACCAACCCTGAAAAATTAAAGGATTTTTGTTCATATAATATTCACCTGTTTATTTATGGTGGAAATGATTCAGGGAAAGATTTACAAACAGATGATTGTTATTTTTATGATGGAAAATGCCACAACTGCCCACAAGGCGAAATTGAAGATAAAAACGGAAACTGTTGTATTGAAACCAATCTTTCATGTTCTTTGTGTGGCGGATGTCCCACAGGAAAACTTTGTTCAACAAAGTATGACAGTTGTGTAGAATGTTTAGAAGATAGCGATTGTCAAAATCCGGATAGACCTTATTGTAGTCCTGATGGTACATGTAAACCCTGCAAACATGTTGGTGATCCTTGCCGAGATTCTTCCGGCGGTGTTATTTTAGGTGAATGGTGTAATAATGATTTGGAATGTGAATCCCATGATTGTAAAGAAAGTGATGGGAAATATTGGGATACCTCTTTACAAGAATGCATTTGCCGCAACAGCGATCAATTACCCATTGCAAGAGGAGAAGCTTGTGATGTTACAACATATCCGTTATGTCCTGATAAATGTGCCACTGGTTATGATTGTATAGACAACCAATGTCAATGCCCAAATGGACCAAAAGCGAAAGTCGGAGAAGAATGCAACTTAGCGTGTGATAGTTGTGAAGAAGGGTTATATTGCAATAATGGGATTTGTGAAGAAGCAAATTGTACAGAAAATGGTTTCACAGAAACAAGATATTTGGGAGATAAATGTAATTTAGGTTGTCCTTGCTTAACTAATGCCTTAACATGTCAAAGCGGTTTTTGCCGTTGCGGCGCCTTACCAGTAAAAAGAAATGATCCTTGTTGGGGAGAATGTGGTTGTGGCTTCGGATTAAGCTGTTCGTCAAACGGACAAGATGAAGGTGTATGCCAATGTAGTGATGTATCACCGAAAAAAGATGAAACTTGTATATCTGAATGTGGTTGTTCGGAAGGTCTTAAATGTGAGCAAAATAAATGCTTATGTTTGCCCCAAAATAGTTTAAACCATGGTGAATCTTGCGCAGGCGAAGACGTTTGTCCTAATCAATGTAAAAACGGAACACAATGTCGTCCAACCGGTGAAAATGGAAACAAATGCTGCCCAGAACCATCTGGAACTTCCTGTCAAGGAGATATTTATGATGCCCAAGGTTGTTTGATAAAAACTGCTGTAACATGTGCTGAAAATCAATATTGTACAGATGATGGCACTTGTTCAAATTGTCCAGTCCCAAACGAAAGCTGCGATATTTCTGAAGATGAGTATTTTTCTGACATTCAACTTTATGCAGGTTGTTTAAAAACAAAAGCAATTACCTGTGAAGAAAATGCATGGTGTGATGATGCAACATGTCGGGAATGTCCCAATTTTAATCGCAGTTGTAACATAAAAGAAGATGAATATTATCCTAATAATGCTCCCCTTTATAAAGGATGTCTGAAAACAGAAGCATTCTCTTGTCCGCCTGCAAGTAATTCCAGTTTAAAAGTTTGTGATACAAACGGAACAACTTGTGTAGGCTGTAATGAAGATACAGACTGCGAAGGTGATACCTATTGTGATATAACCACAAAAACATGTAAACCCTGCCCAACTCAAAGTTGTGAAGGAATAGAATGTTGCGCCTTAGATGGTGATGAAGACATTTGTGGTAAAAAAGCCCCTTTAAGCCATAAAACAACTGTTACATATACAAAAGTTGTTGAAGGAGAATGTCAAACAGTCACAGAAGATTATTGTCCATTAACAGATGGTGAAAAACCAACCAACCAATGTGATTCTTGTAACGCCTGTCAAACATGGGATGAAACCAAAGCTGAATGTCGTTGGTTAAATCCGAGTAGAAAATTAGTATGTGATGAAAAATGTTGTTCGGCAAATATGAAAAAATGCTGTGGAACAAAATGTTGTAACAGCTCCTGTAATTCTGACGGAACGGCATGTTGCATTGGTCAATCATTTGGAAATAAAAGAGAATACTCTGATCGTTGGGAATGGTATGACAATTCCGATTTCTTTGTGGATTCCGATACAGATATGGAATTATCAATCAATGTAATATCAATTACTTCGTTTGTACATTTTTCTGTTTATGACAAAGACAGCCATACTTACCTTTTAGATTTAAGAAATGGAGATGTTGGAACAAATATCAGTAAAACACTCACCCTAGAAAAGGGACACACTTACCATATAAGTCTTGACTTTACTAATAAATGTGCTGCATGTAGTATTCAAGCTTCCTGTAAAACAAGCTCATAAAGAAGGAGGATAAATGTTTTATTCAAAGTTAAAAAAAACAAACGAAAAAGGCAGAAGTTTAATTGAAGTGATTGCAGTATTGGCAATTGTTGGGATTTTGTTGATTTCCGCCCTTGTAGGTCTTAAGTTGCTATTCGATTACCTAAAATACAAAGAAACAGCAAAGCAAATAACAACAATAGGAGTACGTTACAAAAGCTCCCGCTTACAAGTTAAAGATTCAGGACAGGCTGGACGGATCAAAATAACAGAAGTTTATCCAGAAGCAAAAAAATGTGCAGTCGATTCAACTTGCGCCCAAACAGCAGATGGAGGTCAGGTCAAGTTATATAAATATGCTGATTCAACAAGTTTTATTGTTCTATCTTCTAATATAAATCCTATTTCTTGTCAGGAAGTGGCATACGCTGGGGGTTTTTCATTAGCAATTCCTGCAAAACAATTAGAAAATGACAATACCGTATTAAATTTTCCCAATACTGTTACGCCTGAAAACATAAATCCTATGGATGGAAATGATGTTAAATTAATTACAGATTTAGATGAAAATGTTTATGCTTTCACACCTGATTATTTAAAAAAGAATCCGAGTGCAATAAAAAAATTATGTGATACAGGAAATCAATTATTTGTTTATGGAGCTGGAAAAGTAAGTGAAGATTGTGCATATTTTTATGGAGGAAAATGTCATAATTGCCCTGAAAACAAAACAGAAGACAGAATTGGACAATGTTGTGATAGTACTGACATAAATTGTGGTTTGTGTGGTGGATGTCAAAACGGACGATATTGTAAAGATGATAATCGTTGTGTAGAGTGTATTAACAACACGCAATGTACAGATCCTGCCAAACCAGAATGTGTTAATGAAAAATGTGTTGAATGTAGAAATATTGGAGAACAGTGTACAAATTCAACAGGTGTTGGTTTAGGTACATTTTGCAACGAAAATCATGAATGTGTTCCTTGTGATGAAACAAATGGATTTTTCAAAATCGTAAATGGATTATGCGAATGCCAACCAAGAAGTATGGGAGAAACGTGCAGCGCAAACTGTAATTGCAGTCATTTGGGAATAACAGCATATTGCAAAAACGTTGATGGCGTAAAACGTTGTTCAGAAAGAAATGGCTGTACTACAGATGAAGATTGTTCTGATACAAGTGTTTGCTGCCAAGGCGTTTGTTGTCCAAGCGGTCAGATTTGTGAAGACGGAATATGCAAAAATTGTAGCCAAAACAGCGATTGTGAATCAGATAATTGTTGCAATCAAAAATGTTGTCCTTCTGATAAAACTTTTTGTTGCAATGGACAATGTTGCGCTTCAGAATGCGTTGAAGTCAATGGGGTTTCCACCTGTGGTGGTTGTTCAGTAGATGAAGATTGCCCTGAAAATTATTATTGCGATGCTGGAATTTGCAGACCTTGTCTTCATGATTTAAGAAAATCATGTGGTGAAGATAAAATGGATCGCTTCAATAGGCATTGCTATGAAGAAAAGCATTTAGATTGTTTCACTCCGGGCATCTCTCCGACAGCCCTTGAAACAATTAGAACACCTATTTGTGTTCCTACAGATGCTGAACATCCAGAAGAACACGATACATGCCAACCATGTGAAACAACGCAAGAATGCCAAAATCTAGGTATACAATATCGTAGCTTGGTATGTCGTACAAGTGAAGCAACGAAAGGAACATGCGGTCCTTGCGAGGTCAATGAAGATTGTCCTCCGGGAATTTTATGCATGGAAAATGGACTTTGCGGATGCGAAACTGACGTTGATTGTGAAGGAAATATTGATGGAACAAAATGCTTAGAAACGCATTTGTGCGGTTGTCAATCAGATTCGCACTGTCTAAACGAAGAACATTTAAGAACCGGACAAACAAAATGTGTTAATGGAACTTGTCAATGTGATGATGGTTTACAATGGAGCGATGAGTTATTAATGTGTGTATGTAGTACTGCTGAAGATTTTTGGACACGCGTAACAAATGACACTGACAATAACCAAGTGTATATTTGTTGTCCAAGAGGTCAAACCGCCAAATTGGTTAATGGAGAATATAAATGTATACGAATTTGTGAAGCGAACGAATCTATTTCCGTTGCATTATTACTTGATTATTCTTATTCAACCTATTTTAATGGCTTTGATGGATATAGAAATACCCTGACAAATAAAATTATACAAACAATTGAAGAAGTGAACGAAGACATTCAAATTGGTATATTCCGTGAGGATAATAAAGGCTCAGAAGAAAATGAGATCTCAGGACAAAAATGTATGGGAAACAAATATAATACGACCATTAATCCTTTTAGCCAAAAAGGTTATAACCTAGATCAAAGTCTTTGTGCTTATAATTGCACAGTGGGAGGACGTAACGGGCAAACTTGTTTTTCAAAAGCTCAAAATGAAATCAAGACTATGTGCGGACAAAAAAATTCTATTCTATTCTTCCTCTCTGATGGCGTTGTTCCGGCAAATACAGTAAGTAATACCGGATGCTGTAAAAAGGCATCAGATAAAAACTGTTTTGTTTGGGCGGACCAAAATTCAGGCCTTGATTTATCAAAGGTACATTCAGATCAGCAATATCACTTTACGGTTCAGATTCCTAAAGAATCAATTGCAAATCGCTTAGCTGAACTACTTTGTGCACCTGAACCAAATCCATCAAAATCACAACCTCAAACTTGATTTTTTTGGAAAAATCGGTTAAAATAAGGCTTATGAGCAGTTTATTTGAAACTTTGAATCATAAGCCTTTGGCCGATCAAATGCGCCCCGAAAATTTAGATGAAGTGGTCGGGCAAAATCATTTGTTGGGTGAAAAAGGCCCTTTGGGGCGGATGATTCAAAATCAAAATCTTTCGTCCTTTATTTTATGGGGTCCCCCAGGGTGTGGCAAAACAACCATCGCACGTATTTTGGCCGATAAAACAAATTTAACATTTGTGCAATTGTCCGCCGTCTTTTCGGGTGTGGCCGATTTAAGAAAAGTGTTTGATGAAGCCAAAAAACGCCAAATGGCCGGCAAAGGGACTTTGTTATTCGTGGATGAAATTCACCGCTTTAATCGGGCTCAACAGGATGGCTTTTTGCCCTTTGTGGAAGACGGCACCGTTATATTGGTAGGGGCCACCACCGAAAACCCCAGCTTTGAATTAAACAGCGCTTTGCTATCCCGATGCAAAGTGTTTGTATTAAATCGTTTGAATGATACGGCTTTGGCCGATTTAACCCAGCGGGCCGAAAAAATTATGCAAAAGCCCCTGCCCTTGGATGAAGTGGGAAAAGAATATCTGCGTTCTTTGGCCGATGGGGACGGACGGTACTTTATCAATTTGTTAGAGGCTGTTTGGCAATACGCCAGACCCAATGAAATCTTGGATAAAGATGAATTGGAAAAATTGTTGCAAAAAAGGTTGCCCAACTATGATAAAGATCGTGAAGGGCATTACAATTTAATTTCAGCATTGCATAAATCTTTGCGGGGGTCCGATCCGGATGCCGGTTTATATTGGTTGGCACGGATGGTGACAGCCGGTGAAGACATGAAGTATATCTTGCGCCGTTTAACCCGTTTTGCATCCGAAGATGTGGGATTGGCCGATCCGCAGGCTTTGGTTCAGGCCATCAATGCATGGAACAGCTATGAACGGCTGGGTTCACCCGAGGGCGATTTGGCCGTGGCCGGTTTGGTTGTTTATTTAGCAACTGCACCCAAATCAGTGGGCGTTTATAAGGCATGGAAGCAAGCCGTCAATGTGGCCCAGCAAACCGATTCTTTAATGCCACCCAAACATATCCTGAATGCACCGACAAAATTGATGTCAGATGTGGGCTATGGAAAAGGCTATCAATACGATCCCGATACCAAAGACGGCTTTTCGGGCCAAGAATACTTTCCCGATGAAATCGGACACAGAACCTTTTATCACCCTGCCCAACGGGGCTTTGAGCGTGAAATTCAAAAACGTATTGATTATTGGAACGATTTAAGAAAAAAGAAAAAAGAAAATTCTTAAAATAATTATTCTATTCCTTGGTGCATTTCGGCCGCACGCACCGTGTTTTCCATCAACATTGCAACAGTCATTGGCCCCACACCACCGGGGACAGGCGTGGCCGCATAGGCAATACCTTCCACTTCATCCGAACGCACATCACCACAAATTGAACCGTCCGATTGGCGTGAAATACCAACATCTATCACAACCGCACCCACCTTGATATCATCTAATCCTATCAATCTGGGTTGCCCCGTGGCCACCACCAAAATATCCGCCGTACGGCATAATTGTGAAAGGTTTTCGGTTTTGGTATGCGCCTGAGTTACTGTGCAGTTTTTGGACAACAACAAATGAAACAACGGTTTTCCCACCAAACGTGAACGACCAACGACAACGGCTGTCTTACCGCTTAAATCAGGCACAACCGATTCAATCAAATGCATACAGGCCTGAGGCGTGCAGGCAACCAATTTTGCGCCCCCCCACACCAAGCGCCCCAAATTAACCGTAGTCAATCCGTCCACGTCTTTATCGGGCGATACCATATCCAATACTTCATCCGAATCTAAATGACGTGGCAGGGGCATTTGAACCATGATGCCGTCCACATTATCATCTTGATTTAACGTTTCAATAAAATTATGCAATTCATTTTGATGAATATCTTCGGGTAAATGATGCACACGCACACGCATACCCAATTGCTCGGCCTTTTTTTGTTTGTGGCGAACATAAATGGCACTGGCCGGATTATCACCGATCCAAATCACATCTAATTCAGGCACACGCCTTAATTGGTTAATGCGTTTTATCAAACCTTGGGTTATTTCTTCGGCCATCTTTTTGCCGTCAATCCATATTGTTTTCATTTTGCTTTTTAATAATCCTTCCCGTAAAGATAGGCCTTTACACCGCTTATTTGTATTCAATGACTGCCTCACGCTTTTCGGCATTTAACAAACGTTTTGCCTGATTTTCCATTTGTTCAATTTCCAATTGTTCCCGCACTTCATCAAAAGTGGGCATCACACGTTGCGTTTTCACTCCGCATTTCATAAAAAACAGTTGCCCCTGCGGTACCTTCACCGGACCCAAAGTTTCACCCACAACCACATCCGACAACATTGATTTCAATTCCTTGGGCAATTGGAACGGATCCGTCCATCCACGTTGTATGGATTGAGAAATTCCTTCTTTTGCCAAAATACGGGTAAAATCATCACAGGTTTTTGCCGATAAAATAGCCTTAGCATCGGCTTTATCACCAACACCACCTTGTGCCAATTCCCATAATTCTATGGATTCTTCGGTAACAGAAGCCTTTTTATCCATCATATAAAGTATTAAATAAGCGTTTCCGACATCCAATGGACGGGACACCTGCCCCAAAGGCATTTCACGCATAACAGGCGTTATATTATCACCAAAATAATCAGCCTGAATCACACCCACAAAACCGCCGGCTTTGGCCGTTTCGGAATTCGAATAACGTCTTGCCATTTCAGAAAATGATGCTCCATCCTGTATTTGTTCCCAAACATTTTGGGCCTGATCCAACGTGGGCAATTTAATTTCAGCCACCGTAAAGGTTTCTTTGGCCATATCAGATTTTATTTGTTTTAAACGGGATTCAACCGCTGAATCAGGAATGGAAACTTTTTTCACGTTTGCACGGGCATAAGAAAGCCAGACTAAATCGCCATAAACCTGTTGACGCAATGTTTGCATGGGGACTTTTTGTTCGGCCAGCATTTTAGCCAAACCTCCCACAGAAAAGCCGTTTTGTTGTTCCAAATGATTGATCGCCTGATCAATTTCGTCTTCCGAAACCTTGACACCCAGCGCCTGACTTTTTTGAATTTTTAAATATTCTTCCACCAAATTATCCAAGGCCATTTTTTCCAATTCGGATGAGTTCATAGATTGCAGTAAAGCCGGTTGTTGTGCCGTCAATAAAGCCACACGGTCCGATACCTCGGATTCAAAAATGGGGGCATCATTGACAATTGCCTTTAAATTGCCGGCCGAAAGCGAAAAATTTACCCCACACATCAACAAGAAAATTATTTTTTTCATTGTCCGAATCCTCCCAAAGTTTTTAAGTAAAAGCGCATTGTAATTGAGGTATCGCCTTTATAGTTGCGATCATGCGTATAGGATTTACTGGCCTCAAATTCAACAGCGGCACATTCATTATCATAGCGCAAAATACCGTATGTTTCCAGTGGTCCCCTGTCGGATTTTAATAAATTATAACGATAACGCCCTTCCAATGACCAATTTTTGGTCAAACGAGAACGTGCATATACCGACACTTCTTTTTTGGCAGTTGAATAAACATCCCCAAAACGGAAAGAATCCTGGAACAGGTAATTCAATCCGATTCTGAGCGGAGATGAACCCGCTTCAACAGATATATCATTTTTTTGTGCTTCAAAACTTTCCTGTGCCATACGGAAACGATAGGCCAATGTCAAATAATCATAATTTAACTGTAAACGACCGACATAGCTGGAAAAATGGCCATCATAGCCCATGGCATCATCCAATTCGTCTTTTTCACGCAAACGAATACTTTGCCCCAACAAAGCCTGAATGGAACGTTTTTTGTCCGTTTGGTATAAAGTCCATTGCACACCATAGTTTATGCGCGAACCGGATTCCACTTTATCATATCCCATATAACGGTTGGGTGAAAACAAATTCACATCATCAAAGTCGAAAACGGAACTATCCACATTGGGAATCTTATCGGGATTAGAGCCGTTAGGAGATGCGACTATCATGACAATCGGTTCCAAAACCTGAGCATATTCAGCATTCTTTTTTATCAACGGATAGCTTATCTTTAACACAGCCTGGGGAAAAACACGACCCGTAAAATAAGAATCCTGAGCACGGGGGCCCATATCGGTCAATCCTGTATCCACACTGTATCCATCCATACGCACGGATCCGGAAAGTTGTGTCATCAAACCAAAACTTGTTTTATACGGCAACGAAATCCCCTGAGTCAATGACAAACGGTTGGATTTAAAATGATTGCGATCATTAATAAAGGCGCCATTGATATCCGAATACATAATACCGCCCTGTTGTGTAAAGGGCTTTGTCGTATAACGCATGTTAAAGACGGGTAAAATTACAGGTATTGATTCAGAACGGACGCCTTCTTGTAAACTTTGGAAATTGTAAAGTGTGGCGTTACCGTACAATCGATTACCATAGTATTCACCCGTTAAATGGGAGGTTAAAAAAGATTGGCTGGTATCCACATCCAACACATTATAACGACGGAAATAAGTATCCGTAATAGTACGATTATAGCCCCCCGTTAAACGCCAAGAATCATTGATATCATATTCAAAGCTGGATTGGATATGTCCCTGTTTTCTGTCATCATCATCTTTGGTATAACTGGTTTGTAATTCAACTTTACCTTTTGAAAACAGCCCCTGATAATCCAAAATACCCAAAGGATTGCGGGAAAACGACACAACCGGCGTAATGGTTAAATTTTGATTTTCGGCTAAATCCACAAAAATCGGCGCTTTCACATAAGCCTTTAATTCGGAATCACTGCCAAAAGTCGGTGTTAAAAAACCTGTTTGACGCTTAACTGTATAATCGGGAATTTGAAAATACGGAAAATATAAAACCGGTACATTTTTCAATTCAACACGGGTATTCCAAAAACGCATCATATGGGATTCTTCATCCTGTTCAATCGAGCTGGCATGAATTTGCCACAAAGGTGAAGAATTTTCACACATTTCACATGGTGTATAAAAAGCATCCTTTAAGATATTTTCTTTACCGTCCTGACGCACAATTTGATTGGCCCACAAGTGCGTTCCATCAGCCATATCCATCTTGCCTTTACCTGTTTTTACTTCATCACCATGGGCTTTAATTTGAATATCACGCACCAGCGAAGAATTACCGTCAGGCAAAACCATTGTGGCTTCACCGGGGATATGAATCATATCGGATTTTTGATTATACAAAATTTTATCCGTATTAAAAACAATACCGTTTTGTTTCAATACAACATTGCCCGAAGCCGTCATTGTTTGTTGCTTTTGATCATAGGAAACATGATCGGCTTCAAAATCAACGGGCTGATCTTTATTAAAGGCCGATGTATCTATATCCGAAAAAGCATAAGATTGAACGGAAAATAAAAGCCCGAACAAAAACACAAAACGAAGCATATATTTATATTTTTTGGGCACTTTGGGACCACTTTCTTTTTTAAAGATACCCACCATTATCCACAATGGAAGCACGATATTCAAAGTCATCAACAGCAAACCCCATAAATTTTTACCCGCAATATTTTCAAAGGCCAAAGCCAATGTTTGAATCAATAAAGCCGAACCCACAACCGCATTCACACGAATGGGTTGTCCGCGACGGTTATAATAGCCCGTTATAACCCCCACCAACGCCAACAAAGCAAAAATAATGCTGTAAAGCGGTTGGGTTAAACGTTTGAACGCTTCCACCTTATATTTACGCCATGTGGATTCATTGGGCGCTTCATCCCGCTTCATTGTCAATAATTGTGTAAAGGGCAATTCTTTGACCTTTTGTGTGCGTGTACCGGACGATTGATTTTTATCATTCAAAGCAACGGTATATTTATCAAATTTTAAAACAGAATATTGTTTTGTTTCGGGATTATACTCTTGACGGGCACCTTGACCAAAGACAACCTCTATCCCATCGGGGGATTGATACAATGTCCCTTCATCGGCAATCAAAGTGGATTTTTTACCGTCTTTCATTTCATAGGCCAAAATCCCCTTAATCGCACCATTGGGCATACGTTCACGGATATAAATCATCATTCCTTTTTTAAAGGTATTAAATTGGCCTTCCTGTAACATCACATGCGATAAATTATTGCGCACTTTCCATTTCATTTCACGCACCTGATTTTCGGAATACGGCACCAAGAACAATGAAAGGAAATAACCGATTATCACCAATACGCCGGCCATCTTCAAAACAGGGCTCATCAACTGATAAGGGCCCATCCCGACCGCCTTTAAAACCATCAATTCTTTGTCCGATTGCATACGAATAAAAACAAACAAAACAACCGCAAACAAGGCTAACGGCATTAAAATTTGCATAAAGTGCGGTAAAACCAAAAGGCTCATTTTTAAAAACACACCCACAGAAACGCCATTGGTGACAATCATATCAATCATACGCAACGATTGAGTCAACCAAACCAGCATGGTCATACAGGTTAAAACCAATAAAAAGCCGACAATCAGTTGCCGTAAAATGTATTTATCCGCTATCTTCATTTTTTTTCCTCGCTCCATTATACGACAAAGGATGAGATTTTTCAACAATCTTTTTTAATCTGTCGGGTAAAATGTGCGTATAAATTTGTGTTGTGGATATATCCGAGTGGCCCAACATTTGTTGAACGGAACGCAAATCCGCATCATGGGCCACCAAATGTGAGGCAAAAGAATGGCGAAAGACATGTGGCGAAACCTTATCCGGATTCAATCCGACAAGCAAAGCCAATTTTTTTAATTCTTTAAAAAACGTATCCCGTGTTAAATGCCCCAAGCAACTTTTGGAAGGAAACAACCATTTGCTTTTGCGGTTATAGGGCAAATCATTTTCACGTATTTGTTTCCATTGAATCAAAGCATCAATTGCATAATCATTTAGCGGAACGATTCGTTCTCGCCCGCCTTTACCCAAAATCAATAAATGCCGTTCATCAGGCACAAAAGCCCCCAACGGCAAGCCAACCAATTCGCTGACACGCATGCCGGTGGCATATAAAAGCTCCAACAATACATACAGGCGCTTATTGTTTTCACGGGCTTGCTGAATCAATAAAAAAATTTCATCTTCCGTCAGGTATTTGGGTAACGTTTGGGGCAATTTCGGACCTTGTAAATAATCAGACGGATTGACCTTTATCCACCCTTCCGAATAGGCAAAACGATAAAATTCATGAATACAGGACAATCGTCTGGCACGAGTGCGCACCGAATCCCCCGTATTCATTAAAAACTTTAAAAAAGATTTTAAATCATCTTCGGTGGCTTTTAACAAACCCGAATGATGCGACAACAGATATTCATCCAACAAATACATATCACGCCGATAGGCCGATAAAGTATTGACGGAAGCTCCCCGTTGTGCCTGCATCATTTCCAAAAAAGCATCAATTTGAGGGGTCATTATAAAACGCTGTGAACAATTTGCTTTTCAATTTGTTGTTGTTTTGGCATAAAATCACACACGGCAAAAAGAACGATAACGCCCAATAAAATCAAGCCTATCACCCATTTTAATTTATTGGATTTTTTTTCATGCAATTTCATTTTTTCCTCCTGAACTGGACTTTTTTTAAAAAACGTGTTATAGTTATAGCATGAGTCAAGAATTATTACAAGAAAAAATCTTATTATTGGTCGGAATGATGGGGGTCGGCAAAACAAGTTTGGGACGAATGATCGCCAAACGTTTGCACCTGCCCTTTGTGGATTCCGATAAGGAAATTGAACGAATGACCGGCTTTACCATTTCGGACTTATTTGCCCGCTATGGTGAAGAGGAATTCAGAAAAGGTGAAGAAAAAGTAATGGAACGATTGTTAAACGGAAAACCCTGTGTTTTATCCAGCGGTGGCGGTGCTTTTTTGTCCGCCCACACCCGCAAGGTTTCCAAAGAAAAATCCGTATCCATTTGGATTAAGGCTGGTGCTGATGTTATTTCGGGGCGTACCCAAGGAAGAACTCATCGTCCGTTGGTGCCGTCCGCCGATAACCAAGCCACCATTCAACGCTTGGTCAATGAATGTTATCCGTTATATAATGAAGCCGATATTATGGTGGAATCGTTTGATGAACCACCCTATTTTACCGTCAAACGTATTTTAAAAGAATTAGAGATACGGGGCGTTATTTCAAAAAAGGAAAAACATGATTAAATTATTCATCTTGTTGGCAATGTCTTTTTTCTTTTCGGGTGTTGAAACAGCCGTAACGGCTATATCTGCTCCTTTATTATCGGAAAGAGCCAAAAAAGGCGATAAAAAAGCCAAAATTTTATTAAAATTAAAACAAAAGCCCGATAAATTATTGGGGACTTTATTGTTGGGTAATAACTTGGTCAATATCGCTTTAACTGCCCTGTCCACCAGCATGTTGATTGATATTTTCGGCCCAGTCAAAGGGGTTGCATTGGCCACATTCGGGGTCAGCTTTATGGTGTTGATTTTTGCCGAAATCCTGCCCAAAACATACGCCATCAATCAAACCATCCCTTTTGCCTTTGCGGTGGCCTATCCGTTAAATTTTATTGTGTGGATATTGGGACCGGTTGTTGCATGTTTAAATGCCGTCAGCAAAGTTGTTTTAAAACTTTTTCCCAAAAAGAATACGGATTCGGAAAGCGATTTATTAAAGGAAGAATTACGTGGTCGCTTATCCATGTCCAATAAAAACATGCCCGAACGTGGTATTTTAAGGGGTGTTCTGGATTTGGACGAAGTTGCCATTGGTGATATTTTAACCGATCGGGGGCGTTTGGTCAGTTTGAATGTGCAAACCCCTATTCCCGAAATTTTGAAATTTTTACCATCCACACCATACAGCCGAATTCCTCTGTGGGAAGGAAAAAGGGATAATATCGTGGGCGTTTTACATGTCAAAAAAGCCATTCAATTGGCCAACGCCTGGGAAAAAGACAATCAGATCAACGTATTGAATTATTGCACAAAGCCTTGGTTTGTATTAAAAAGCGTTTCATTATTGGATCAGCTGAACGCCTTTCGTAAACGCAAAGAACATTTCGCCATCGTGGTGGATGAATATGGTGATATTCAGGGCGTGGTGACATTGGAAGATTTATTGGAAGAAATTGTCGGCGATATTGATGACGAAACGGATTTGCCCAATCAAAGCGGACTCAGATGGCATTTATTACCCGATGGCGCTTATCGTTTAAACGGCAATGCCACCATTCGGGATATAAATCGGGCCTTTCATTGGAATTTGCCCGATGACAAAGCGGTCACTTTGGCGGGCTATGTGATGTATGAAGCCGAACAGATTCCCCATGTCGGACAACAATTTAACATCAATGGTTGGATTTATACCGTACGGCACAAAATCGGCAACCGTTTAACACAAATTGATGTTTTACCCGAGGAAAAATAAAATTTTATTCGAATTAATTCGAAAAAGACACGAAGTTAAAAAAACGATCTGAGAAAATTCAACAAGCTTATCGGGCAATAAAGCATTCAAAGCTGCGTTTTTGTCAAACAGCAAGGAATTATCAACGCTGAAAGAGATAACTTTTTCCTTGACTTTTGGGACATAAAAGCTTATAATCCAACACATCAGTTTTGGTATCGTTTTTAACATAAAAAAAGAAAGGAAAATAATATGTCTTTAAATACATTCTTTGCACCGAAATCCGTGGCGGTTGTTGGTGTTTCGGCCGATGAATCCAAATTGGGCGCGGTCGTTTTTAATAACTTGATTGATGCCGGTTTTGAAGGCAATTTATACGGAGTGAATCCCAAATTGGCCGGTCAGGAATTAAAAGGTAAAAAATGCTTTGCCTCCGTGCGTGATATTCCCGAAGCCGTTGATTTGGTTGTATTGTTGGTGCCGGCCCGTTTTTGTGAAGCGGCCGTGGATGATGCCATCGCCAACGGTGCCAAAAACATCAGCATTATTACCGCCGGTTTTGGTGAAGTCGGTAATAAAGAATTGGAATTGACAATTGCCAAAAAATGTTTGGATGCCGGTATCAATGTGTTGGGTCCGAACTGTTTGGGACATATTTCCACTTTTGATAAATTAAATGCTTCTTTTGCACCTTGCTTCCCATTAAAGGGTAATGTGGCCTTTATTTCTCAATCCGGTGCTTATTGCAGTGCGATTTTGGATTGGGCCGAAGAAAAAGGCATTGGCTTTTCTCACTTTATTTCCGTGGGTAACAAAGCAGATTTGAACGAAGCCAGCTTGTTGGACTTCATTCAACATGACGAAAACACCAAGGCTTTTGTGTTCTATTTGGAAGGATTGAAAAAAGGTCAGGAATTTTTGCGTGTATTGAAAGAAGTTTCCAAAACAAAACCGTGTGTAATTATGGAACCGGGTAAATCCAGCAAAGCCCAAGCAGCCAGCTTGTCCCATACAGGTTCTTTGGCCCCCAACTATCGTGTGTTGGAAATTGCTTTGCAACGCAGTGGTGCTATCCAAGTTTATACAACCCGTGAATTATTTGGTGCTTTGGAATTATTGCAAAACGTTAATCACACAGACTTTGGCGGTGCTGTCGGTATTTTAACAAACGCCGGTGGTGTGGGTGTGTTGTCTTCTGATTTGTGCGAAGAAGCCAAGTTGGATTTGGCCAGACCGTCCGAAAAAACAATTGAAGCTTTGCGTGCCGTTTTAACCGCTGAAGCTTCCGTCGGTAACCCCATTGACGTGGTGGGTGATGCCAAGGCAGACCGTTATGAAAATGCTTTGCGTGTGTTGTGTGAATCCGGTGAATACAAAAACATCATCGTGTTGTTGACACCGCAAATGTCCACAGAACCCGTTGAAACAGCCCAAGCTGTTATCAAAATGGCCGAACAATATAAAAACGTCAATATCTATTGTTCTTTCATAGGTGGTTCCCGTGTGCGTGAAGCCGTTCAATTATTGAAAAACGCCAAGATTTTGGCCTATGATTATCCGACAGACTGTATCCGTTTGCTCGGCTTGATGAAAGCCCAAATGGCATTCAAAGGATTGCCCGATGTGAAAGTTGAAACAAGCGAAGTGCCGGCCGATATTAAAGCCGCTGTTGCTTCTGCCGTTTCCGAAGGTTTGGCCTCTTTACCGCAATCCACAATGAACATGATTATGGATCATTATGGTATTGATTATCCGAAATGCGGTAACTTTACCGATAAAGCCGAAGCTTTGGCCTTTGCCAAAAATATCTTCCCTGTCGTGTTGAAATTGTCGGCCCCTGATGCCTTACATAAAACAGAAATGAAGGGTATCTATTTGAACATTGATTCCGAAGAAAAATTCAACGAAGCCTTTGATGCTTTGACAGCCACAATCGCCAAGTTTGAATTAAAAGGTGCCAGCGTCTTGATTCAAGAAATGATTACCAAAGCCACCGAAACAATTATCGGCGTCAATTCCGATAAGAACTTCGGCCGTGTGTTGGTGTTCGGTACAGGCGGTATTTATACCGAAGTCATGCGTGATACAACAATGCGTATCTTGCCCGCCAATGACTTTGATGCCATGATTAAGGAAACAAAAGTCGGTACCATCTTGAATGGTGTGCGTGGCGAAGATCCAAAAGCCGTCGGACCGTTGGCCGATACATTGGCAAAAGTTCAAAAGTTGGTTTTGGAAATTCCCGAAATCACATCCATTGACGGCAACCCTGTATTGGTCACAAAAGACCGTGCCGTTGTGGTGGACTTCAAAATGTTGTTGAAATAACCAAGGGGGAAACTATGGAACGTAATTTCTAAAAAAAAACTATCCCCGGCCAAAACGGTCGGGGATTTTTTTATTGCATTTTTTATAAAAAAGATATATTCTAATATCGCAGTTTGGTGATTCCAACTGTGAGGATTAAACACCTCTCAATCTCGTCAATTGACGTAAAACATTCAACCGTTTTTGCGGTTGGATGGCCACAGAATAAGGCTTTGCCAAATATGTGGCGCTATTTGATTGATAGTGTTTAACTTCCAACCGCCACTCATCATGGCGATTTTTTAAAAAAAGGAAGTAACATGAAAAAATATACTTTATTATGCTCATTGTTTTTATTGGCCGGTTGTTGCACACAACAATTTCCCATAAAAACAGACCGAATGCCAACAGTTCCAACCTATGAAGGAACAACTCATTTTATTCTGGGTGGATTAGGTCAATCAAAGGAAATAAACCCAAAAGATGTTTGTGGAAAAAAAGAGGTTATCGGTGTTGAAACCCACTACTCATTTATCCAAGGTTTAATTACAGGTATTACCTATGGGATTTATTCGCCGCGTGGTTATTCAATTTACTGTAAACAAGATTAAACTGAAAAACTATCCCCGGCTAAAACGGTCGGGGATTTTTTTATTGACATAAAATAAAAAATGTTATACTTTATTCATCTAAGGAGGAAAAGATGGAACGTAATTTTTAATATAAACTATCCCCGGCCCAAACGGTCGGGGATTTTCATATATCCAAAACAAAACTAACAACTGTTTTATATCTGTTATTTCAACCATCTATTTTTCGCCCTATAGCATAAATTTTCCATTTTAAATCAAAATAATTATCTGATAAGGTATCATAGTAGGATTTATCAGATGGATAAATTTCATATAAAGAACGATGTAAAGAATCAGTTGCATTAAGCATGATAACATTTGCCCCTGATTGCAATGCTTTTATTTGGCCATTTTTATTTATATTTTCCATTGCCGTTGTTGCAGGTATATTGATATGTGGTAATAAAATGCGCATAATTGCCATCGTCCTTAAAGCTAAATCCAATGTTCCCGCCTTGCAATCACTTAATGGTGTACAAGGATGAGGAATAAATGGTCCTATCCCTGCCATATCAATTTTCAACTTTTTCAAAAACAACAAATCACGTGCTATTGATTTTAATGTTTGCCTGGGTAAACCAACCATTATTCCTGAACCCAACTCATATCCAAGTTCTTTAATCATTTGTAAACATTCATAACGATGCTGCCAACTCATACCCGGGTTTAAATCATGATATACTTTTTGATCTGTCGTTTCTATACGCATTAAATACCGATCTGCACCACTATCTCGAAACGCTTTATATTCCTGATAACTTTTTTCGCCAATACTTAATGTAACCGCAACACCAAATTTTTTTGTTTGCTCAATTATTCGGCATAATTTATCACATGAATATACAAAATTTTCCCCGGATTGAAAAACTATTGTTTTTAAGCCTAATTGAACAGCATTTTTTACCAAACATAATACATCCTCTTGTGAAAGGTTATAACGTTTGAGTTGAATATTATCTTTTCTCAAGCCACAATACAAACAGTTATTTTTACAACTATTTGAAAATTCTATTAATCCTCTTAATAAAACAGAATTACCAACATTTTCCTGTCTGACTTGATCTGCCTTTTTGAATAATTGATGTTGATTTTTTGAATCAACTAACAAAGATACGATTTCTTCTTCTGTCAACGTCATGAAATATCCGCCAAATGAATGTTATTAAGTTTGGCCATAAGAAGCCCAAAATTTGTAATGGGAACATTTTCCCTTAAACATTGTTGTATACGTGCCATCATTTGCGTTTTATTAAACATACAGGCGCCACAATGGACAACTAATTTATACCCAGATAAACTTTCAGGAAAATCACCCCCATGTGTATAATCAAAAATGATATCATGTTTGCTATAAGTTCTAATTGCATTTGGTATTTTTACATGTGCAATATCGTCTGAACAAATTTTATGGGAACAAGATTCACAAATTAAAATTTTATCACCATCATTTAAGTGATTTAAAACAGATAAACTTTTTTTAAAAACAGATATATCTCCTTTTAATTTTGCCATTAGAACCGAAAACGTTGTTAAAGAAATATCACAAGAAATAAGTTGAGAAACTTGTTTTACAACTTGAGAATCAGATATAATTAAACGGGGTTTCCTGATTAAACAGTTTAAAGTTGATACTAATTCCGACGGTTGAGCTGTTATTGTTATGGCATGTTTATTTAAAATTTCACGTATTGTTTGAACCTGAGGTAAAATTAAGCGGCCTTTAGGGGCTGATTTATCTATAGGTGTAACCAATATTACAATATCTTCTTTTTTTAAAAATTTTCCAAATAAATCCATATCTTCCGAATCTATCTGACCCGCCAAAAAATGATATAGGAAAGAAATATCCTTTTTAACATTCGTTTTTATAAAAGGAATTTGGTGTTCTTCACAGAATGATAAATCTTTTTTTTGTGGGACAACACAATCATCCTTATTAAAGATAATAACAAATTTTTTTCTGTTTAATCTAAGTTTTTTAATCATTAAACTATCTGTTTTTGTAATTCCTTTTTCGGCACAAATTAAAACAACTAAATCTGATTTTTCCAAAACCTTCATTGTCGCATGTATGCGTTTTTCCCCTAAATCACTTGTATCATCCAAACCTGCTGTATCATAAAATATAACCGGTCCCACAGGAATTAACTCATGCCTTTTTTGGACAACATCCGTCGTTGTTCCTTTAATTTCAGACACAATTGAAACTTCTTCTTTTGTCAAAGCATTTAACAAAGAAGATTTACCCACATTACAACAACCGATAAAGGAAATGACAGGACATAAACCTTTAGGGGTTTCATTTAATGATAAACAATTCATCAATATCCTTTTTTATTTTAAAAATGAAAATCTCTTTCGCCAGAATCTATTTTGGCCAAATTACGCATAGTGATATTTTTAACAGCTTCGTTAGTGATATTCTCCAACTGTTCCTGAATAACTTTTTCACCAATCATTTGCGTTTCAAAACTAGCATAATCTAATAAAAATTCCTTTAATGTCATCAAAGCATTCGGATGACAACAATTTAAAATTTGACGACTTTTACACAGAGACATAAAACGATCACCTGTTCTGCCTGCTCGATAACAGGCAGTACAAAAACTGGGAATATACCCCATCTGTAACAACCAATGTACAACCTCATCCAACGTTCGTTGGTCGGATACATCAAATTGTTCCGAATCATGAGAACGCTGAGGTTGTGTATACCCACCAACAGAAGTACGAGATGCACCAGAAATTTGAGAAATACCATAACGAATAACCCGCTCACGACATGACTGACTTTCTCGAGTTGAAATAATCATTCCTGTATAAGGTGTTGAAATTCGGACACAAGCGATTATTTTTGCAAAAATATCATCGTCTATTCCGTTATCAAAAGCTTTCGGATCTATATCATCGGCTTTTTTGATGCGTGGAAAAGAAATGGTATGTGGACCAACACCAAAACAAGCCTCCAAATGTTCAGCATGCATTAAAAGTGCTGCAAATTCATAACGATACGATTCCAATCCAAATAAAACCCCCAAACCAACATCATCTATTCCCCCCTGCATCGCTCTGTCCATAGCCTCAGTGTGCCATGCATAATCATGCTTTGGTCCTGTTGGATGAAGTTTTTCATAGGATTCACGATTATAGGTTTCTTGGAATAAAATATAAGTTCCGATACCTGCATCTTTTAATTTCCTGTAATTTTCAACAGTTGTTGCCGCAATATTGACATTAACCCGACGAATAGAACCATTTTTATGCTTAATGGAATAAATGGTTTTAATACTATCTAACACATACTCTATCGGATTATTCACAGGATCTTCACCAGTTTCAATCGCCAAACGTTTATGTCCCATATCTTGCAAGGCAATAACTTCCTGACGAATTTGTTCTTGCGTCAGTTTTATACGTGGCATATGTTTATTTTTTAAATGATAAGGACAATAAACACATCCATTGACACAATAATTTGATAAATAAAGCGGAGCAAATAAGACTATTCTGTTACCATAAAAATCTTTTTTTATTTGTTCAGCTAAACGAAAAATTTCGGCATTTACCTCAGGGATTTCACAAGCAAGCATAACAGAAGCTTCCCGATGATTCAATCCCCTCAACTGCTTTGCTTTATCTAAAATCTGATTGATAAGTTCTTTGTTTGTTTTATTTTTTTCGGCATAATCAAGTGTATCTAAAACTTCTTGATTATCAATAAAATCCACCGCTTTGGGTGATCTAGGGTTATACATATTATATCCTTTCTTTTGGGTCAGATAACTCTTCCCCATCAGTTGTTAAAATTTAAGCATCAGCGTATGCTGTTTTGACACTAACTCCTGATAAAGCTCCTATCTTGCCGGAAAGAGCAGAAATAATATTTTGAGGCGCGTCAACAGCCACACTCATAATGCTGACTTTTTTTTGTGAATAAGGAATTCCCATACGACCGATTATATAATCACCATATGTGTGTAAAATCTCATTTAATTGAGATACGGTTTCACGATTCTTAACTATAATTGCAATAATCGCTACTCGTGTTTCCATTTTAAACTCCTTTTCACACTTAAGATAATAGCAAATAATTCAATTCTTGTCAATTTATATCTTATATTCTTTTAAATAAAAAGCCATCCCCGACCGAATTGGTCGGGGATTTTTTTATCTGTCCGTTTCAAGCGCTTTTTGCAATTTTTGCTTTAATTCTGAACGATTTTGATGTTTTGTTTTTATTTTCTTTATCGGCGCTGAACGATAACCATTATATGGAATCGGCAACTCAACAAAAACAGGTTTACCTTTTTTTGCCAAATCCGAACCATGGGATTTTAAAAATGATTCCAAAGGTGTTTGTACCGCAAATTGATACATCTGTTTTATATTTGATGTAACAATAATGGCATTATCTTTGTTCATACCCCCATTTAAAGAGGGCCAATGAATCCAATGCAATTGGTGTGTTGAATCTTGTTCCATATCAGATAAAGAGGCATGCGCCATTTTTTTGCGTTCTGAATCGGTCAAACCTTTTAACAAATAAACATCACGTTCCGCAACCTGTTGTTTTAGTTTTAACATATCTTGATAAGGTAAATTTTCCCGCGATTTTTCCTGATTTTGTGAATATTCTATACGGCATGCGGGTTGATTCACAAAAGGATGATTGACCGGTCTGATTCTTATGCTGTTATCATCTTCCATAATATCAATCATGGTTTTTTGTGATAATTTTTCCAAACGTTTGATAAAACCAGCTTCAAGAGTATTGTTTTTATACCATTCGTTTAAATGTTCTTCCAACATCAATTTTGGTAATTTGGGCAAAGTCAATTGGATATAATCATATTGACCAATCTTTTCCTGTAATTTTCTCAACAACGGAAACCACAAAGTATGTCTCATTTTATAGGCAACATCATTTCGCACATATATCAAATCCCTTAAGTCGGGTGTAATTTCCCAAATTCCCATTGGGGAAACATCATACGGATAATATGAATTATATCCGGGCAATTGACGTTGCGGTAAATCTTTTAAAAATCCGTTTTTTTTAAGATTTTTACGTAAAATTATTGCCTCTTTTTTATAATTTTCTTTTGAAGGCTTTTCAAAATTTCCAGTCCATTTTATTTGCTTTACGCCTCTGGCCATCGGTAATTTACCAGGAACATAAATATGTAAAAAATTGCCATGATCTTCTTGTGCAAAATAAAACTCACTATATTCATCAAACATGTCTTAGTCCCTTTTTTATAATTCCTTTGATGGTTTCAAGCAAACCTTTTTAACTTGTTTTGGCAACACCTTTAAATTATCTTTTTGTAAAGAAGTCACCAAAACTTTATTGCCCTTTTTTATTTTTTTCTTTAAAACACCAACTTCAATCGGTAACTTTACCTTTTGACGAATTAAAGATAAAATAGGCCTGGCACCATACATTGGATTTTTCCCTTCGGCCAATAATTCCTCTTTGGCTTTTCGTGAAAGAGCCACCTGAACCCCCAATTTTTCAAAACGAGGATTTATTTTCATCATATATTTATCAATAATTTTTTCCAACGCAGATTCATTTAAAGGATTAAACAAAATTTTCGCATCCAAACGTCCCAATAACTCAGGCGGAAAAGCATACTTAATTGCATTTTCATCCGCCACATAATTAGGTGTTATTGTGCCACCAAATCCCAAACTTTGCTCCGGACGTACCCCAGCATTAGACGTTAAAATAATCGTGGCTTTTGACATATCAATCTGCCCCGCATGATTATCAAACAAAGAACCTTTATCAAAAATCCCCAAAAATAAGTGTTGAACCTTGGGATGTGCCTTTTCAAATTCATCCAATAAAATAACAGCATTTGGATTTTCCTTAATCGCTTTGGCCAACAATCCGTCTTCATCCGAATCCACATAACCTTTGGCCGAACCGGTCAAAATAGATGCCTTATAGGATTCAGCATATTCGGCCATATTAATTTTAACAACTTTTTTTCCTGTCATCGCCAAAGATATTTCTTCGGCCAAAGCCGTTTTACCAACACCTGACGGACCAAAAAAGGCCAAAACAGACGGTTTTTCACGTTTTTCATCATCTAAAGTGGATAAAATTGTTTCATACGCCTTATCAATGGCTTCATCTTGACCAAAAATTTGCTTTTTCAATCGTTTATCCATATCCATCAAAAACTTTGTCCTATTATGGAGCGGCATTCTTTCATTCAAGGCCTGATTCACCAATTTACGAGAGACCATTGTTTGTCCGTTTTGTTTGGCCAAAACAACCAAATGATCAATCGTACGAAAAACATCAAATAACTCTCTTTTATCCGATGTCCGTTTGATTGCCTCACGAATTAAATAGTCACGATTTTTATCCGAGCAATGCAAATTATTATCAATAAAAATAAAATTAAAATAATGCGTCAGATAAACCTTTTTTTCTTCATTTGTTAATGATGAAATTTCCAGCTCAGATACCTTTGCCAAGCCTTGCGGAATATGAGGTTCAGCAGGTTTTTCCAAACCGCCTGAAATCTCAAAATCCTTCTCTATTTCTTCTTTTAATTCGGATGCTTCTTCCTTTCTGGCAACAATAACAAAAGGGCGTTCTGATTTTAAGAAATTTTCAACAAACGGCTTCCAAAGTTCATGTTCCATATAATCCAATAAATCGCAATAAACTGGGATTTCACCATTTAAATCACCATATTCCAAAATAGTACCGACTTTATTCATCTTTTTTTCAACATCATGGGAATCCCTGAAATTCATATAATCCATATCAAAAACAGATGGTGTAACAGATAAAAAGCCCGTATTTTTTTCGTTGGCATATAAACTTAAAAGCGGTAAAACATCTTCGTGTTTTTCAACAACCAACATCGGGATATTGTAAATCGGTGCATTCAAAATCTGTTCAAACCGATGTAATTCTTTATTCCGTTGTGGTGTTTTATCAAAATCCAATGGTTCAACAGAAAAATTTATTGGAATATCCTTGTTTGACTGATATTCTTTTTGTTCATCATCAAAAGATGTTTCCTTTTTATCTTCAGACTCGATTTTTTCCGGTTCATCTGTTTGTGACATAAAACACCTCCTGTAAAAAAATATAGGGAAAATTATAACATTATATTATATTTTTGTCAAGATTTTATATATATGTTATCAAAAAAACAAATCGTTCAGCACAAACAATCCCACAAAAAGGGAACCTGTTTTTACAAGATAAAAAAGCTAACTTATTCCCCTTTGCTTATCCCAAAAATTTATGCTTGTTTCATTTCAAAAATTAAAAACTTGACAATGGTTTTTAAAATGGTAAACTGATTTTGTTTCATTTTAACGAAAGGAGAAAAAAATGGAAATATTTTTAATTGCTTTGGTTGCTGTTATTTTCTTGTGTATCGTATCTTGCTTAAAGATCGTTCCGCAAGGATATGAATATACAGTAGAAACCTTTGGTAAGTTTTCAAAAATCTTACGTCCAGGCATTCATGGTTTAATCCCCATTGCCGAACGCATTGGAGAACGCGTCAATATGATGGAACAGGTGCTAGACATCCCCTCACAAGATGTGATCACCAAAGATAACGCCATGGTGCGTGTAGATGGTGTCGTCTTTTTTGAAATTCAAGATGCCTATGCCGCTTCATATCAAATTCATGATTTGTATTCCGGTTTGTTAAACCTGGTTATGACAAACGTCAGAACAGTTATTGGTTCTATGGAAATCGATGAATTATTAAGCCAACGTGATATTATTAATCAACGTTTGTTGGCAGTAGTTGATGAAGCAACGGTTCCCTGGGGAACAAAAATCACACGTGTGGAAATCAAAGATATCTCACCACCCCGTGATTTGATTGATGCTATGGCACGCCAAATGAAAGCCGAACGTGAAAAACGCGCAAACGTATTGGATGCCGAAGGTTTAAAACAAGCCGCTATTTTAAAGGCTGAAGGTGAAAAACAAGCCGCCGTATTGGCTGCCGAAGGGGAAAAAGAAGTCGCCTTCCGCCATGCAGAAGCACGTGAACGAGCTGCCGAAGCCGAAGCAAAAGCCACAAAATTGGTGTCTGAAGCCATTGCCAAGGGTAATGAAAAATCTTTGAATTATTTCTTAGGTCAAGCCTATGTGGAAGCCCTGAAAGATATTGTAAAAGCACCAAACCAAAAACTGTTGATGTTGCCTTTTGAAACATCTCAATTAGCCAGTTCTTTGGCCGGCATTGCTGAAGTAACAAAAACTTTGATTAGCGATAAAAACAGCGAAACAAAACCAAGCAAAAAAGGATAAAAAAATGATGAGTTTATTTTCTTTTCTTCAAAACTGGGGCTGTTGGGAATGGCTGACCTTTGGTTTAGTTTTGATGATTTTGGAATTACTTATTCCTGGTACGTTTATTATGTGGTTCGGCTTTGGTGGTGTTTTAACTGGCCTCGTTATGGCATTTATTCCACTAACCATTAATGGTCAATTAGCTGTTTTTGCCTTTTGTTCTGCTATCAGCGTTTTTTTTGGATTCTTTGTTTATAAAAGAATTTTTGGCGCAAACAAAGAAGTCAGTCAGCAAAATCAAGTGGGGGCCCAAAAATATATCGGCCAATCCTTTAAGGTTATAGAAGCCATTGATGACGGCAGCGGAAAAATTGCCGTAGGTGATACAGTTTGGTTGGCAAAATCCAAACATCCTATTGCAAAAGGAAAACGAGCCAAGGTTGTCGGTGTAAAAGGCACTATTTTTATTGTTGAATAACAATAAAAAATTTTAGCTTATTAATAAAGCCCTGTTTATCGGGGCTTTTTTTTAGCATTTATAAAAATTGTCAGACATCTTCAAAATGAATCAATTTATCGAATCTGATTCAGCTTATTCATAAGAATCCAAAGTAAACCCAATTGTCCGTTAGAAACATCCAAACAATCTCAAACAGCTTTTTTTCTGATAAACAGTACTCTTTACAACAGTTTTTTGGTATTGCCGAAATCAAACAGGCATAATTTTTTGTTGACTATAAAAGATATTTAAATTAGACTTTTTTATACCATTAAAAAGAGGACAATATGAATTTTGATAAAATTATAAGAGGAATTAGTCTAAGAGAATTTAAAGAAGTTCTTTTGCGTGGCCAGTATGAACAATTAAAAAATTTGTATCCTTCTGAAAAAATAAATACATGGATGCGGGGTATTGAAAAAGAAATTTCCGTGGATGCCTTGCAAAAAAAAGCAGATATGGATACGTTAAAAAATATTTCCTATTTTGCAAGGGCAATTTCACAAATGCACCCTGGATGGGGAAAGTGGGATAAAGACCCTGATTTAAAAAAAGACAAAGACCACTTTAAACAATCAATTGAAAACCTTTATAACCAGCAATTTTCCATGGATGAAACTAAACGTTTAAAGGGTGATAACCTTTTGGCGGAACTTTATAAAATAGCCGGCCCGTTGAAAGATAATCATTTAGAAGTTTTTGCCACGAAACAAAAATCAAATGGTGATATTCATTATTACCAACCCGTTGATCAAAAAACAAAATTAAAATATCGTCCGGAACCCAAAGGAACAGTTGGAAAAAATTTGGCTTTTTCGCCAGATTTTAGAAAGGAAGATAGATATACTCGCGTTTTTAATTTACAAACAGGTCCACTTGTGATTGCTGAACGGATAATAAATGGGAAAAAGACCGGCGTTATTGGTCTTAGTACATGTATGATTCAACAGGGGACACCGAATGAAGAATCGCAAAGGCATGCTTTTTCAGAAATTATTAAAACTTTAAAAAATAATATGGAAAATTGGGATAATATTATTTTGGATGTACGTGGTAATGGTGGTGGTGTTCCTGATTATTTAAGGCAAATAGCCAAAACAATTTGCGATTCTAAAGAAGAACTTCCAAGTTGTGTTGAAGCTCAAGCACGAAAAACCGAAGAAGCAACCCTAAGAAACCAATTTTATTATACCCCTTATACACAAGAAAAAAGAACTCCAAAACAGTATCATGGTAAACAAAGCGTTTTTGTTTTAACGGATAAAGAAACGGGATCGGCAGCTGAATTTGTTTATCCGCTTTTTAAACAATATGAAGGAACTCAATTTATTGGGGAAAGTACAAAAGGATGTTGCCAATATGGTGAAGTAAACAGAATTGCACTTCCCTGTGGTGGTGCTCTTCAAATGGGCAATGTGTTTTACGATTTTGATGACGGATTTATTGAAGGTAAAGGCCATAAACCAGACATTAATTGTTCAGGTCACGATGCACTTCAAGAAGCCATTGCAAGAATTAGTAATAAAAGTAACAAGATTCAAAAAGACAATCCTTTTTCAATGAATGATTTATTAAAGCATCTTCAGAACTCAGAGCGGGAAATTGATGAGGCTTTGATTCATCTTCCTTTTGAAATTCAGGCAAAATCATTACAGGAAAAAATTTCAGCCTATGAAAGAATAAAGCTTTTGTTGGATACAAAAGTGGGGCAGGAATTATTGGTGGAGGCAAAAAAGATTGCCGAAAAGCACGGTAAAATTATTTTAAAAGAAGACAAAACAGATGGCTATGGATATGTTGATGTAAAAAATCCCCGCACAATCGTATTGTCATCCCGTTTTAGCAAGAGTATTGAACGAACAAATAATCCAAAACAAATCAGTTCTATAAAACATTTGGCGACTTCTACTTTGGCACATGAAATGCGTCATGTTATTCAGCATTATCACCCAGACGGAAATGTTTGCCTATCATTGGAAGATGGCGCAAAGAAAAATTTAATGCAGGAGTTAGGTGCCCGTATGACAAATATACTTTACGAATCCAGTGTAGGGCTTGATTCGCCACGGGCATTATTATTTCAATCTTTTAAACAAACTTGTTTGGATTCGGGGATGGATGATGAAGAATCGGAAAAAAACGCCCGAACGCAAATGGCACGACTTTATTTAACGGGTGGAAAAGATTACAAAGGCAAAGATTCAGAGTTAAAAGAAGAATTTAGCAATTGGAAAAAATTTTTAATAAATCAAAGTTTGCGATATACGGCACGACGCCAATTTTCAACAGGAAATAATTTACGCCAAAGACAATCAAATCATATGAATTACCTGTGTGATAGTATGGGCTTAGATAGGGATATTTTAAAAATAACAGATCAAATTTATGATAATCATCGTTGTGTTTGTAAAAACGGCGCATTGGAAACAATACAGTTGGGAAATGTTATTTGTGAACGCTTTCAAAAAGACGGCCAAACGATTATTCATGAAACGGAACAATCGGATAAAAGTGAAACAAAATGTATTATGATTGATGGTAAAATGCGCCAATGGGAAAAATATACCACAAACGGCTCTTATGTTATTCAATACAATCATGAAGGGCAAGAAGTATCTAATCAGAATTATCCAGCTAAAGATGAAAAATTTGATCAGCAAGGTTATTTGAAAAAAACAAAAATGGATTTACAAACAAATACCCCTAAAAAAGACAATCCTTTTTCAATGAATGATTTGTTGAGACATCTTCAAAGTATGGTGTTGGATGTTCAATCTTTGCGTAGCCAAGTTGCACAAATACGGACACAAAATGCACCGCAAAAAATAAATAATATTTTGGCCACACAAAGTCAGGCAGGAAAAGAACAAATACTTCAAAATAACTTGGCAAATAATCTTACACGCTTATCGGCCCCTGAAAGATAATTGTTAGAGAATCATTATTCTTTATTTCCGCCAAGTCAAACCGCCTGAAAACAGCTCAACGATAAAACCGCCTTAAAAGGCGGTTTTTGTGTTGGTCGGAATGAATGTGCAAATTACGAGCTAATACCATGTACTAACAATTATGCAAAACAAAAGGAATCCAGAAGTTGACATACCTAAAAGGGCAGAAAGAATACACCTATATTTTTTATTTTTTATAAAATTAGAAAGCTCATAGTTAAGCTTGGCATATACTATTCCTAACAAATAAGATAGGAAAGAAAGACCAGATAGATAATTATCTTCTCCTATGATTCTTTGTATTACTGTCAAATTTCCCATTATACCTAATATACCTAGTATTAAAAAACACAACATCAGTTTAGATAATTTTAATTTAATAATTGTTTTAAAAAGAAAATATAATAGTATAAATAAAAATGTAAAAATTATTGAACTTACTCCAAAATGAATAAAAAGAAGGTACACAGGAAGTGTAAATGATAAAAGCAGCCCTATAAGCGAGACAGGTAAAAGAAGTAACAAAGGAACATCTATCGGAAATATAAGTACCCGTAAAATATTAGCTATTACGCTCTCAAATTTACTAGTATTTTCGTTTATCATGATATCTTCCTTTTTTTAAAATACACAATAAATTTAACATAGAAAAAACTTAAAAGCAATACAAATTTCTGGGATGGTAGTTTGAGGTTCCCAAAGGACGGGTATTGAAAAATAAGGATTTTTTGGTTCAAGAGTTCGTAAATTTGCAAAAATGACTTTTTTAGGAGCGGGATTTATTCGCTTCGCTCACCCCGCGGGCTGTCTCGCTAAAGCTCGACATTACCTGCGTTACACTACGGCCCGAACATGCTTCCTCGCCTGTTCTCATCATACCACCTGACCCATAAAAAAAGACGGAACAAGTCCGTCTTTTCCGTTGGTCGGGGCGACATGATTATGCGTCGCTATCGCTCCTTACCCCAAGGGGCTGTCTTGCTAAAGCTCGACATTACGTCGGGATTTTTTCGGCGTTCTTTCGTCCGCCTATCCCTCCGTCCGAACATGCTTTTGTCGCATGTCCCAATCACACCGCCTGACTTAATTATAAAAAAAAACCGCCAAACGGCGGTTCTTTTACAATTGGTCGGGGCGACATGATTCGAACATGCGACACCTTGCTCCCAAAGCAAGTACTCTACCAGGCTGAGCTACGCCCCGATTGAAATTATTCTATCGTGTTTTACCAAAAAAATCAAGTATTATTTTAGAGCTTTTGAAAAAATAATAAAAAAACACTTGACAAAAATTTAATTATCTGATATAATGGCATCATTCCGTACAAGCGGAATCAGGTGTTTGTGTCATTTAGTCTCCCTATCAAGCGAACATCTGCGCGGGTTGAGCGGTACCTCCCCCTTTTTTTAATTCGCTTAACTCTGCATCCCCTCGGTTGACCGAGGGGTTTTTTATATCAAAGCCCGACTTGATTTTTTTTCAAAAAACGGTTAAAATAGTATAAAAGGAGCTTGAATGGTTTTATTGGCAATTGATACATCATCAAATACTTTATCGGTGGCGTTGTTAAATGATTCGTATACTTTTTTTATTGAACGCCAAATGTTGCGGGGACAGGGGGAAGCCTTGATTCCGTTAATTCAGGAATTGTTAAAACAGGCCGATTTAGATGTAAAGTCGATTGATCGGATTGCCGTTGCGGTGGGGCCTGGCTCTTTTACGGGCGTTCGTATCGCTATATCCACGGCACGGGCCTTTGGTTTGGCGTTGAATGTGCCGGTTTGCGGGGTGACGAATTTAAAAGCTTTTGCCCATCATTTAAACCAACCTGTAACGGTGGCCTTGGATTCCAAGAGGGATGATTTTTTTGTGCAACATTTTGATGAAAAAGGTCAGGCATTGGATGAGCCTCACATTGAAACAATGGAACAGTTAAAAGATTCCAAAACACCTGTTGTCAGTGATGTTCCTCATGTTTTTGTTGAAGCGGGTTTAAAAACATTAACTCAACCGTTGGCTTTGGCGGTTTGTGTGGGACAAATTGCCCAAAATACAACCGATAATCCCTTGCCGGCAACTCCACTTTATTTAAGGCAGGCCGATGTCACTGTGTAAAGGGACTTTATATGCCGAACCGGCCCATCAAATACACCGTCGGTGTTTTGATCATTTTTGGTCGGAAAAAGAGTTTGCCGATTTATTGGCTTTGCCCACCACGTTGTTGTGGATGAATGAAAGTGCTTTGTTGATGTGTTCGCACGTGGCCGATGAAATGGAAATCTTGACTTTTGGTGTTTTGCCCGAATGTCGCCAAAAAGGCTTGGGCGGACAATTATTGCAAAAAATGTTTGATTACGCCCAAGAAAAACGTGTTTCAAAAATCTTTTTGGATGTGGCCGAAGATAACATTCCTGCTATAAACCTGTATGAAAAAGTGGGCTTTTTAAAAGTTTATTGTCGTAAAGGATACTATCAAAACGGCAAAAAAGACGCTTTTATTTACGTCAAACAAATATAATTATGCCTTTGGATATTGACTTTTTAACCAAATGCATACATATTTATTTTAAATAAAATTCTAAGGAGTTGTTGATGACAGAAAATAAAGATGGTATTTATCCGGTATTGGCTTTGCGTGATATGGTTTTGTTTCCGCATGTGGTGATTCCTTTGTTTATCAGTCGGGATAAATCTATCGCCGCCTTGGAAAATGCCATGGAAAACGGCAAACAGATTTTGGTTTTAACCCAAATTGACGGTCAAACGGATACACCCTATACGGGGGATTTATATACGGTCGGAACCTTGGCCAATGTGTTGCAAATGTTAAAGTTGCCCGACGGCACAATCAAAATTTTGGCCGAAGGAACGGAACGCGCTAAGGTTTTGGATTGGACCAGAAGCGATGTGTTTTTTGAAGCACACGCCACTTTGATGCCCGATAAAGAATCCGATGCCACCAAGCTGGAAACATTGACCCGTTCTGTCACCGAACAATTTGAAATGTATGGACAATTATCCAATCATGTGGGGCCTGAGGCTTTATTGGCCGTGGCTGGTATTAAAGATCCGCAAAAGCTGACCAATATTATTGCGTCACATATTGTGATTAAAGCCGAAGAACGCCAAAAATTATTGGAAACCACTTCTTTGCAAAAACGGATGGAAGAATTGTTTGCCGTTATGGAAAAAGAATTGGATGTTATGCAGGTGGAACGAAAAATTCGCCGTCGTGTTAAAAAGCAAATGGAAAAATCCCAACGTGAATATTATTTGAATGAACAAATGAAGGCCATTCAAAAAGAATTGGGCGACAGTGCCGAAGACGGTTCTGAAATTGCCGAATTAGAAGCCAAAATCAAAAAAGCCAATATGACCAAAGAGGCCACCGAAAAAGCCCAAACGGAATTAAGACGTTTGCGTATGATGGGGCCGATGTCGGCCGAAGCCGGTATAATTCGCAACTATGTGGATTGGCTGATAAATTTACCGTGGAAAGAAAAAAAGAATTTAGATTTTGATTTGGAAAGTGCCAAAAAGATTTTGGATGAAGACCACTATGGTTTGAAAAAAGTCAAAGAACGTATTTTGGAATTTTTGGCCGTTCAAAAACGCACCAACTGTGTGAAAGGTTCTATTTTGTGTTTGGTGGGTCCCCCGGGTGTGGGTAAGACCAGCTTGGGTCAATCCATTGCCCGTGCCACAGGTCGTACCTTTGTGCGGGCCAGTTTGGGCGGTATGCGTGATGAAGCCGAAATTCGTGGACACCGACGTACCTATATCGGTGCTATGCCGGGCAAAATTGTTCAATCCATGAAAAAAGCCGGCAATATCAATCCGCTGTTTTTGTTGGATGAAGTGGATAAGTTAGGGGCTGATTATCGGGGCGATCCGGCTTCGGCTTTGTTGGAGGTTTTGGACCCCGAACAAAACAGTACCTTTAACGATCATTATTTGGAAGTGGATTATGATTTATCGCATATTATGTTTATCGCCACGGCCAATTCATTAAATATGCCCCGTCCGTTATTGGACAGAATGGAAATCATCAATTTGTCGGGTTATACAGAAGAAGAAAAACAACAAATCGCCCGTCGTCATTTGATTCCCAAACAATTGAAATTAGCCGGCTTAGATGAAAAAGAATTAACCTTTACGGATGCTGCTTTATTGCAATTGATTCGCCATTATACACGTGAATCGGGCGTGCGTCAGTTGGAACGGGAAATTGCCTCAATCGCCCGAAAAGTGGTGAAAGAATTGCTGACAAAGGATAACGAATGTGTTGAATTGACCCAAACGAATTTAAAACAATACGCAGGTGTTCAAAAGTATTCCTATGGCATTGCCGAAAAAACGGATCAGGTGGGCATTACAACCGGTTTGGCGTGGACGGAAGTCGGCGGTGATATCTTATCCATTGAAGCATTGACAATGCCCGGTAAAGGCAAACATACCCTGACCGGACAATTGGGGGATGTGATGAAAGAATCCATTCAGGCGGCCCATTCTTTTGTGCGGGCCCATGCATCCGATTTTGGTATTGCGGATGATGTATTTGAATCAAAAGATGTGCATATCCATGTCCCCGAAGGGGCAACCCCAAAAGATGGCCCCAGTGCCGGTATCGCCATGATGACTTCGCTGGTTTCGGCTTTAACGGGTATCCCTGTGCGTAAAGATGTGGCGATGACAGGCGAAATCACTTTGCGTGGCCGTATTTTGCCCATTGGCGGATTGAAAGAAAAATTATTGGCGGCTTTGCGTGCCGGCATAAAAACAGTTTTGATTCCGTCTGAAAACGAAAAGGATTTGGAAGAAATTCCCGATAACGTCAAAGAAGGTTTGAAAATCATTCCTTTATCCAAGGCTCAGGATGTGTTGAAATACGCCCTGACCAAAGAAGTTACCCCTAAAAAATAGTTTTTGGTTGACATTTAAATCAAACAATGTTATGATAAAGGATATTCGGGCGATTAGCTCAGCTGGTTAGAGCATATGCTTTACACGCATAGGGTCTGCGGTTCGAATCCGTAATCGCCCACCAATTTAAAAGCCACCGTTTAATCAGTGGCTTTTTTGATGTACATAAAGTATGATTTTGGAAAATCCTAAATTTTGCTCATTTTTTAACTCTTCTTTTTTTTAAATTTATTAAATAATAAACGTAAGAATATATTGGGCAAAGCAAAAGCTAACATAAATAGAATTTCATTTAATCCATCTATATTCATTAAAACGATAAGAATTGCTGAGTTCATCAGGAAAAATAAGAATAAATATATAATCACTGTTTTTTCTGAAAATCCTTGATCCATATCCATAAAGAAAACAGGATTTTGTCGTTTGTTTCGTTGCTTAATCATTTCTTTTACAGTATCCTTCAGGTCCTTGTTTTTATGCTCAATAACTAGATAAATAGCAGTACTTATGAAAACATACAAAATAAACGGAATAAGTCCATAATTTATATAAAGGAAAATACAAAGACAAATATGTACTATAGGACAACATATACAGAGAATAATCAATGCGTTCGAGTTTCTTAAAGGATGTTCAGAAGATTTTGCCAAAGATATCGGGTTCAATAAAGTCGAGAGTTTGTTTTTCATAAATTTCCTTTCACAACCACTCCATCAGTGTTTAACATATGAACGTATTTATGTCAAGTTATTATTTCTTCCACTTTAATTTACCCATAAAAAATCAGGAAGGGATAAAAATCCCTTCCTTTTTATCTATCCCAACCGTGGGCACGTTCCCAGGCAAGACGTTCAAGTTTACCTCTGTTTATCGGGTAGTTTTCATGCCAGGCACGACGTTCTTGTTTTTCCTGCCAAGAGACGCGTTCCACAAGTCCCCCGTTAATAGGGTAATCGTATTTTTTTTCAGATTTATAACTGTAATCATATTCATCTAAATTCATTTTAACCTCCTTTATTGATTACAGCGGCATTATAATATATAAGACATGCTTTATAAACAAAATCTCTCACCTGATTTAAAAAGTTACGTATTTTAAATAATATAAAACAAATTACTTTATAAAACACATAAAAAGTTTATTAAAAAGAATAAAATAGTATTTCTATTACCTATAAAATTAACGACATATCACAAAAGAAACGCTTGCTCGTTCTCCTGCTACCAAACGCCCCTCTAACAAATACATTGTAGCCCCCATCAAGAAAAATGCGTTATTTCCATTTGAAGGATCTACACCCAATTTCTCACGTAACTGAACAATTGTTGGGCTATAATTTTCAGCGAGTTTCTTCCCCTCTTCTGTCAGTTCACATGGCGTTTCTTTCCACACGCTATTAAGTGCAAAACAAATATTAAGGCCGAATTTATTTTTTCTAATCCATCTTTAGATTAATCTCTAGCATCAGATGCAACCTGCATCTTGACAATAATATCCGGATTTACAGGAGGCTCGCCTTTTTTTATCATATCCACATATTCCATACCAGATGTTACACGTCCCCAAACTGTATATTGTTTATCCAAAAACGAAGCATCTTCAAAACAAATAAAAAATTGGCTGTCAGCAGAATTTGGATCCATCGCACGAGCCATAGAAACAACACCACGTTGGTGCGAAACATCATTAAATTCCGCATTTAACTTTTGACCGCTGCCACCCATACCTGTGCCGGTCGGATCTCCTGTTTGCGCCATAAAACCGGGAATCACACGGTGAAACTTAACACCATTATAAAAACCTTTACGAGTCAGTTCTTTGATACGGGCCACGTGTTTAGGTGCAACTTCAGGCATCATTTCAATAACGACACGGCCGTAATCCAAATCCATATAAAGTGTATTTTCTTTATCCATTGCAAATCCTCCTGTTGATAAAAGTAAAGTTGTAATAAAAGCAATTTTTTTCATTTTTCCTCCTATTGTAAATTATGAACAGTGACCTCAATATAACAATTACGAAGTCGACCTTCAGATGTTGAATTACTTGCTATTGGTTCTAATGATCCCTTTCCCTCAGCCAACAAACGATCGGCTTCTATTCCTTCCAAACGTAAATAGTTAGAAAAAGCATTTGCCTGACGCAATGAGAGCGTTCTGCTGTTAATAACAGTATCAGAATTATCGGTATGACCCACTATTCTTATCATTGTTTCCGGATGTTTTTTTAAATTCTCAGCCATTGATTTTAATATCGGTTCAAATGAAGGTTTTATTGTTGCCTGATTAGTTCCAAAAATGGCTTGCGTTGGAATACGCATATAAATCACTGAATCTTTTTGTTCTACCTGTGAACTAGTTGACGCTAAATCTTTTCTAAATTGACGCGTCATTATTGTCATATAATCACCTTTTGTTTTGGCAATACGCACAACTGAAGGATCAATTAATTCAACTTTTTTTTCCTTGATAATAACCGTATTACCGGCCGGATTCATATCAGAAACAATATCCGGTGCAGAAAAAGAACGGCTCCAATCTTCAAACGAAAGCTCATTATTAGTTGAAGGGGAAGAGCACCCAAATAAAATCATACTCAAAACCAAAAAAAATGAGAAATTTAATACTTTCATAACACTCTCCTAAAATAAGATAAATTCAGCTTAATTCTTTCCGCGTAAAATGTCAATAGGCTGATAACCTTTTTTTGTTAAAATTTGCCAAAAAAGCCAACCGTTTGAAACATTTTTATTTTGCAAAATTGCTGCTAATTGATGGATAGATCCCGTCAGCCGACCACATTTCAAATGTCCATTTTTTAAAATACGGGCTTTTTTATGGGTAGGGGTATAAAGGAAATCACCTTCTTTTACAATTCCTTTTTTTAAAAGATGGGAAAACAGTATTTTAGGGGGCTTTTTATCATAAATCAAATTGGCAAAATCATCCATTTTAGGCAAGACAGAAGCAATTCTTTTTCGGGCGCAATGGACATATTTTTCTTCGCGTTCTATTCCGATAAAGTGACGTCCTAACATCTTGGCAACTGCCCCTGTTGTTCCTGTTCCCATAAACGGATCCAAAATAAGGTCACCAGGTTTAGTGGATGTCAAAATCACCTGATATAACAGTTTTTCGGGTTTTTGGGTTGCATGCAGTTTTTTACCGTCTTCCCCCTTTAATCTTTCAGGTCCTAAACAAATCGGAATATCCCAAACACTGCTGGCCTGCTTACCCCCATTCAAAGCCTTTAATGTTTGATAGTTAAAGGTATAGGGAGATGCCTTTTTGGGCGAACACCATAACAATGTTTCATGACGATTTTGAAAGCGAGTTCCTGTAAAATTTGGTGGGGCATTCGGCTTGGTCCATATCACTTCATTCAAAATCCAAAAACCCATTTCCTGCATCAAATAGCCCAAACGATATATATTTTGCAAGCTACCGATAACCCAAATTGTACCATTAGGTTTTAACACACGCTGACATTCACTGAGCCATAAACGGCAAAAATCATCGTAAGCATGTAGATCTGAAAATTTGTCCCAGCTTTCATCTACTCCTTGAAAACGGGTACCATCCCCACGATTTAAACAACCAGATGTTTGCATAAAATAAGGTGGATCAGCAAAAATCATATCCACAGTGTGCGCATCAAAAGAGCGCATTTTTTCAATACAATCCCCCGAATATATAACATCCTTTTTCATTAAACGCTCCCACCATTCATTAAGGAAAGATGTATTTTTTGAGCATATTGATGTGCTTTTTCAATTTTTGCAAAATTATTCTGAATTCGTAAAATCAAATTTTGAACAGTAGAGGCATCTTGCGCAACCGACAATTGGCTTTCGTCTAGTTTAATAGTTTCTGCCACCTGACGTGCATTCATAACGATTTCATATAAAATAACAGATTGAGGATGCTGTTGCCAGAATTGTTCCATAGCTGCCAAATAATTATTTACCAATGGTGAAAGTTGATTTACCTTAGCTTTTTGAGACAGCAAATCCTGACGTGCATAAGCATTGTTCAAATCATTAACCTGAATTGCCCATAATTTTGTTTTTTCCAACAATGAGGCATATTCTGATGGCATTAAATCTGTTTTTACTGCTAATTCACGAATTTCACGGGCCGTAAGATTTAATTCATCCAAACGTTCACTTGAAATAGTTTCATCTCGTAAAGCAACCCTTTCCTGAAGTTGTTTTAACGTTGTTTCCATTTGTTTTATAATATTTTGTGCTTCTTGACGCATTTGTTGATTTTTTAATTCTCTTGCCTGAAGATTTTTCAATTCCTTAGCCTCTATATTTTTCTGATTCTTCAACTTTAATTCTTCAGTAAAAGCCTGTTCAAACAAAGTTGAATTTACATTATAAGTACCATTTTTAAATTCAAAAATAATGGGAGGTAGTTTAGATAAATCAGTTAATGCAATAGGTATTTTTATATTATTCGTTACTTTATTGGGAAAGAGATCCATTGTCATACCTGAAATAGATATCAAATCATTTTTACCCTGAACATCCATAAATCTCACAGTACCTTTTTCTAAAGTAAAATTACCACGCAGATCCGGAAATGCTGTTTTTCCACCAGATAAAGCATATTGCAAACGTGAAGAAAAACCTTTTCCTAACTCTTGAGCGACAGAGGCTGCTTGAACTGCCGACAACCAAACAGAAACATCTAATCCATAGAAGTCTCCATTTTTCCAATTTATTTCACCTTCACCACTGGAAGAATCAAACAAAGCAAACCATGAATCACCAGATGTTTTAAGATTTAACTTCCCTGAAAAAAGACCATTTCCAAAATGATACTTTCCATTCCCATAAGTAAAATAACTATTTTGTTCTGAGAAAAGGTTATCCCAATCAAGATTCAAATCAATACCTATATTTTTTTCAAAAGAAACCGTTCCTTTTGCAGAAACTCGACCAGGATGTTCCCTACCAATCAAACAACTAAAATCAGAAATCGACATTAATTTATCTTGCAATATTGCTTCTAATTTTAAATTACCACCTTCTATATCGCCATAGCTAAAGTTATCAACTTCAAATTTTAAATCACCATTTGGTATATTTTCAAAAATATTAAAAGGAGTTGGTGAAAAAGAAAAAATAGTTTGGAAATCTGGCAAAAACAGTTCGAAATCAAACTTATCAGAAAAAACATTTATCTGAAATCTTTCATCTTTCCAAATCCCTGATGTTTTAAAATTATTTTCATCAAGAGAAACAGTCATATCTGTCCAGATCTTTTCATTATTATTCCATGAAATTTTACCATCCAAAACAAACGGAATCTCCCATTCATCAGATAGTTCATAATCAGAAAGAACCATTTTTGCAATATTTAAAAAGTTTTCGTTAGATATATTCAATTGAATATTTTCAAAACCTTTGTTATCTAAATTAACAAACCCTCTTGCTTTTAAATCAGTTCCATCAAATTTTACATCTAGCTCAAATTGACCTTGTTTCGTATCCCCTGAATATATCAAATAACCTTCTGATACTGTTATATTTTCAATTTCCGAAGCAAAAAAATCAGACTGTATTAATTTTAATAAAGAAAGCGCCCAAGGACTGGCCAAATCAAGACGAAGATTTTCAAATAAATACTTGCCATCTTGTTCTAACTTTACTTTACCTGAAATAGTTAAGTTTTTATTTTCTTCTTTTTGGATAGATATTTTTTCAACACTCCAATCCATTCCTTGTTTTTGCGCAACAATCCCTAATTCCTGATATGTTTGTCCAAAAAATACTGCATTTAAAAATGACGATTTTATAGATATATTTTCAGTAATATTAGAAATTTTAGCGATACTCGTCTTAATCAAATCCAACATACCAGTTTGAGTTAATTCCTGACTTTGAGGATAAAATTGATCAAAATTCAAATTATGAACCTTCAAGTCCGATTTAAAAGAATCTTTCGATTTTTCAAGTCTCCCTGAAACTTGAATATCATTAATATTTAAAGCTTCGATATCCACTCCACCATCCGAAATTTTTATTTTCATCATCAACCTTAAATCCGTTAAACTTTTCGGAATTTTCTCAATAACCTGATCGCCCCCAAACCACTTCACTAAAGAATGAAATTCCTTCATTTCGGAATTCATATCGATAGTCCAGATATTATCATTCTTTTTTATATGTGAATCTAATTTTCCACCAAATGGCAAATTAACATTCAAAGTCCCATCAAAAGCATTAGGAGAAATACTTCCTTGAAAAATAAAATCCGTTAATTCTTGCTGATTGTATCTTAATTTTTTTATCGTTATATCAAAATCTCTTTCTGTTTGAAATTGTATCAATTTTGTTTTTAAATCTCCAAAATTTTTACAAAAAGTACAATCTAACTCATCTATAGTTAAAATCATCTTCTCTTTCCCATTTTCATCTTTTTTTAGATTATAAATGTATGAGACAGGATTATCTTTTTCTTGAGTTAAAACTATTTCTTTTAAATTTAAGTCTTTCGAATTGACAACAAACTTTAAGCTTCCAATCAATGAGGTAGAATCTTGCCAATCTATTTTCATAAAACGCTTGAAAAATTCATCAGGCTTAAAAAGATTAAATGTACCATCAACAGTCAACCAATCTTCTACAGAATCTACAGATAATTCAGCATTCAAATCCATTTCTAACAATTTACTTTGTTCTTTAAGAGAGGTTTTTATTCTCAATGGATTAGAAAGAACAATCTTTTCTGTTTCAATATTGACTGAAAATTTTATTTTTTCTATTTCTAAATCGCCCTTAAAGGAAAAAGGTCCCAACAAGGAATCAACCTTCCCCATACCATTTACTCCTTCCAAAACAACCGTTTTGGAAGTTAAAGAGTTATGATATGTTATTTTTCCACCTACTATTTCAAAAAGATCAATTTTGATGTCATTAACATCAGAAGAGTAAAAATCTTGATCCGTAATTTTTCTGGGGTTAAACAACAACGGAAAGGAAAAATTTGTTTGAAAAGTATGACTACGCTCCACCAAAACACTAGGTTCTTGAAAAACAACTTTTTTAATTTCTAAATCACCACTAAAAATCCCCTTCCAATCCATCTCAGCTTGAATTTGTTTAACTGAGATCATGTTCGGCGTCGAACCGCCATCTTGATTAGAAATAACTAAATTATTCATAATAAAAATAGGCGTACTCCCCCAAGAAAGAGAAGCGTCTTGGAGTTGAATTTTTCGACCTGTTAAAGCCTCTAAACGTGTTACAACCCTTTCTTTATATAACTCAACATCAAAGGAACGCACAACAGAAAAAACAAAAACACCCGCAATAATTGCAAGCAATAATAAAAATCCTATGATGATTTTTTTCATTTTTTTCTCCCGTTAAGGTGAGTATATTCATTTTTTTTACATTTGTAAACACTTTTTTTGCCTTGCGATTTAAAAAAAAATATTTTATACTAAACACATGCTGACAACTGATGAATTTTTAGGTGGAAAAGTTTTATTAAAACAATCAAAATCGGGATTGAGGGCTACATCCGATGCTGTTTTATTGGCCTCTTTCGTTAAAATTAAAGAAAACGAAACGCTATTGGATATTGGCGCCGGAAACGGTGTTATCGGGTTATGCATCAATGCACGAAAAAAATGCCAAATCAATGCGTTGGAATGTCAAACAAATTTAATTAAACAAATTCAAGAAAATGCCCGATTAAACAAAACGGATATTCACGTTTTTGAACATAACTTGTTTGACAAAAAAGATATCTTAAAAGGAATATTATTCCACCATGTTGTCACCAATCCGCCGTTTTATGATAATACAGGAAAAGGACGCAAAAGTGATGAGCAAAAAATGGCTTTTCAGGCCGACTTTGATTTAAAAAAATGGTTGGATTATTGTTTAAAACACTTAAAATCAAAAGGAACTTTCACCATAATTCATCGCCCTGAATTATTGGGAGAAATTTTATGTGTTTTGGAAAAAAAATTAGGCAAAATTGAAGTTTTTCCCATTCAAACAAAGTTGAATCAACCGGCCTCACGAATTATTGTACGTGGTGTTTTAGGGGCAAAATCGCCTTTAAAATTATATCCGCCTTTGGTTATGCACAAACCAGATGGAAGTCGTTCTGAATTGGCTGAACAAATTTTAAGAAACGGTAAAGAGATGTAAAAAAACAAGGACTCAACCGAGTCCTTGTTTTAAAATCAAATTGATATTAGATCAATTCTTCACGTGTAAACCACAAAGAAATTTCACGGTTGGCACTGGCTGAAGAATCGGAACCATGTACAGAATTGCGACCTTTACTTTCGGCATACAATTTGCGTAATGTGCCTTCGGCCGCTTCATTCGGATCTGTTTTACCCATCAATTCACGATAGCGGGAAATAGCATTATTACCTTCCAAAACCTGAACACGAATTGGACCGGATGTCATAAAGTCAACCAAATCATCATAAAATGGTTTGCCCTGATGTTCTTCATAAAATTTACCGATTTGTTCACGTGTGGGTTTTTCAACACGTTTTGTGGCCACAATTTTCAAACCGGCCGCACGAATACGGGCGTTGATTTCTTCGTCCAAATTGCGAGCTGTCGCATCAGGTTTAATAATTGAAAAAGTACGTTCTATTGACATATTATTCTCCTTTGTTAAAAATGTGTCTTTAGCATAGCCGAAATTTTAATGATTGTCAAGTTTCAAATACGCAACCAGTTTTTCCAAAGCTCTGGCACGGTGAGAAAGCTGATTTTTTACATCCTTTGGCAATCCACCAAAAGGACGATCATAACCATCGGGAACAAAAATCGGATCATAACCGAATTTATCCATTGAATCATCTTTATCTTTTGTTATATGACCATCTACCTGACCTTCAAAATAAAGCGGTTTTTCTGTATTTTCAGGATTTAATAAACATAAACAACAATTAAAATGTGCTGACCAATCCGAAAAAGATGCTAACTTTTGCCAAATTACATTGAAAACCGCCGGATAGCCCCCGTTTTGTTGGGCGAATCTGGCCGAAAAAATACCGGGCTGATTATCCAAAGCGTGAATACAAAGACCGGAATCATCCGACAAAGTCGGCAATCCCGTTTGTAAAACAGCATACTTTGCTTTTTGAAAGCTGTTTTCGTGAAAAGTTTGACCGGTTTCATCACAATCGGTTAGACCAACATCATCCGCCCCCAAAATTTCATAACCTAACGGAGCCAAAATCTCACGAAATTCTTTTAATTTATGTTGATTATGTGTTGCAATCAATAACTTCATTTTTCTTCCTTTAAAAAACCCGCCCATTCGGGCGGGCAATTTAATCAACTTTAATTATTTTAAAGTCAAGTTTGTGGCGCAGATTTTGCCGTTTTCTTCTTTTAATTCATAGGCAATATCTTGACCTTCATCCAATCTTTTTAATTGGGCTTCACGCATGGCGGTGATATGCACGAACACATCTTTATCGCCTTCTTCTGGCGTGATAAATCCATAACCTTTTTTGTAATTAAACCATTTTACTTTTCCAGATAACATCCGAAAACTCCTTTATAAATAAAAAACGCTTTGTCATCAGCAAAAATTCGAAAGCAATTCTTAATGACAAAGTTGTCTTTGTTGATAAGCTGATGCATCCGAAGACAAAATCACTATAATTTTTTTTTTATAAAATTGCAAGGGGGATTTTACAAAAAAAGTTATTTTTAAAAACGCTTGCAATTTAAAGCGGTTTTTTGTATAATGCAAAAACTATATATCTGTTTGGATTGCGCCAGCAAGACACATAACAGATTGAGAGTAGTGAATACTTCAAAGATGGACAGTGGTCGATAAGCGGCAACTCGTCATTGAACGAAGTGAAAGAGCGCAAAGCGTTCTAATCTGTTTGGATTGCGCCAGCAAGACACATAACAGATTGAGAGTAGTGAATACGGAAAGATGGCAGAGTGGTCGAATGCGGCAGACTCGAAATCTGTTATAGGGCTTGTCTCTATCTGGGGTTCGAATCCCCATCTTTCCGCCACTTTTTACACCCTGCGGGGTGTTTTTTTTATGGGGATGAGAAGTCCAGATTCTGGGGGTCGGTCGCGCACAAAGTAAGCGGACACCGAAGGCGGTCCTGAAAGAACGAACGAAGTGATCCCCCCGTCTTTTTGGCCACTTTTTTTTATTTTGAACTTCCATAAAAATAAAAATTTACTTAAGATACTTTATCCATTACTTAAAAAATATTCAAACAACCTATCTCAAGCTCGTTTCAAATACTCTTGAAGAATCTGATCAGTATCGGAAAGTTCGCGTTGTAATTTTTCGGCCAACAGCACATTTTTATTACCCGATGAATAAACTTTCAAATACGGCCCCAGACCCGATAAAACGGGGATGCTTTTAAGTACTACTCGCAATCTGTTCTGTCTGAATTAGGCTTTTTTCCCTTTGGACACAACGAACATTGGCCGTCTTTAAAGTATCGGTTTGGACAATGATTGCATTCTTCTTTAGTGGCAGAAGTTATAACTGAGGCATAATTACAATCAAAGCAATAACCGTTTGTTTTGCGCCACAGACGGGTATTATCCGGACAGGTATTATAACAGGCTGCTTCGGTTGCTGCCCTGTAAGTTTTATCCGTACAGGAATAGCAAGCACCATTAGACATATAATAACCCTCGTTACAGACACAATCGCTGTTATCCGCATTCGGCTTAGAATTAGCCGGACACAATGAACACTTACCGTCTTTAAAGTATCTGTTCGGACAGTGGTTGCATTCTTCTTTGGTGAACCATGCGTAAATACCGCCAGAATAATTACAATCAAAACAGTAATTATAACCACCATACTTACTCCACATACGGGTATCCTTCGGACATTTGGCATAACAGGCCGCTTCGGTTGTTTTTTTATAGGTTCCATCCGTGCATGAATAGCACTTTTCACCAGACAAATAATTACCCTTTTCACATAAACATTCCGTATGATCGGCATTTGATCTTGTACCCGCCGGACAGGCATAACACTTGCCATCTTTAAAATAACGATCCAATTGATTGGCACATTGTTCATAGGTGAACGATGGATCAACACCGGATTTATATGTACAATCCGTACAATTTGGAACTCTTTCCAAATATGCTTCATCCATTGTAAAGGTTAAATAATTACAATGTTTACCATAATCCGAATATTGCCAAAACGTTTTAAAATAAGTGCCGGGATGTAATCTGTGGTAAACACCCCCATCAAAAGTCCGACTGTTACAACATTTCCAGCATCCGTATGTTGTTTCACGAATTGTTTCAACATCGCCGGTAAAAGTTAAAGAAAGACTCTGACTTAATGCATATCCTTTTAAATGTAAATCATAAGAACAATATTCATGACCGTACAAACCTGCTTTAAAGACAGAACTGCCCGCATGGGAACCTCCTGAAGTGCCAACTTTTTTTGCGACAATTTCAATTCGTTTGGGGCATTCTTGACATGTTCCGTTAAAACATACGGCATCATTTTTGGAATCACTGGGCGTTGGACATTGATCATCTTGCACACATTCCACACACTGGCCCAACTTTGCGTTCCAATACGGTTTTGTCGGATCCGCCTCAGCACAAGTTTTACAGGTATAATCCGTTGTGTCACAAAGGGGTTTTTCTTCGGATACACAACCCAAACCTTCATCTGAACCGTAATTATCCAAACATTGAACGCACATTTTTGTATTTTCATCCCAATACGGTTTCAACGGATCCAATTCAGCACAAGATTTACAAATATAATCTGATGTATCACAAATCGGCTTTTCTTCAGAACAGGCATTTTGCTCACCCGAACCATAATCTGATAAACATTCCACACATTTTTGTTGAACGCTATCCCATTTGGGTGTTTCGGCCGGACAACATACCTTTGTTAAAATATTACAAGAAACACCTTCATCACAATTCGTATCTGTCAAACACTCCACACATTGGGATAAAGTACTATCCCATGACAAATTTTCAGGACATTTACAGGGTGTATAAGTGGGATGAGGATTTCCCGTATTGGCAAAAGCGGTACCATTGGGACAACAATATCCATCTCTTGTTTCACTGTCTTCCACACAATCGCACATCATTTCCAAACAATCACCTTTATAATCTATACCAGTGGCTATCCATCCCGCATAAACCATAGATGATGAAATCAATAATGTTGTCAATAGTGATAAATGTTTCAGATCCCCCCCCTTTTTTTAAGCGCGTTTCAAATACTCTTGTACTATTTGATCGGTATCGGAAAGTTCACGTTGTAATTTTTCGGCCAATAACACATTTTTATTACCCGATGAATAAATCTTTAAATAAGGACCTAATCCTGATAAATCAACATCCAAGATAACCGATTCATGAATAGCAGGTCGAGATACTAAAATTGCATATTTACGATCTGTAAATTCTTTACCCAAAATAAAGTTCATTTCCCGAGGGGTCAAATTCCATGTGGCATAATCCGACTCATTCGCCTGAGGATTACGGAAAAATACAACCGTCTGACATTGACCACGAATCACATCACCCAAACCGTTTTCATCCAAAAACTTGGGTTGCTGGAAAGCACACAAATAGGCTTGGCGTTTTTTACGACCTTCCCGCAATCCCACGATAAAACTGTCCTTAAACATAGGATGTTCCAACATCGGCGCTGTTTCGTCAATCATAATCATGCTAGGCGTCCCTTTGATCGTAGAAAGAGTTTGAATACGATGCATCACATAGCTAATCACGGCTGGTGCCAATGTCGGATCTTGGAATATTGTTGTAAAATCAAAACACATATAACGGCTATCCAAATCCAAGTTATCCGTCAGCGAATTAAAAATACGCCCATATTGATCAGGATCAATCCAACGCATAAGCTCCCGACGCATAAAGCTGTTCGGCGCAAAACAGGATTTGTACAAATTTTTAAGCAATCTGTCACTTTGTGGTAAATATTCAAAAGCCGTTGTAACCGCACGAGCAATTTCACTTTCCGAAACGGCATCATTACCCCCTGTAATATCACGAATCCATGTTCTTAAAAAAGCACGATTGTCCGGTGTATCGGGAATAGCAAACGGATTTAGAGAAACAGATTCTTCACCACCATCAAAACGCACATAGGGTGATCCATTCATAATTGCAAAAACTTTAGCACCGTTATTACGATCAAAAAAGTAAGTATTTAAATCAGGAATACGCATTGCCTGACCAGCCATAAAGCTGAAGAAGGTGGTTTTACCTTGACCTGTCGGACCGATTAAAGCGGTGTGTGCCACTGCATAAGGTTCTTCGGACACATGGAATTGGAATGCATACGGTGTGCCGGTGATGGTTCTGAACCAACTGATAGGTACGGGTCCCCAATCAGATTTTGTACGACCTGTCGGAGCTTTATCTACAACCGTTGCACAAGCCACTACCCGAGATAAATACTGATAAGTTCTGGGATAAATATCAAAGGTGGGGAACTGGCTGAAAAACACTGCTTGAGCCGCCCAACCATCACGAACCGGTGTCACATTATACATACGACAAATGCGTTCCACCTCTTCTTGACCAAATTTTAATTCTTCTTCACTATCACCAAAGATGATAATACTTAGGGCATATTCATTCCAACTTTGCGCATTGGCATCATTGGCATCCAAAGCCTGTTTAGCCTCTTCAAACTGTTCCACAACATTTTGCGAAAAGGTCGTAAAATAGGCCATTTTTTGTTGTTGCATCACTTTGGGCATAACTTTCCAACTGGGAATGCCCATGATATTATGCAACAAGGTCAATTCAATATCTAAACTTAAAAAATCGGCAACCATCTGTTCATCCATAAAATCACCAGGTTTTCGAATTCCCATTGTAATGGATAGTTTTTCTCGATTACCATTAAAATAACGCACTATACCTTCATCTTTGGTAAAATGAACATAGTCCGCTGTCAATAAATCATTTAAGCGATCTTTTTTTTCACCATGCACCATCGGTTTCGGACGAGATAACGGACTGGACATTTTAGCAAACAACCAAAAAGGACTTTTATCGTTATTATTTATATTATTTTTTTCACTTAACAAGCGTGGCTCATACAAATCCATAATACTAGTTAAAGTACTTGTTGCCTGATCCAAATCCTTCATTGCATCTTTACGATCATTAATAGATAAAATAATGTAATGTTTATTATTAAAGATACGATGTAAATTTTCCATCCATAAGGCTGCTACTTCTTTTAACAAACGGTTATCTTGATATGCTTCAGGTTCTTTCAAATCAACATGTTCACGAACTGTAACAACACGTGCAACAACCTGAAGTTCAACCATTGAATCAATCCAACGCTTGCGTGTTTCCATTAACACTTCACGATCTTCTGGCAAAACTAATGTTGTATCAACACCTTTAACTTCAAAAACACGAGCTAAGCCACCATTATGCAAATGAATCGTGGCACCATCCTCATCCAAATAATCAAAAGGCAAAAAGTTAGCTAATCGTGTTTCAACTGGCTTAGGCAAAACAAACTCACTGAATTTAGTAATAAAAACGAAACACAAAAATATAGCCGATAATACCCCCACAGCAGCCACCAAAGTAGAAGAAGCTGTAGCTGATGTTATAATATAATCAAAAACGCCGGCATCTATATTCATTTTATTCCTTTTTTTTATGGAGCAAACTTTGTTCCTCGACAACGATAAACATTTTTGGTACTTGTTGCACCTGATTGTCCCCATGAAATCAAAATCCTAGACAAATGCGGCTCTTTTTTGCCCCAAACCGCAATCATTGCATGAACTATAGGTATAGAAAACATAAAAGGCATAATAGAGCGACCAGTTAAACCAACCCACATTAACATCAAAGAAAACTGAACAATCAAATTTGCTCCAGCTATAATAGCTGGCGCCCAAAAAAGTCTGGGGGGCACACAAACCGCTTTCAAAATTGGTTCCCGCATATTTCTATCTCCCTTTTTCTATATATTAACCCAATTAAAATAAAAAGGAAAGAAAAAAATATATTTTTTTAATTTTTTTTTACGTTTTTATTTCCAAAGCTATTGGAGCATGGTCAGAAGTTTTTTCCCAACCACGTACATCTCGGTAAATATATGCATTTTCAACAAAACATTCCAAACCAGGTGATACAAAGAAAAAATCCAATAATATCCCCAAATTTCTGGGCCATGCCCCCATTTGAAAATCCCAAAACGAATATGTTTTTTCCATTGGATTGAAATTTCGAATCATATTTTTTAAACCTGTTTGATTGAGTTTTTCAAAAACCTGACGCACCTCAGGCACAATCAAGGCACTGCCTTCAAACGATTTTGCGTTATAGACATCCGTATCACGTTCTATCACATTAAAATCACCACCTAAAATAATTTGCTCACCCGATTGCAATAAATTTTGAATATGCTTCGTCAAAGCATCAAACCATTTCAATTTAAAAATTAAACGTGATGTATCGGACGGATTTTTCATCGGCGGGGCCCCATTAGGCGCATAAACACAAATAACAATTTTATTATCAGGCAAGCGCGCCTGAATAAAACGCGCCTGAATCGGATCTGATTTTGGAGCATCAGGCAATTCACGAACAACATCCACCAAAGGTTGTTTTGATAAAAAAGCAACACCATTATAGGCCTTTTGACCCGAAATAACAGCATCATAGCCCATCTGTTTAAAATCCATAAAAGGAAAATTATCTTCCGTAGCTTTTATTTCCTGTAAAAATACAATATCTGGTTGATATAAATTCAAAAATTTTTCCAATGTTGGCATTCTTGATCTGACTGATGCAACATTCCATGAAATTATTCTTTGCATTTTGTTTTCCTTTGTGCTAATATCAAATCATGATGAATAAAAAAATTATACTCTGTGCGATATTATCGCTGTTTTTATCACAAAATGCAAGTGCGTTTTGCGATAAAACTTCCACTCGTATCCAAATCACAACAAATCCTGGAAATGTTCAATACATTACAACAAAGTCCAGAAAAGAGTTTTTAAGCAACTCAAAGATAACGGTTTCCCCCAATACGCTAGGATTAACTGTTTCAAATTTATCCATATCAGGGAATGCCCAAGCAACAGTTGAAAAACAAGGAAATCAAATTTGTGCCAGTTTAAGTTTCCTTAATTTTAAAATGGGATACGAAAAAGGAAATTTAAAAGTATATATCGATAAGAAATACAACCCAGGTTCATGCGAATATGAAGTTATTCGAGAACATGAAAATCATCATGTTGCGATTGCCCAACAGGCTATGCTATTTTTCAAACCGGATATAGAACAAAAAATTCAAGAAATCGTATCCAATATGACACCTAAACTTATTAAATCCGAACAAGAGATTTCTAGTTTTACTCAGGAACAGTTTAATTATATCCTCTCGGAATTACAACCTTTACTAAATCATATCAATCAAACAATTGCAAAAAAACATGCACAAATTGATACACCGGAATCCTATGCAAAAACTCAAGCTTTATGCAAAAATTGGTAATTAGAACCATTTAATGCGCTTTATCAGGTAAAACTGAAAAGCAACCATACATAGCAATATTGCACATATAAATACAAAGCCATAAGGACTGTCATTAAAAGGAATACCACCGATATTAGCACCCAATAGCCCTGTCACAAAAGTAAGCGGGGTAAAAATCAGCATCACCAAACTCATCAAATACATAGTTCGGCTGATATTGATATTTGTTTGCGAATCCAATTCTTCTTGGGTCACTTTTGAATGGTCTTTGGCAAATTCCAACCCATCCACAACAGCCGTCAAATCCCGTGTATTTTCACGAAAACGGGCCAAATTCGATTCAGAGAAAAAAGCAAAATCCGTTTTTTCCAACAACCCCATCACATTTCTTTGTGGTAAAATATAACGCTTTAACCCCACAATCATATAACGGATATTACTCAATTTTTCACGCAAAGATTCATCCTGACGAATACCATTGCCCTGAATCACTCGCTCTTCCAAATCATCCAAAGATTCATTGATGGCGAAAAAGGATTCTTCTATTTGTTTTGTCATTTTGGACAACAACATTGAAAGGCAATCCCCCAAAGTTTCAGGCCCTTTTTTTCGGCGCAGTTTTTCCAACACCTTACTGATAGAAGTAACCGGTCGATGTGATAAAGTCAGCAATCGGTTTTGGGTCATCCAAATACGCACCGCCACCATATCATCATCTTCACCTTTTCGGGGATTCACACCACGCACCACCAACAGCAGGCCTTTTTTATGACGAAAGCAACGGGGCGTTGTATCGGCATCAATCAAGTTTTCAAAAACCGTTTCGTCCAACTTCAAACTTTTCAACCATGGCAAGTTATCTTCGTCTTCATAGTCAATATGAATCCATACAGGCGACTTCAATCGTGGTTTGACATCAGACAGGCGGATATTTTTTGACCCGCCGTTACCATCCAATACTTTACAAAATTGAGGTGTGCTCATGTGATTTCTCCCCCTTTTTCACAGAACAACTTTGAATAAAGTTTATTCAATACAACAATCAACGGCTTTACGCACCACCGCTTTTAATTTTCCGAAAACACCAGTGGCAGGCACCGCTTCAACCACTTCTTTTTTTTCAACCTTTACAGGGGTTGCCTGAGCGCCTTTTGTCAATTGTGCCACTTCCTTTTCAACATCTTCCAAATTATCCGGTTTCCAAGCGATATCTTTGGTATCCACCAAATTCATATTCAAGCCCCAGAACAAACAGTATAAATCATAGGCCTGAGTGAACAATTGATTGGCTTTTTCTTTATGCCCCATGGATTGTTGTTTTGTACCCACTTCCATCAAACGCATAGAGGTGGCCAACAAATGTTTGGAAATACACCATACTTCGCCTTCATAGGACGGGATAATTTGCAACATTAAATTTTTGCGCAATTCACGCACATCCTGAACCAAATCATAAAAGCTGTCTTTACCAGTTTTAGCACCCGAAAAAATCAAATGTTCTTCAATGGAAATAAGGTTCATAATGGCAATTGTCAAATCCTGATCCGAAGACAAATCTTTTGGATTTTTCTTTTTTGTGGCATCCACACGTTCCACGAATTCTTTGACTGATTCTGCTTTTTTCATGGTTTTACTCCTTTTAATTTAATATAAAGACTTCCTTGCATTCGCACAAGTTTGTGCCACCAAAAATCCAGCACACAAACAAATCTAAAGCAACAGGAATCACAACTTTTTCAAACGGAAAATGGGCATGTCCGCCATTTTTTTCCTTTAACCAACCATACAAATGAACCCCTGAAATGTGGGCAATTGCCCCCCAAATGGCGGCCCACAAAAATGAATCGATATAGAATAAGTTCCAATGCAACATAGGCTTATAGGTCAAAGTGTTCAAATAAACAAAGCCCACCGTTGATAAAGACAACGCCATCAAAATAAAATTACGGCCTTTAAAGTTCCAATTTCTTTTTTCAAAAAAGCGGATAAACCAATATCCCAAAATAGCCAACAAAGCACCAAACAAAACACCGACCACTTCATCCTTTACACCCAATTTGCGGGCAATTCCCAAAGACGCGCCCAACACCAACGGGCACAAGGTCGTACAGGCAGGATTAGCCCGCACCGAAGTTGCCAACATCATCAAAGTGGCAAAAATTCCCATTTTTTTCATCTAAAACTCCTTGGTTTTTATAAAAACTGTTTGATGTTTAGCATACTTTCACATCAATTGCAAGCAAAAAAATCAAAAAGGAAAACTATTGGCTGACCCAAATTACACGGGCCATCCATGCGATATCAGACGGATTCAAATAGACATCTTCACAATCAGGATTGAGTGATTTTAATTCCACTTGATTCATGGATCGGCGTTGAAATTCTTTCACCATCACTTCGCCCGATATGGTTTTGGCAATTACACGGTCGCCACGGCGGATTTCCGAATCGGGCGCCACAATCAATTTATCACCTTCACGATAGACAGGCTCCATACTGTTACCCGAAACTTCCAAAGCGTAAACTCGCTTATCGATTGTCAAAGGAAATTCAACCGCATCCCAATCGCCCGATAAAATTGGCCAACCGTCCGAATCGAAATAACCTTCCCGTCCCGCTTTGGCCAATCCCAACAAAGGAATCATATTTTTGGGTGTCGGACACGGTTGCCCCGCCAATTCCATAAATTCAAAGACCGTGGTGTTGGTGGCCTTTAAAACCTTATTCATACTTTCGGTGGACGGCCAACGTTTGCGCCCATCCGCCCCAATACGCTTGGATTTATTAAAACTGGTGGGATCCAAACCGGCCTTTTGCGCCAATGCCGACAAAGACATTCCCTTATTTTGTGCCAGATTTTCCAAACCCAGCCAAATTTCATTATACGAAAGTTGCATCTTATTCCTTTCTCTTTTTAGTTGTAAATCACTTTAACATATTTTCAAATGTTTGTCAATAGGATTTTTTTCTTATTTCCCTCTTGACATTCATAAAAAAATATGTTAGTTCTCGTTTTGTTCTTTTTTTATAAACCGAGGAGAAAAATATGAAGAATAAATATCTATCATCCGTTGACAACAGACAAACAACACCTTTTTCTTCCAGTGAAGAGGCGTGGTTTTGGTACTGTTTATGCGAAAATTTAAAACATGAAAGAAGCCGTGGGGGAGAATCCAAAATTGCACGTCCGTGCGAATCGGCCGATATCGCCATCGCCGTTAAAAGATTGATGCAAAACGGCACTTTAAAAGCCGAACATTTAAAGGTTTTGGCCAAATACGGCTTTGCCCAAGTTCCGCCACACGAACATTTTGGCGATACACCGAAAATTTGTCGCCTGTGGTATGAAGGATTAAAATTTTTGGGCAATTTATTAAAACAAAAAGGAATCGTTTATGCCACATAAATAAAGGAGTTTGACATGATTTATACACCATCCGTAAACGCTTATCGTTTTCCTTTTGCCTATGTGGCCTTTGGTGGCAATCCCACGCATTGGTGGACCCGTTTTTTAAAAAAAGGCTTTTATCATTGCGCCCTTTTAATCGGCAATGATTTTGAATGGATTTTAATTGATCCGGTGATGCATTATACCGATTTAATTTTAATGCATCAAAGGTGCGCACCCCAAATTTTAAAAAACAAAGGATACCAATTGGTACGCACGACTTTGGTTATGCCAAAAAAAATTTCCTTTCATCTCAGACCCATGACCTGTGTGGAAACCGTCAAGCGTTTTTTAGGTCTGACAAACCCCAAAATTTGGACACCATATCAGCTGTATTTAGCCTTAAAAAAAGAAAAAAGGAAAATTTTCCTTGACAAATGAAAAAATTTATGCTATAATGCGAATCAATTAAAAGTTAGAAGTGTATCCAAAGGGACTTTTCGTTTTACGAAAGGTCCTTTTTTCTATTTTTAGTTGTAATCAACCCAAAGGAGAAAAAATGTCCGATATCAAAAAACTGTATCAAATGTATCAACAGGCCGTGCAACAGCGGTCTGATTGGGAATCGGTTTGGCAAGAATGCTATGCCTATGCCCTGCCGACACGACAAACAACCTTTTTACCCGGCGCAAACAAAATTGCCAATCTGTATGATGCCACCGCTTTGGATGCAACAGATCAGCTGGCCGCTTTAATGTTGAGCGAACTGACACCGCCTTGGGTGCAATGGTTCCAATTAAACGCCGGTGATGAATTGACATCCACAGAAAAAATTCAAATCGCCCCGACTTTGGAAAAAATATCCGCCACCTTGCAATCGCATTTGGACAGATCCAACTTTTCAACGGAAATCCATCAATGTTATTTGGATTTAATTACGGTCGGGACAGCCTGTTTATTATTTGAACAAAGCGATATCGGTTCTTCATCGGCCTTTAAATTTACGGCCGTTCCGTTAAACGAAATCTGTTTAGCCGAAGGTAATAACGGTAAATTGGATAAAGTTTTCAGAAGCTTTGCCATGGATGAAGAATCCTTTGTTGCCAAATTCGGCGCCAACAAATTACCCAAACGGGATAAAGACGATAAATCACCTTTGCGTGTGATAGAGGCTTTAATCCCCTGCCCCAAAGGCGGTTATACTTATACTTGCTTTTCAGATCCCAATTGCCAGTCATTCTCAGGCGATAATCAGGAGTCACCTTTCCTCCTGAGCGAAACACATTACACCACTTCGCCGTTTATCGCTTTCCGCTGGCTGAAAGCACCGGGGGAAATTTACGGGCGTTCCCCTGTCATGAAAGCTTTACCCGATATTAAAACAGCCAACAAAGTCGTGGAATTGATTTTGAAAAACGCCACGATTGCCGTGACAGGTATCTGGTTAGCCGAAGATGATGGTGTACTCAACCCCGCCACCATCAATCTGACCCCCGGTGCGATTATTCCAAAAGCCGTCGGCTCCAAAGGTTTAACGCCTTTGGAAGCCCCCGGCAAGTTTGATGTATCACAATTGGTTATCAAAGATTTGCGTGAACGCATCCGACATGCAATGTTGGGCGATAAATTGGGGACGGTTTGTGATGAAATGAAAATGACCGCCACCGAAGTTTTGGAACGAAGCGAAGAAATGATTCGTATTTTGGGCGCCACCTATGGCCGTTTGCAATCCGAATTATTGACACCTTTAATTGAACGGGCTGTCGGTATTTTACGCAAACGTGGCGAAATCCCTGAAATCTTTTTGGACGGGCGGTTGTTAAACATTACCTATAAATCCCCACGGGCCGAAATGCAATCCAAAAAAGAGGCTCAAAATGCTTTAGCATGGATATCCGCCGTGGCCGGCTTGGGTAATGATGTTTTGGCCAAAATGAACACCAATGAAGTATTAAAATGGCTGACCGAAAAAATGGGATTGCCCGCCAACTTTATTCAATTACAACCAAGCGAAAGTACACCATGATTCGTATTGCCCATGCTTTTACCAGATTGGCCCAAACAACAGACGGTAAAACCGTTTTAAATTATTTGCGTCAAAAAATATCAGGGCGAATTTTATCCCCTCAGGCCAGTAATCAGGAACTGTGGTATTTGGAAGGGCAACGTGCCCTGATTGCCACAATGGAACGTTTAATTCAAAATGGAAAACAACCTTAAACAAAAGGAATTATTTATGAGTGAACAAATCAACGAAACACCCGCTATCCCCGAAAAATTTTTAAACAAAGAAGGAAAATTAAATACCGATGAATTGTTAAAATCTTATTTGGCTTTGGAAAAAAAGATGAGCACCCCCAGACAAACACAAAACGGTACCATCCCCAACAAAGCCGAAGATTATAAAATTACCCCGAAAGACCCGTTATTACTATCCGATTTAATCATCAACAAACGATTGTTTGAATTGGGATTGACCAATGAACAGGTGCAAGGGGTTTATGATATCGCGGCCGATTTTATTTTACCCCAGTTGGAAAATTTTGCCCGTCAAGTCGGATGTGATAAAGAATTAAAAGCTTTGGAGGACGAATTTGGCGGTGCCGAACATTTCAACAATGTCGCCCGTGAATTATCCGCATGGGGTGAAAAAAATTTAGATCAAAAAACTTTTGAAATTTTATCATCCACAAAAGACGGTGTTTTAACGCTTTACCGCATGATGCAGGAAAAACAGGAATCACCTGTTATCAAAGGTAAAAGTCGCCTCAACCCCATGGATGATGAAAAAACTTTACGCCGATTGATGCAGGATCCAAAATATTGGAAAGATCAGGATCCCGAATTGGTCGGCCGTATTGAAAAAGGCTTTAAACGTTTATACGGTTAAAGCCTTTTTATTTTGCGGATAAGCCCAGCGCCCCGCACCTTAACCAGCCCGAATGAAGGCGAAGATTTTCTTCACAACCTTTGATAAGGATTTTTTAAACTTAAAACTATATGGAGAAAATAATGACAACTTCAAACACCATTGACGCTTCATTTGTAAAACATTTTGAAGCCGATGTCCACACAGCCTATCAACAACAAGGTTCCAAATTACGCAACACCGTCCGTTTTAAAGGCGGTATTACAGGTTCCAGCACAACCTTTCAGGTTATCGGCACCCAAACAGCCAACCAAAAATCATCCCGCAATGCCCAATTGACACCCGCCGCCGTCACACACGCACCGGTGGAATGTACTTTGTCCGATTGGTATGCCGGTCAATGGATTGACAAATTGGATGAATTAAAGGTCGGCCATGACGAACGCAAAGTTTTGGCCACAGCCGGTGCCTATGCTTTGGGACGCAAAACAGATGAATTGATTATTTGCGTTTTAGAAAATGCCACACAAAGTGCCGGTGATGGATCAACAGGTTTGACCAAAGAACGCATTTTGCAGGCCTTTCAAAAACTCAACAGCGCCAATGTTCCCGATGATGGTGAACGCTATGCTTTGGTGGGACCGGCGCAATGGAATCAATTGTTGAGCTTGGATGAATTTTCAAATGCCAACTATGTGGGTGATGCGCATCCGTTGTTGACGGGTTCCGAAACACGCAAATGGATGGGAATCAATTGGATTATGCACACCGGATTGCCCACAGAAGGTGCCGGTGATTCAGCCTGTACAACCTGTTTTATCTATCACAAATCAGCCGTCGGTTTGGCCGCTGGTCAGGATATCACAACCGATATCACATGGCACGGTGATTATGCCGCCCATTATGTGAACAACATGATGAGCCAAGGGGCCAGCCTGATTGACGATAACGGTGTTGTCAAAATGGTTTGCTTGGATAAGGCCGTCTAAAAAAAATCTTTACCATTTGTCCCCCTTTGGTTTTATCCCAAGGGGGATTTTTTCATACAAAAGGAACAATATGTCATACACAAACATTGATTTATGCTCTCGTGCTTTGGTGGAATTGGGGGCCAACAGTATTTCTTCTTTTGATGAAACGTCCTGTGAATCCACCGTGGCATCCCAATTGTATCAACCAACCTTGGAAAACTTATTGGCATCCTATCCGTGGCGTTTTGCATTAAAACAAAAAAATTTGGCCCGATTGGAAAACAAACCCGTTTCGGATTACCAATACGCCTTTCAATTACCCAATAATTGTTTGCGGATTTTATCGGCCGGACAAAATATCAAAAGTTCGGGATTACAATATAAAATTGTGGGTAAATGCCTGTACGCCAATACACCAAAAGTTATTTTAAATTATATTGAAAAACCCGATGAAAGCACTTTTCCGCCTTTTTTTGTAAAGGCCTTTATCACCCAGTTGGCCAGCGAATTTTGTCTGCCTTTAACCGAAAGCACAACGCGCACGGATTATATGCGTAAAATTGCCGCCGAAGAATTAAAACAGGCCAGATTAGTGGATTCACAACAATCCATAAACCCCTGCTTTCAGGATTTTTCTTTGATTGAGGTACGCGCATGACAAATATGTTTACCGCCAAAACAAATTTCACGGCCGGTGAATTATCTCCCGATTTATTGGGACGGGTGGATTTAACCAGCTATCATAACGGTGCACAAATTTTGGAAAATGTTTTTATTGAACCCACCGGCGGTGTTCATCGCCGACCCGGATTAAAATACATTTTTGAATTACAAACAAAAGGACGTTTAATCGGTTATGAGCAAGATAGTTCACATACTTATTTATTGGTTATACAAAATAATCAAACGAAGATTTTTCAAAACGATATTTTGATTAGCACTCTCACAACCCCCTGGGATGATGAAGATATTCGCCAAATTCGTTGGGCTTGCCTATCGGATGGCGTGATTATCGTGCATCCCGATTTTGCCCCACAACATATCAAATTGGATAACGGTCAATGGCAAATAAAAAGCTTTGAATTTTTAAACCAAAACGGATATATGCATATCCCCTATCACCGTTTTAATGATAAAAACATATCCATTTCATCCAGCGGATGTTTGGATTCGGTTACTTTAACAGCCAATGCACCTTTATTTGAAAGCAAACATTTGAATCAGGTTTTCAAATTAGGCGCCGGTTATGTCAAAATCACAGCCGTCAGTGATAATCAACATGCCAATGCAACCGTTTTAAAAAAATTGTTGGATGATGAAGATGCCACAAAAGAAACAAAATTAGAAGCCACAAGATATTGGGGTGAAGTTGCATGGAGCGATGAACGCGGATGGCCGGCAACGGTTGCCACTTATCAATCCCGATTGGTTTTTGGCGGATCCAAAAGTTTACCCAATACATTATGGTTCAGCCAAAGTAATGACTTGGGTAACTTTGAAGAAGGAACAGCACTGGATAACGAAGCCATCTGTTTTTCGTTGATGTCCAATCAGGGTAATAAAATCACCGCCTTGTTTTCCGGTCGGCATTTACAGGTTTTTACAACCGGTGCCGAATGGATGGTATCGGGTAATCCTTTAACCCCCGAATCCATTCAATTACACCGCCAAACTCAGGTGGGCTCACCTGATGAAAATTATATCCCGCCGGTGGGCATTGACGGTGCCACCATTTTTGCCAGTGCCAATGGCAAAGAAATCCGTGAATTTTTGTTTTCGGATTTGGAAGGCATCTATCAGGCTACCGATTTATCTTTGCTGGCCCACCATGTCATCAATCATCCGGTGGATATGGCCTATGATAAATATCAACGTCAGGCCTATATCATCATGCAGGACGGTTCATTAAGTGCTTTGACCAGTTTTAGGGGTGAAGATATCCAAAGTTGGACACGTCATAAAACGCAAGGCAAATTTTTAAATGTTGCCGTTTCAGGGAAATCCACCTATTTCATTACACAAAGAAAAGATAAATTTTATTTGGAAAAAATGGATGATGAAATGTATATGGATTTGGCCCAAAATCAAACAAGCCAAACGCCACAAATGGATTGGGACGGTTTGGATTATTTAAACGGATGGAATGTGCAATTATTGGCCGATGGACGTGTTCAGGAAAATCAGGATATTTCAACCGGAACGGTTCGGTTAAATATCAATGCCCAAAAACTACAATACGGTTTAGGCTTTTCGCATAAAATTGTTCCCTTGCCCGCCTCAGCCGGTGCCAGCAACGGTTCTGCACCGGTGGCATCATGTCGCTTTGTCAGGGGCGTATTTCGTTTAATCAATACCAAAAGTTTTGAAATAGACACCGGTTGCGGATTACATCAGGAAATGAACGAAAGTCTGAATAATTATATTTTGGACAGTGCCCCCAGCACCAAAACAACAGATATTGTTGTACGGGGATTGGGATGGAAAAGAAATCCGACCGAACCTTTATGGATTATTCAAGGCAAGCAACCTCTGCCTTTTCAATTGGTTTCGGTTATCAGTGATATTAAAATAGGAGGATAATATGGAAGCAGCAGTTATTGCCACAGCCGTCTCAATCTTGGGTTCGGCTTATTATACAAAAGCCAATGCCGATCGTCAAAAAAAAGCCATCAAACGTTCCAATGCCTATGCCGCCGAACAGGCCGCTTTACAGGATAAACAAGCACAATTGGCGTTAAATGAAAGACAACGAAGAAACAAAAATTTGTTGGCTCAACAACAGGCCAGTTATAAAGCCAAACTGGGGGCGTCGGGATTATCCGGTCAATCGGGAACGGGGCAAACTTATTTAAACGCCATGCAAAGGGAATATGATATGGAGGATAAATACTTGGTCAATCAGGCCAAAATATCATCGGATGCCCTGTTAAACAGCTTGAATCATTCCACCGGTACAAACCTGTTAAAATTAAACAGCATCAATCAGGCCAGCCAAAATAATATGTATGGCACTTTGGGTAATTTGGCCGGCGGTATCAGCCGTACAATGATTAAGTAGGTGCGTATGAAGGCCTATCTGAAAAAAATGAAACCTTTTTTGGAAAAAGCCGTTCAAACATATCAATCCTTTGCCAATGCCGATTGCCCCATGAATGCCAAAGATTTTAACGCCTATCACAGTGCATGTAAATCGGCACTGTTGCATATTGCTTTATTGATTAAAATTTTGGATATAGCACCCAAAAAACAACCCACCAATCAAACCGATTTATTGGATTTGATTCATCAGGCCAAAGAGGATTTAAAAGATGAAAACGACATTTCTGGAATTCGTATGGATTTGGGATAAAATCCAAAATTTATCCATTCCAAATCACCACAAAATAATGGGCCGTTTTTTGTCTGAACTTTATTTTTCACAAGGACGCAGACAGGCCGTTTTAATGGCCTTTCGCAATTCAGGAAAATCAACCATCGTCGGTTTGTTTTGTGCGTGGGTTTTAACGCAAAATCCCAATTTAAGATTATTGGTTTTATCGGCCGATCACGCTTTGGCGCAAAAAATGGTGCGTCATATCAAACATATTTTGGAACGCCATCCTCTGTGTCATGGATTAAAGCCCGAAAAAGCCGAAGAATGGGCCGGTGATAAATTGACCGTTCAACGTCCCGCCGGTGGTCGTGATCCGTCCGTTTTGGCCCGTGGTTTAAGTGCCAATATCACAGGATGTCGGGCTGATATCATTTTATGTGATGATGTGGAAGTACCCAAAACATGTGATACAGCCGGCAAACGTGAAGATTTAAAACAAAAACTGGCCGAATTGGATTATATCCTGTCACCCGACGGATTGATTTTGTATATCGGCACACCCCATACACGCCAAAGTATTTACAATCAACCAAATTGGAAACTTTTAAAATTACCGATTATGGATGCATCAGGCTTGGCCACTTGGCCCGAAAGATTTTCTGTGGATAAAATAAATCAAATAAAACAAACAACCCCACGTTTTAAATTTTTAAGCCAAATGATGTTAGAGGCGGTGGCCTTTGATAAACAACGCTTGGATGAAAGAAAATTAAAAATTTATTCGGATAATCTGGATTATACCGAAGCCAATGGTCAGGCCGTCTTAAAATTAAATTCTCGGCGATTGGTTTCGGGATGTGCCTGGTGGGATCCGGCCTTTGGTAAAGTCGGTGGCGATAAAAGTGTCGTAGCGGGCGTTTTTTCGGATGCAACTGGTTTTCATTACATTCATCAATTATTATATTTAACCGTTCCCGAAAATGAAGAAGCAACCTCTTATCAATGCCAAAAAGTTGTTCAGTTTTTAAAAGAATTGATGTTGCCGGCCATTCATTTGGAAACAAACGGTATCGGGCGATTCTTACCGGCCCTGTTGCGTCAGGAATTATCCCGCCAACGCTTGGCCATTGCCGTATTGGAAGAAACAGCCCGACAAAATAAAACCGAACGCATTTTAGGGGCCATAGAGCCACCTTTGTTAAACGGCAACCTATATGCCCATGAAAGTGTTTTAAAAACACCTTTTATTCGGGAAATGCAAGATTTTAATTCAACCGGAAATACCCATGATGATGGTTTGGATGCCGTGGCGGGATGTTTGTTAAGCGAACCCGTTCGATTGAAAACTTTACCGCTTTTTTATAAACAACGCCCCCTGTGGCGATAAGGAGAATAATAAATGACAGAAGAAGAAATCTTTTCAAAAACAATTTACGGTGAAGCCCGTGGCGAATCTTTGGCCGGTCAAGAAGCCGTTGCCAATGTTATTTTAAATCGTGTCAAAATGAATCTGATCCAACCGATGTGGTGGGGCAAAAATATCCGTGAAGTATGTTTAAAGCCCAAACAATTTTCATGTTGGAATCACAATGATGTCAATTACAAAATTTTAACAGGCGATTTATCCGAAAATCCCGTTTATCAAATTTGCCAAAGAATCGTTAAAAGAGCTTTAGCCGGTGTATTAAAGGATAACACAAACGGGGCCACGCACTATCACACCTTTGAATGTCATCCCCTGTGGGCCAGACATTTAATCCCATGCGCCCAAATCGGCAATCATTTATTTTATAAAAATGTTTAAGGAGTCTGATATGCCTGCCCCCAGTCTATCCATAGAAATCGGCAAATTGATGGCGTCCGTTTCATTATTGCAACAACAACTTGGTGAAATCAAACAACAGGTTGACACACTATATGCCAATTTAAAACAAGAGTTTGTTTTAAAAAATGAAATTACACCGATTAAAAATTTAATTACCATTATCGTGGCCACAACAGGCACTGCCCTGATTATGGCTTTGTTAAACCTTATTTTAAAATAGGAGAATAAAATGTTAAACTTTATCATCAATCATTTTTATGACTTTATCACCGCTTTAACATCTATTGTGACGGGGGCCAGCGTTTTAACCGCCATTACCCCCAATGTCAAAGACGATAAAGTTGTTTCAAAAATCAAAAACGTTTTGGATGTTTGTGCCTTAAATATCGGCAACGCCAAACCGGTCTAACCGCCCAAGCCCATACCGCTGACCATTTGATCCTGCATGGCAAAGGTTCCCCAAACCACCCAACCGATGACAGCGGCAATGGCCAAAATGGCAATCGAGTTTAAAATTTCCGCCTGTTTCCCGATAGTGCGAACCGATGATTCCAACCAACCTGTTGCCAAGTTTTCCAAAGCTTCAGGAAATGTATCCAACTCAGAATAAATCCGTAAATCGCCTATTACTTCTTCATCTGGAAATCCCAAGCGGGTATGATATAAGGCTTCGCCTAAGTTATCACCATTACTAATAAATAATAATGTGCGATTTAAACGAAACTTTAAATAAGGAGTTGAATCATCACCCAGTAGCGAACGAACAGCCTTGGAAACAGGCATACCAGCACGCACCAAAGCCGATAAAGCCAACAACCAGCTGACCCCCACAAAACCACGATAAATGGACCATGGCGGAAATTTATCAAATGCTGCCCGACCAGCACCCTTCCAATATGGAAATGTAATCATTATACAGATAGTAATTACAGGTACAATAGAAAATAATAATATCGGGTGCTGGTCAACAAAATTAGACAAATCAATTAATGAGCCTGCAACCCCTTGCCATTCCAAATTCGGCACGGCTTCCTTCATCGGTGGCACCATGAACTTGGCCACACCCCAAATCAATAAAGCCACCATACACAACAAAAACAAAGGATAAGCCACAGCACCCCAAACCAAAGAGCGCATTTTGTTCATGCCTTCAACGACGCGTACAGTATGTTCCAAGGCTAATTCCAAATTAGCAACATCACCCACTGATAACAATAACAATTCGGTAGAAGGAGCCCAACCATGTAATGCTTCCGAAAAAGTCTGACCATTTCGAATTTTTAACATCCAATTGGCTACTGCCATGGCCATCGTATCTGAAGGACTTTTTCCGTCTTTTGAAGCAATTTGATATAAACGTTCCAAAGCATCCATCAAAGAAAATCTGTTTTTCAAAAGGGCCGCCAATTTACGATACATCTCTAATCGATCTGTTGCATGCAAACGAACCATTAATTGGGCATAAGCCATATTAATTGATTCCAACGCACCGCCTTTTAATTTTACCTCATTTTTTCCTTGTGCCATATTACACCTTCCTTAAATCAAATTCGGTTGATTAAGATGACCACACCATCGCTCTACTTCTTCAATATCAAATTCACCTTTAAACATGTGCTCCATAGCTCCCTCTTTCAAGGTACGACCATGTAAATCTGTTACCCAATAATTCATCGCTTTTTGTGTTTCACCCTTTAGCATTAAATCCAAAAAGGTTGTATCTGGCAAAATAAATTCAGCAACGGCCGAACGACCGCTGACACCACGAAAATCACATTCCTCACAACCTGCTCCACGCAAATAAGTATTTTCTAATCCTATATCCCCATAGGCTTCACGTAATCTTTGAACCGCAGGATGTTGTAATTGGTTTTTCGTCGAAACTCGACAATGTGGACAAACTTTTCTGAATAGGCGCTGAGCTAACATACCACGCATAATAGAAGGATCTTGTAATTTAAAATCTTCTACGCCTATATCCTTTAAACGCAATAATACCGCCGACGCCGTATTGGCATGCAAGGTGGTCCACACATTATGACCGGATAAAGCACCACGAAAAGCCAAATCAGCCGCTGATAAGGTACGAATTTCACCGATCATTAAAGAGTCAGGGTCAGAACGCAATGCTGCCGATAATGCTTTGGTGAATTCACGATCTTTAGCTTCTTCAACCCCCGCATTGGTCACCGGCATCTGTCGAGCTCCAGGAATCGGATATTCAGGCGGATCTTCCACGGTAATCAGGTTGGTTTCAAAGTTACGTTCCTTTAACATGGAAATCATGTTACGCTGTAAGGTTGTAGATTTTCCTGAACCTGTTGGACCCGAGACAACCACAATTCCCGTTGGTAATGAGCGCAAATATCTGAATTTTTCAATATCGTAATCAGAAAAACCCAAACTTTCAAGCGCCTGATCGCCCGTAGATGCATTTTCATCTGCATATAACAAACGGATAATCACATAACGCGTACCAAAAGCAATCGGGTTAAATTGTAAACGCAAACCCAAAACGGATTTGGGCAATACCAAGCGCCCACCCGAACCACGCAATGGCGTACGTCCCAATTTTTGGGCCGCCTGATATTCATTTTGAGCATAGTTGGAATCCGAAACGTCTGCTGATGCAAAGGCTGCACGCACAAAACTTTCACCCCATTCTTTATTATATTCCATTTCCGTCTGCATCAAACCATTCACACGGAACATAACTGTTGTATGATCTGCCACAACAATATGAATATCAGAAACATGGTTAATAGCCGCACGCGAAATAACCGTCACAAAATCTCGTTGCATACGAGTTTGACGTTGAGCCTCTTCCGTACTGATTGAATCTGTCGCCGTATGAATTTGATCTGCATAACCATAAATAGCCAACAGTTCGGCAGCTGTTACATACTCTGGATCAGAAATCTGCAAACGCCTTTTTTTGGCCAAGTATTCAAAACCCAAAACTCGACCATCATACTTTTTATCCTCCACCACAAAAAAACGACCATTGGAGAATAAAGCCAATAATTTACGAGTTTCTTCATTGACAGGAAAAGAACCAGCTGCTGAAGTCATACATTCATTTGAATTATCATACAAATCTTTTAAAAATCTAACAGAACTATGATCATTTGGATCTTCATAAGAATACAATTCTGATGGGGCAGATTGTTGTTCTGCTTGTGGATTTTCCTCTACAGTCAATTTTGTTTGAGCGGTAACTTCTTCTGGCTTAACTTCTTGAACTGGTTGAGTTTGGTCCGTTTGTGAAAATTCTTTCAATGTATTTAAAGACTCTGATAAATTCTGACGAGGAGCCAAAATATCAGCTGCAGAAAAATCCGTTCCAGCAACAGATCCTTCTATCTGAGATTCATCAGTATTCAATTCAGATGACATCTGCCCAGGAATTATTGGTGGTGAAAGAATATCACCAGATGAAATCTGTTGAGCTTGAAAATTATTCGAATCAGCTAATTTATTTTCGTCCATCTCAGCACCAAATTTTTAAAATTTAATTTCATATTCGCTGCCTTCACGAAGCAAAATAACACTATCCGGCGTAACAGAAACAACAGTTTCACCAAATAAATCATCACCAGAACGAACGGTAGTGATCTGTTCAGAAGTTATATTTTTCACTTTTGCTTCTAAATTTCCTCGTGTCCCCTTTACACCAACCAAAACATATGTCGGATGAGAAATTACAGGTTCTAATTCAGCATCATTTCCCTGTTCAAATACAGGTTCTTGTTTCTGATTTTGAAGTTGTTCTTGCACCTTCAAAGCTTCCGCCTGAGCCTGAGCTTGAGCTTCCTCTACAGCTTTTTGCGCTTCAGCCAACTGCTGCTTCAAAGCCTCTGCTTCAGCTCTTTGAGTTTTCAACTCCTCAGCTTCTTGCCGTTGTTTTTCAGCCTCTAAACGCAATTTTTCCTGTTCTTGCCACCATTGAATACGCGTACGAACAACATCCTCTCTTTTGGCAATTTCATCCAATCGATTTTGACGGTATGTTGCACGCAAATTTTCTAATTCATTTTTTACTTTCGCTTTTTCAATATGTAATTTTAAAAAGGCTGTATCCCTTTCTATTTGAGCCATTTCTTCAAAAACATCCAAATTTAAACGACCTCGCAACTGTTCACTTGGATAATCATTAGAAGAAACAGATTCCGTATATTCTTGAGGTCCTGTAATATCAGTTTCATTATTCCCCGGCAACGGCGTTAACTCCAAGGTATCCATAGAAGTACGGTCAGAAAAATCCAATGTTTTCTTGTCCGACAAATCTATTGTTGGCGTTTTATATTCTTCAGGCAACTCATCCACTTGAGCAAACGCAGGTAAGGCCAAAAAAGAAAAGACAAAAAAGGTTTTTAAAAAAGTTTTATTTTGCATAGATTCTTCCCTCATATTTCCATTTGTTAGTTGCACCACCAGCTGGTGTATATTCTAGTTTAATTAGTTCTAAACCAGAAAATTTTTCAAAAAACGGTTTCCATTCCATAGGTGGATATGGCGATAAAACCGTAAAAGAATAGTATACATATGATTTTTGACCAGGTGGACGTGTACCATCAGCCCGATTAGGGGGCGACAATAAAGTTTGTCTATTGAATTGGAAAGTAAGCCCTGTTGCCAATTGAATTTCACGTACATCTTCTTCTAACTCTTTTGCTGTCATTCTGGGGACAGAAGAAACCGTCGGAATATGAGGTTCATCAAACTTCATCAGACCATCTGCAGAAGTCCCATCACTTTTTATAGTCATTTCAAAATTATCTTTATCAAAATTATAAGAATCAATACCAAAACGAGCCAAAGACAAAGGCCCAAGTTTTGGATCAGTCATTCGCCAAGAAGTTGTCAACTGTTTTGGAGTACACTGTATTGTTCCCATAGTCCAACCAGGAATAGTAATGCTTTGAACCTGATACACAGATGTCCAACATTGTTGAAAAAAGGCATTCATATCAGGAACAACATCCCATGGTTCAGGTCCTCTTGGAGTAGGAACAACAGGAGTAGTAATTATCCCGCCGCTATCGCCGTCTCCCGGAAGTGGAGTCGGTTCCCCTATTATCCCAGTTAATGTCTTGATTAAAAACCAAATTAAATAAGCAACACCTAAAACAATTGCAATCGCAAAAAATAACAAAAACTTTGTCCGAACTTGAGCATTAATTTGCTGCAGACGTACCTTTCTTGTTCCTGCAACAAGTTTTGCCAAATCTTGGCGTTCTACACCTTCGATATTCCATTCTGGCGGAACAATACGCAAGTCCCAATCAGGCACAGCCATCATGGCAGCATAGGCACGCTGAGCTTCTACTTCGTTGTCAAAAACAATATCTTCTTCCGCTAAAATCAAATCATTACGGATGGCCACCAACCACCATCCTTCATCAACACGGAAAACAGCACAAACAGAAGTACGATCAGTCAATGCAGTCGCAACAGATGCGGCCAAGGAAGGGATACCGTCACGATGTCCCAATTCACTATAACCTATACCATATTGAGGTGTTGCAGCCGGTCTTAAACAGTATAAGTCAGCCCCTGCTTCACTTTCTGCAGATTCCCGAATTTCAACAATCGGATCGTCCAAATTTTGAACCGGCTGCCAAACCAAACCAACGGCATATTTTTGACCATCAACCGTCACAATACCCGTTGAAGAACGCTTAACAACTTCTTGTTTCGTTGTTTCCAGCTGATCAATCAGATTGGTTTGTTCTTTTTCCATACGGACTCCTTTAATAATCGCGCATTAAGGCTTCTTGAGACAAAGGCGATTGTAACACTTCTGGTGTAACTAAGATAACCAAAACGTTCCGTACCATTGCAGTTACCGCCTGACCACCCAAAATACCCATTTTAGCCTTACCCACACCGGCAGATTTTGTTGATTCATTGATATCTTCAAAACCTGTTAAGACCAGTGTTTGTCCTGAGCGCATTGCAATTTCCTGAACAAAACCACGATTTCTCATTGTCGGCAACTGAACTGTTTTCATTTCAGACTCATTATCATCGTCTTCACCTTCAGAAGAATCACCCTCTGTTTCGGAAGAAGAATCATTCGAACCTTTATCGTTTGAACCAGCCGTAAAATTCTTCAATTCCAACAAATCTGTAATAGACAAGTTAAACAACAAAATCAAACGACCATGATCCAAGATACGCGGTAAAACTTCCATTGTAAAACCATAGCTCAAATCATCTGTATCCATTTGAACTTCGGAACTTTTATCCTCACCACTACCCGTTGTAGTAACCGTAATTTCTTTCACATACCCTTGAGATGTTGAAATTTGAATCGGTGCTAGTTTATTATTCAGCGTTGTCACGGTTGAACTGGTCACTAACCGAGTTTTTCCTTGGGTTGAAAAGGCCTGAATAATAGCCTCTGGTTTAAATTTGCTATCAGGTTTTATCAAAGCCATCGACAAAAGACCACTTGTCCCCAACGTTGCAGCTGTTGAAAAAGTGGCTGAAATATTTCCGTTATCAAAAATAGCATTCAAATTCAAACCATAATTATTATCATCGGAAATGGTCACCTGTAAAATACGTACTGTAATTGCCACCTGACGTGATAATTTTTCATTCCAATTGGCCACATAAGCAGCAACCTTACGCACAATATAAGGCGAAGCTGTTACAGAAATCGTACCAGCAGTCTTTGAAAAAGACAACTGACCATTTTCACCGACAACCTGTTTAACTCCTTCTTCAATGCTGCTCCAAACATCCAATTCAGCATTAACACTCAAGTTTGAAGACGAAGTGCCACCACCACCTTCGCCCATTGTGGCACCACTCAAACTGGCCTGCATAGTAGAAGTGGTCGGCAAAGCATAAATTGTAAAAATACGAGTTTCCTTAGTAAAGAAAGAAATTACACCATCTTTATAACGCCAATACACACTGTATCGATTAGATAAATAATTCAAAAGACCGCTTAAAGATCCCGAATATTTCAAAGGAACTGCGTCTTCTGGTATTGCATTTTCCATACGCAAATCATCCAAACGAATATCCATCCCTGTAATGTCAGAAATTTCTTGCAAGATATCCGCCAACTTAGCATCTTCTGCCACTGCCATTGTAATACCATCTTCTTTTTCCAACCACGCGGGCAATGAATCCCCTTCCATAATCTTGATACTTTGATTACCCAAATAAATATCATTTTGCATACGCACTGTATCAGTGGGTTCAGGCAAATCCGGAATCTGAGAAATTTCTTTATACTCTTCCACACGGGATAGAGTTTCTTCTATGCGTTTATTTCCTTCAACTACATATTGATTACATCCAGCCAAAGCAAAACACCCCGCAAACAAAGCAATGGATAATTTTTTAATGAGCATTCTCGTCCTCCTGTATGCTGACAACCAAAACACGATTACCACGATAAAAAGTCCCGATAGGGGCTGGTTTTGCACGAGCAAAAGTACGAATAATCGCACCAGCCACTTCGGTAAATGTACCACGGAAAACCACACCGGCTTCCAAATTATAATCACGATCCAATTTCCAAACCAAAGTCCAACCCGATACTTCAGCCCATTGAGTCAACAAAGATTTCAACGTTTCTCCACGGGCAGCATCCCAATCATGAACAGAATCACCGAAAGCAACCTTTTCATTTGTATCATGCGTTACCCATTTACCACCTAAACGACGCTCTTCAACTCTTTCTACCTTACGTGTCGTTTGAATATCGCTAGCTCCTGAACGCACACCAGAAACCTGAGTTGTCGTCATACGCACAGCACCATTAGGCAAAACTTCCATCTGATTATCTATAGGCATAGAATATGCCAAAGGCTGATAAGAAGTCTTTGTAACCGCCGGTTCCACCTGAATTTCACCTGATACACAATCCACACAATCAGGCATTATAAATACATCATCAGTCGCATAAAGCACATCACAATTTGCCCCTCCTTGAGAACAATCAACAAACTGACCACTCTGAGCCTGAGCAGAAATCACAGACAATAACACGCCTGAAACTACAAAAAACTTAAAGAAATCTTTTTTATAAATCATATTGTACTCCCTGTTTTAGAAAAACATACACTCTTTTTTTTTATATTACAAGTATTTTTTTTACCAAGTGATTGTTTTTTGCTTTTTTTTACCTTTTTCCAATTCTTTATCCACACTATAACCATATCCTAACAAAACAGAATCAGAAGAACGATTTGTTTTATAGATAAAAATTTGATGCCGAGAAACACCTTGTTCCATTACCGACTGAAGCATCAACGCCACACGTTTGCTTTGCAACGACCAATCTTTTTCTGAAACACGAATTTCAATTACCAACCGTGGATCATTACGAACCTTTAAAGCAAAGGCCTTTATCCACTTTAATGCTTGAGCCGACAAAGAAGATTGCCCGGGATAAAAAGAAATACGTATTTCACGAGGAACAGAAAAAGTGACCCTCTTTCCATTTTGAAGACTTTCCAAAAAACGATCCGCATAATCTGATTTTCGAATCACCGGCGTAATTGTTGTATCCAAAACAGATTCATACATCAATTGAGGTGCCGGCAAATCCGGTAACTTTGTTAAAACATTTTTTTTGGGACGATATAAACCGGGGGTTGGTTCAAAATTTTGACCAGAAACCGTTTCAATTGGATCATTAGCGTTTAAGGTTACCGCATCAGAACCAAAAATTTCAGTCAGGACATTGCGGTTAGAAGCTCCCCCTGACGGCAAATCTACAAAAACAGGAGCATCAGGAATCGCATATGTTGGGCCCAAAAATTCATCAGCTTCTGCAACCGCAATCACTCCCGAATCTTGTGCCACGGCACAAGACATCCAAAAAAATGCGATACAACCGACAAACAACTTTTTCATGCATTCCCCTATGCGATGATTAAACTTGTGATTATCATAAACACTAAAAAGTTAATATTTTATTAACAAATTCTTTTTTTGTGTTTTTTTCGTTTTTTTTTAAAAAAATACTGGACAAAGAAAAAAAATTGTTTATGATATAGATATGGTTTGAAATGGTTTCAAACCGTAAAACCTTATAAGGAGTCATAAAGTAAAGGAAAAAAATAAAAAGACGTATCGTTTTCGTCATAAATTTTGTACTTTTATTTGAATGATGCATCAACAAAAAAAGAAAGGAATATAAAATGAAAAAATTATTAAAAGTCATGGCCTTTGTTGCCATTTTTGCCTTAATTACCTACGTTGGCTCTGCATGGGCTGAAGATGACGCTGGAGGATTAGGTTCGATTGTGAATAATTTACAATCCGTTTTTGATGACGTCAGAAAGGTATTTTATGTTTTGGCTGCTTTTGGTTTGATTGGTATGGCCGCTGCTGCCTTGTTGGGTAAAATCCAATGGAAATGGTTGTGGGCATTGGTCTTTGGTGTGGCCGTTGTTGCCTGTGCTGACTATATCGTCAAATACGCTGCTGATACTGGTTCAGGAGTTCAAGGCGAAGGTAATGATTATGGTGGTTATTAACCAACCTCTCAAAAAAACACGCCGTTTCAACGGGGTGTTTTTTTTTATGCAAAAATAAATTTTGATCAAATTCAAAAATGACAAACAAATAAATCCCCCGACAAACGGGGGATTTTCTGATATAAATCAAAGCATCTTATTCCAAAACGGCCTTGATACGGCGCACACCGGCCGATGAAGATTCTTCCTTTAAAATACGGAAGTGACCTAAATCGCCTGTATTTTGGGCGTGCGGACCACCACAAACTTCCTTGGAAACCGAACCAATGGTATAAACTTTAACTTTTTCGGCATCATATTTGTGGGCAAACAAACCAATCGCGCCTTCGGCTTGGGCTTCGGCCAAAGTCCGTTCAGCACATTCCACAGGGATTTTTTGTTCAATCACCGCATTCACACGATTTTCCAATTCTTTGACTTCTTCGGGTGTCATCTTGCGATTAAAGGAAAAGTCAAAACGCATCCGTTCAGGCGTAATATTACTGCCCTTTTGAGCCACCGTTTCACCAAACATTTGACGCAACATGGCGTGCATAATATGTGTGGCGGTGTGATAGTGGGCCGATTTTTCCGAATGGTCGGCCAAACCGCCCTTGAATTTTTGTTCGGCACCTTTGCGGGAAAGTTCCTGATGTGCCTGAAAACACTTATTAAAACCGTCCACATCCACCTGTAAGTTGTTTTCGGTGGCAATTTGTTGTGTGAATTCCAACGGAAAACCATAGGTATCGTACAAATGGAATGCTGTTTGGCCATCAATCAATCCGTTTTGAACACGACCCATGACTTTATCCATTTCCTTTAAGCCGGCCGTAATCGTACGGTTAAACAATTGTTCTTCTTTGGCCAATTCGGTCATAATGAAATCACGGTTGCGTTGCAATTCAGGATAATATTCACCGTATTGATCCAAAACACATTCGGCCAAAGCCGGCAATACAAAATCCGTAATCCCCAATTGCTTTAACGAACGAATGGCCACACGAATCAAACGACGCAAAACATATCCTTGGTCCGTGTTGGATGGAGCCAAATGCTTATCATCACCCAAAATAAAAACAGATGTACGCACATGGTCCAATACTTTACGGAAAGGCACCAATGCTTCGGCATATTTTTTGCCCGACAATTCTTCCAATTTTTGACGCAAACCCGCAAACAATTCCGTTGAAAAAGCATCACCGACACCGTTCATAAAGGCCAAGGTGCGTTCCAATCCCATACCTGTATCAACATTTTGTTGGGCCAACTTTACCAAAGAACCATCGGATTTTTTTTCATATTGCATAAACACGTCATTCCAAATTTCGGTGTACTTACCACAATGACAGGCCGGACCACAATCCGCACCGCATGCCGGTTGACCGTTATCAATAAACATTTCCGTATCCGGACCGCATGGACCACCATCGGCCAACCCCCACCAGTTATCATCCGCACCATAAAAGAAAATTTGATTATCTTTTAATCCCTGCTCTTTCCAAAACCCAGCCGTTTCATCATCACGCGGGGCGTTTTCATCACCTTTAAAACAGGTAACCGCCAATTGTTCGGGCTTGAATCCCAAATGCTGGGTCAAAAACTCAAAGCTCCAAGCCACCATTTCCTTTTTGAAATAATCGCCCAAAGACCAGTTGCCCATCATTTCAAAAAAGGTCAAATGGCTGGTATCACCAACAGAATCAATATCATTCGTACGGATACATTTTTGAATATCCGTCAAACGGTTGCCGGCCGGATGTTTTTGTCCCATCAAATACGGAACCAACGGATGCATACCGGCGGTCGTGAACAACACTGTGGCATCATTTTCGGGAAACACAGAAGCCGACGGAATTTCGGCATGCCCTTTTGATTTAAAAAATTCCAACCATTTTTGACGCAGTTCACGATAGGTTATTGACATAGCTTTCTCCTTTTAAAAAATTATTTTTAAAGTATACCAAAAAGCCACACAAATGTCAAGAATTGAGACACATAAGCAACTCAAATATAAAACCCCTTGACTTTTTTGAATAAATCGGATATAATGAAAAACGTTATTTAACTTTACTTTTAGAGAGGCATACAAATGGCAAACTTAAAATCAGCTAAAACACGTGTTAAACGCAACAAAAAACGTGAAACAATCAATGCAACCCGCTTGAATGCAACACGTACTGCCGTTAAACAAACACGTGCCGCTATTGCTAAAGGCGACAAAGAAACAGCCACAAAGGCTTTCCGTAAAGCGGAATCTTCTTTGGCAAAAGCCAAAAACAAGCGCACAATTAAAGCCAATACAATGGCTCGCCAAATTTCTCGTTTGGCCCAAGCCTTAAAAGCTTTAGTTATCAAAAAATAAGCTTGTAAGCAAATGATTTCAAAGCCCTCTGAATTCAGGGGGCTTTTTCATTGACTTTTTTAATAAAAGGTGTTAAAATCCACAACATGAGTAACAATTTAATTTCAACCGGCCCTGTGGCCACAAATCGCAAAGCCCACTTTCATTATATGATTTTGGATACCTATGAGGCTGGCCTTATTTTAACAGGCGGAGAAGTCAAATCTTTGCGTATGGGACATGCCAGTATCGGGGAAAGCTATGTATCACCCGAAAATGGCGAGCTGGTTTTGGTCAACGCCCGAATTGAAGAATACTCACCGGCCAACAAAGGCTTTGTAACGGAACAGGCAACACGCCCCAGAAAATTATTATTGCATCAAAAAGAATTATCCAAGCTGTTGCGTGAGGTCAATCAAAAAGGACGCACCATCATTCCTTTGGATTTATACTTTAATGCCCGTGGGATTGCCAAAATGAAAATCGCTTTGGCCCAAGGTAAGACCTATGCCGATAAACGTGAAACTATCAAACAACGTGATTGGCAACGCGATAAACAGCGCATCATGGCACATTATAACAAATAATTATTTCTTTATTGTTTTTGGCTTTTGCTTTAACCAAAACAGTGCTTTCCCAATAAATATACTGTGCAACAATGTCAAATAGGCAAAGAAAATGATCCCCAACAAAATCATTAAAATTGACGGCATTATTGGTTGAGATGCACCAAAAGAGATGATAAGACCTTCAATCAACGAAAAGAATTGTAATATCCATGTATATACCGTTTGACTAATAACAGAAATAACCTGAGCAAATAAAAAACAAATCCCAAAAACGATAAAGAAACGTGACTTATATTTTTTTATAAAACGATAATTTTCAAACCATTCAAAAATTGTTCTTGTCTTTAAGTTCATATTAAAACGATATGAAGCAACTGCTGAATTTAAAATAATCCATAAGATAAAGGCTATACAAACCAATACACAAGCAATCCATAATAAAACAGAGAAAAAAGTCGGCAACATTTCAGCAAGAAAATTTATTAAATAAATGAATAAAATAGCTGCGATTGAACATATCACAAAGTAACATGCAAACCAAAATGTATAACTAATTAATTTTAAAATCCCTTTAAAAATTTGGCTATTCGCAATAGGAAGCATTTTAAAATCATATAGTTTAACCTTTTGCGACTGTATACCATGAATTAACATCAAAGAATAAGATTGGATTAAAAATCCAGACATAAAAAGCCCCAAAAATGCAAAAATGTAAAGTTGTGCCTTTTGTGTAATGAACCATTGAATAAAAAGTCGCCCCACCATTTCATTGTCAGCAGATTGAACAAAATCTAAATTCTGATAAAGAAAATTAAAAAAAGATGTAAATAATGGCGCTAATAAAAGTACCGGCAACAATAAAAGACAGACAAACATAAATTGTTGATTAAATGGAGCCTTTAAAAAAGCCAAAACATGCGAACCTTTCATATCTGCCTGCCTTTCATTTTATTTTAAAAGATAATTCCTTCGTATTTCTCATCATAAAAAAGAATACAATAAAATGCAAGTTATTTTTTTAAAAAAAAGCCCGAGAATAACTCGGGCTTTAATTTTATGCTTTGGGCTTACAGGCCTCAATCGCCATATTCTTGGCCGTTTGATAATCAAACTTGCCTGTTCCCAAAATGGGCGGATTATCCGTATGAACAATCACGGCCGGCAATCCCAACTCGGTCATTCCCTTTTCTTTAAACAAGGAAATCAAAGCATCTTTTGTGATTTGCTTTTCATTGGTTATCAGGATAATTTTTTCACCCTTTCTTTCATCAGGCAAATTCACGGCACCCGATAAAGCATCCGGCCATTTCTTGGCGATTGTTTGTTCAACGGCCAACAAAGACACCATTTCACCGCCAATTTTGGCAAAGCGTTTGCAACGGCCTTTGATGGTGATAAATCCGTCATCATCAATTTCAACAATATCACCCGTGTCATACCAACCATCTTTTGGCGGTTCCAATACACCAGGATTTGTATGACGCATATAGCCTTGCATAATATTGGGGCCTTTAACGTATAACTCACCGCCTTCGGCAATACCTTCAATTTTTTTCAGGCGGGATTCAATACCGGGCAATAAACGACCCACGGAATCTTTTTTCTGGAACAAGAAGGTGTTCACAGAAATAAAGGGCGAACATTCTGTGGCACCATAGCCTTCAAACAAACGCACACCAAATTTTTCCTGCCACACTTTACGGGTTTCTTCACGGATTTTTTCGGCACCACCGGCCACAACACGCAAGCTGTTAAAATCATACGGATTGGCACATTTGGCATAAGATGACAAGAACGTATCCGTTGCAAAGAAAATCGTGGCACGAATGCTGGCCGCTATTTCGGGGATAATCCGATAATGAAGCGGGGTCGGATATAAGAATGTCTTAATACCCGTAATCAACGGTAAAATTGTCCCCGCCCCCAAACCAAAGGAATGGAACAACGGCAAACAGTTCAAAAACACGTCCGTTTTGTACAAATCAAATCGGCATGGCACCTGATAACAATTGGATAACAGGTTATAATGGCTTAACAAAACAGCCTTTGGCAAACCTTCTGAACCGGATGTGAACAAAATAACACCTGTATCTTTGGAAGATACTTTACCTTTACTGGTCTTTTTATACACATGATGGGGGAACAAAGCACCCAAAACACCACGCAATTTATCCGACAATGTCAAGGCGGCCTTCATATCTTCCAAGAACATTACCTTCACACCGTTTTTCTCTAACTCAGCCACCAGATTTTCCAATTTGGCCAACTGAACCACTTTACGGGCCGTGACAATATGTTTTAAACCAACCGTTTGGCAAGTGCTAACCACCGCCTGAGCGCCTGCGGTAAAGTTGATCATGGCCGGCACTTTACCATAGGCCTGCAAACCCAAGAAAGTATAAACACAGGCTGAAGATGTCGGAATCATAATACCCACACGTTCATCATCGGGTAAATGTTTATTGATCAAAGCACCCAAGACAAATGATTTTAAAAACACGCTGGCGTATGTTTGGGGATGGCGGGCTGTATCATCCAAGACACGGAACATATGACCACGCATTTTCATGGCATCAGCCACAGCCTGAAAAATCGTTCTGTCTTTTTCATAGCTTTCAAAAACCATATTGGAAATCACGTCATACAATTTGCCCGAAGAACGCATACGTTGTTCACGGGTAGGCATCGTTTCGGGATATTTAAATTCAACCGGTGGCATCACCGTAATTGTAATTTGCGGGAAAGCCTTAAACCATGTCTTTTTACCCAATACACGTGAACCAAAAGTATGGGCGGCACCGTCAATACGAATCGGCACAATCGGGGCGTTGCCTTTTAATGCCATCATGGCCGAACCTTCATAAATTTTCAAGCGTGTATTTCCGCCTTCCAATAAACCACCGTTAAAAATCATACAGGTTTTATTTTGCTTTAATTCATTGACCATTGTTTTAACGGCAAAGGGGCTGGTCGGATCCAAGGGTCTTAAATCCACCAAATTTGTCATAAACTTCACAATTGTCTTTTCCAACAAACGATTATTGATGGAAAACACAATCGGACGATCAATAAATGTGGAAATCAACAAAACGTCCATATAGCTGGTGTGATTGCAAACAATCAAGCAAGGTTCACCCACTTTGGGCATTCTTTCCAAACCATAGACTTTAACACGGAACAAACGACCCAAAACTTTTTTGAAAAAGCGACGACGTTGTTCAATCGGCAATAAGCGCACAAAGTAAAGCGATACAAACAGATTCAATATCGCAAACACAACCATTACAGCCGACAAATCAAAGGATAAAATACGCATGCCCATTACGACCAAAAAGGCGCAACCCATGGTCAAAGCATTTAATAATCCGCTGAGCGAAAACATACGTCCCATAATGCGTTCTTCGGTATGCATTTGTAATTGGGCATAAAACGGAATCACATAAAGAGCCGACAATAATCCCAAAGCAAAAACATTTAACAAAACATGCCAATACAAAAAGCTACCTGTCAATAAACGGGAAATCGTAATGGCTTTGGTAACTTCAATTTGTGACAAAGCACCGGCAGCAAAAACAAAGTCCAACAATACCACAGAAATTAAAGCACCAACCCAAACGGCCTGAGATCCCAAACGTTTGCGGTTAGAACGCACACAAATGATTGAACCGATAATATAACCCAACGGGAATATCGCACCGGATAAAAAGGCCATCACTGACCAACGGGCCTGTAATATATTTTGACCATATTCACCCGATAACATACCAACCAAGCTCATCAACACCCAAAACCAAGCAATACCGATTAAGTAAGCCCAATCATCAAATTTGTACTTCAAGGTCTTGCCGACATAATCAAATACATGAATGGGATTTTTAACAACTTCCGTTTCGGGATCCACCGATTTTTGTTCAGGTAATAAATATGTTAAGCCCAAGCTGATAACCGATAAAGCAACAGCACCCAAGCAAACAAAAGCAGGCAACACATCATATTTGTATATCAACATCATCATCAATGCCGACAAACCCAAACCGATTAAAGAGGCAATTTTAATTAAAGCATTGGCTTTGACCAAATCACGCTGTGCCACCAAGGCCGGCATCAAAGAATAATCCGCCACACGCAAACAGGCACTGATAAAACCTAAACCGCCCATAATCAACAACAAAACCCAACGTGAACTGAGTGAAACACCACCCAAGGTCAATAACAATGCCACAATTTCAATCAATCGGAAGAAAATCAAAAACTTCTTTTTGGAAATTTTATCGGCCACCTGACCGGCGATCGTACTGCCCACACAAAAGGTCAATGCATAAAAAATAACACCCGTGATGATAAAGATTGTACTTTCACGGGTTAATTGATAGGTTGCATAAAATAAAAACAATGTGCGCATAAAGGCGTCATTGATTGACGATAAAAAGTGTGATGAAAGCAAAGGCATAAAGCGTTTATTAAATATTTTACCCATTTTTATTCTCCTTTTTTTAATTGTTTAGCATATTTTGATACAAATTGCAAATCTAAGTGTTTTTTAATCCTCTTTTGTGGCAAAAATCGACCGTGGATGCAACACGTTTTTTTCAACTTCACCCAGCGCAACCAATTGATTTTCACACATAACGGCATAAATACCCGATAAGTCAGCGTAAGCTTCATCTTTTATTCTTTGACCACAAATCAAACGTTTGGCCACATCCGATGATACATTTATTTTCGGTAAATTCCCCAAAACATTTTCCATCGGCAGGATATTTTTTTCCAAATCAGCATCCAATAAAACAGCCTGATTGATATCAAATGGACCGTCTTTTGTGCGATGTAAGCGAATCACCACACCCAAGGCACCCACAGATTCGGCGATATCGTGTGCCAAAGTACGAATATATGTCCCCTTGCCTACTTCGGCCACAAAAGACGATGTTTCGCCATCATGATCTAACAACCTTAAATCATAGATTTTTGTGGGTCTTGGTTGAATTTGAACATCTTGACCACTGCGCGCCAAATCATAGGCCCTTTGCCCGTTGATTTTTAAGGCCGAATAAATACTGGGCTTTTGCATAATTGTTCCGATAAATTTCGGTAACACCGATAAAATTTGTTCCTGTGTCGGGCGTATATCATTGTGGGCAATTTCCTGACCGGCCAAATCATCCGAATCCGTTTGAACACCCCAACGAACAGTGAATTCATATATTTTTTTCCCATCCATCACAAAGGGGATTAAACGTGTGGCTTTACCCAATGCAATCGGCAAAACACCCGTTGCCAACGGATCCAAAGTTCCCGCATGCCCAATTTTAGACGGCTTTAATAAATACTTTAACCGTCCCACAACAGGGGTAGATCCCATATCATACGGCTTATTGATAATCAACCAACCGTTTATGTTATTCTTTGTATTTGTCAAGATCGGCTTTCACACGCGGACTGTTCAAGATGGATTCAATATGTGCATCTTGTTCAAAACGTGTATCGGAAAAAAAGCGCACCTCGGGGGTTATACGTAAACGGACATTTTGCCCAATCTTTTTACGAAAGGCCCCTTTATGTTCATTCAATAATGCAACCTGTTCATCTGTATTCACCGGTGGCATGGCACGCATATAAATATCCGTATAACCGAAATCAGGTGCAATTTGAACTTCGGTAATCATTAAATAAGGTGCCTTCAACCCTTGGATAAACAAATTATTTTCAATCAATGTTTTGGCCAACAATTTTTTAATTTCTTCAGCCACACGCAATTGACGTTGTGAAGGGGGCTTTTTCATTTTAAAATCCTTTCTTTGACAGGTATTATACCATAAAAAGCCCTTTTTGGCAAGAAAAATCCCCCTTTTGCAAGGGGGAGGATATTTTTAGTAAGGAATCCCTTGTTTGGCCCGTTCCACTATTTCAGAAACAGGAGTTAACGAATCCCATCCCTTTTTGGTCAAATAAGTGTTACGCAAAACGGGATTTTTTTCAAAATACCAAAAGACATCATGTCCCATGCTGTCTTTTACCTTAAAATCAATACCAGAATTCAACATTGTATCTACAATTTCTGCATTAGGTGAATAACGTGCCACAAACAATGGGAACGGAATCACATCTGGTGCGCCGGGAATTTCATATCCTTTTAATGATACGTCCGCATTAAAATTAGCACCATGTTGATACAGATAATATAAAGAGTCCAAATTACCACGCAAAACAGCCAACTGAGATAATGTTCCACCACATGGATATGTCGCATTGGCATTAAAATTTTCGCCCAATTTTTCAATTTCGGCATAATTTTCAGCTGAACGGACAATTTCCTGTTCCGGTGAGTAAGCACAATCCATGGCCATTAAAGGCAGTGCAAATAAGCACATTGTTGTTGTTAAAAATATTTTTTTCATTTTCTCCTCCTTTTTTAATTTTCCGTACATAACGGATAAACTGTATTACAAATATTTGTTTGATGGTTATTACCACAAGAATGTGTTACACGCATTGCGTTATTACCATCTAAATTCGCCAGCCAAAAATCACCACTGGAGTTTGTATTATAGTGAGTCAAATCAAACCAATTATCACCCCATTGGAATTTTTTCACACTGACAAAATTAGGACAATCGTGACCACTATCATAAGCAAAGTCTTTCATACAGGCTTCATTGATTGTCGCCAAATGCATACCATAATATTCACAAAAACGAGAAGCACTGGTATGGGTCATTTTCCATTGTTTGTCTGGCGGCGGTATATAATAACTACGGTTATTTATACTACCCAATTTTTTCACCAATTTATCTTTGGGCAAAATAGGCATACACGCATCACCACCACAATTGGGGGCTTTTCCCCCAGGTAACTGACCACAAAATTGACCTTCTGGACACTGATTTAAACAAACCTGAGTTTCCGGATCCCAAGTCTGACATCCTGTACAAGGCAAACAAACCGTCGCAGAAGCATCAGAACGATGTGTCCCTTCTGGACAAGACTGACAAGTACCTCCTGTCCTTGGACAAGAACGGCCCACACAAGAACATTGTTGGTCAGCGGGACAATCTGTATGATCGAAACAACCATTTGCGCATACATAATCACCACCATCCAAACATGTCTTAGTTGTTCTGGTTGAACCACAGCGTTTATTATATCCTGTTGGACATTCGCAATAATTTGATTCTTGATTACGGCGACGTGGTGTTGCATCCGCCGTAGAGCATGGTTTACAGGTTCCATCCGATGCACAAAATTCAGTTAAGGCACAATCTGCCTTTATTGCAATCATACAACCATCAGATCCATAAACATTTTTTAAACAATTTGTTTTTGTCGGCCGTTCACAGCATTGACCTGTACCATCTGCATTTTCATGACAACCATAATCACAAATTGCTTCCATACAAGCTCCAGAATACTTAACCTGCGCTAAAGCCCCAAACGAATAACTCATTAGCCCTATTGTGCTTAATGATAAAAGTAATTTATACATTAATCTCCCCCTCCTTTCTTGAGGATAATATTACTCATACACATATTTTTTACAAATGTCAATAAAAAAACGCTAAGCCTGTTTGATTTCGGCAACACCCAAAATTTGGGATAAATCGTCCATCACATCGGGGGTTAAAGTATAACGATTGGGCAATTCAAATTCCACATTATATTCTTTGGTTTTTAAAATCAAAAAGATTTTACTGCGCCCGGCGGGAACTTTTGCCAAACGATTTTTGATTTCCTCAATCGCCTGAACATTTTCCAACGCCACAATCAATGTCGTTTGTGTTTTGGCCATCGCATCGGCCAAGTATGCCACATCCTGGATATTGATACGGATTTGGTCTTCACCTTCACGTTTGGTGGCGCTGATGGTCAATAATAACGGTTGACCTGATTTCAATTTATCACGATGAGCTTCCAACACATCCGAAAAGCACATTAAATCAAAACTGCCAGATTTATCACTGGCCGATATAAAGGCGAATCGGTTGCCCTTTTGACTGATACGTTCACGCACATCCGATACAATAACCGCCAAATAAGTACGCACTGCCGGGCTGGCCGAAACCATGGGGGCAATATCGATATAATCCACCGCACGCAAACGTTCCAAAACAACACCGTATGAATCCAAAGGATGGGCCGATAAATAAAAGCCCAGCGCTTCTTTTTCATGTTCCAGTTTTTCCATTTGTGGCCATTCGGGATAACGTGTCAATTTTAACGCATTAGCCGAAGCATCCGCACCAAACAATCCCATTTGGGCACTGTTTCGTCCTTGTGTGGCCTGGGCCGCATAAGAAACAATGTTTTCCACATTATTAAAGACCATCGCCCGATTTTTTTCAATACATTCAAAGGCCCCTGATTTGGCCAGATTTTCAACATATCTTTTATTCAATGCCGATACATCCACACGGGATGCAAAATCTTGAATGGATTTAAAGGGACCATTTTTTTCACGTTCAGCCACCACCGCCATCATACCGGCTTCGCCCACATTTTTAACCGCAGACAATGCATAGCGAACTTTGCCGTCTTGAACGGTAAAGTTGACCTCGGACAAATTGATATCGGGTTGCAAAACTTCAATTTTATGCGCCAAGACATCCTCTTTAAATATCGCCAATTTATCCGTATTGATTTTATCCAACGTCATCGTGGCTGCCATAAATTCGGCCGGAAAGTGTGCCTTTAAATAGGCCGTTTGATATGCAATAAAGGCATAGGCGGCCGCATGTGCCTTGTTAAAACCATAGGATGCAAACTTGGCCATTTTATCAAACACTTTTTCGGCGATTTTTTCATCAACACCTTTTTGTTTGGCCCCTTCAATAAATTTCACCCGTTCAGGGGGCAACAACTCGGCCTTTTTCTTACCCATAATTCGGCGCAACAAGTCGGCTCCGCCCAACGAAAAGCCCGCCATATCACGCGAAATTTGCATCACCTGTTCCTGATAAATCATAATACCGTAAGTTTCCTTTAAAATCGGTTCCAACATCGGATGCATATAATCGGGTTCTTCCAAGCCTTTTTTCACGGCAATATAGGTTGGGATTGAATCCATGGGCCCCGGGCGATAAAGCGACACCAACGCCACAATATCTTCAATTTTATCGGGTTGCATATCGTGCAGAATTTTTTTCATCCCCGTTGATTCCAACTGGAACACACCTGTCGTATCGGCCGCACGCAACAATTTAAAAGTTTCAGGATCATCCAACGGAATATGGTCAATATCCACTTCTATCCCGCGTTTTTGCAAAAGCTCTAATGTTTTTTTAATAGTGGTCAAAGTTTTCAGTCCCAAAAAGTCAAACTTAATCAAGCTGGCTTCTTCCACATATTTCATATCAAATTGAGTAACCGGCATATCCGATGACGGATCTTTATAAATCGGCACAATTTCATCCAAAGGTTTGTTGCCAATCACCACACCCGCCGCATGGGTGGATGTATTGCGGAATAAACCTTCCAATTTAACGGCAATGGCAAACAATTCTTTGATTTGTTCTTCGGCTTCTATTTCTTCTTTTAATCGGGGTTCTTGTTCAAAAGCCTTTTCCAAGGTAATTTTGGGATCATTGGGAATCATTTTGGACAATCTGTCCACCACGGGGAAAGGTACCTGCATCACACGGCCCACATCACGAATCACGGCTTTGGCCTGTAACTTACCGAAAGTAATAATTTGTGCCACATGGTCAAAACCATAATGATTTTGCACATATTCAATTGTTTTTTCACGACGTTCCTGACAAAAATCCACGTCTATATCAGGCATGTTCACACGTTCGGGATTCAAAAATCGTTCAAACACCAAATCAAACCGCATGGGGTCAATATCGGTAATCATCAAACACCATGCCACAACCGAACCTGCCCCAGAACCACGCCCCGGCCCCACCGGCACACCGTTGTTTTTGGACCATTGAATAAAATCGGCCACAATCAAAAAGTAGCCGGGGAAACCCATTTGTTTAATCACGCCCAATTCAAACAACATTTGATCGTGATATTTTTGTTGTTCTTCCGGTGATCTGCCTTGCATACGGATTTTAAAACCCTCTTCGGCCATATCCGCCAAAACTTCATCTTCCGTTTTACCCTTGCAATCAAAATTCGGGAAGGCCGGCTTTTTCTTTTCGGCCATAAAGGCACACCGGCGGGCAATCAAAACAGAATTGGCCAAAGCCTCAGGCAAATCCGAAAACAATTCGCACATTTGATCTTCTGTTTTTAAATAATGTTCCGGTGTCAAACGGCGCCGGTCTTCATCGGTTAAAACTTTCTTTTCGGCAATACACATCAATGCGTCTTGCGCTTCATACATATCAGGGGTTAAAAAATAGGCATCATTGGTGGCCACAATCGGGATGTTTAAATCCAAAGCCAATTGTAAAAAGCCCTCTTCGGTTTGTTGTTCCTGATCCATACCATGACGCATCAATTCAATATATAACCTGTCGCCAAAGGCGTTTTGCATTTTTTGGGCAATTTGTTTAGCGTATTCATATTTTCCCGCCAATAAAGGCCGACCAATCAGGCCTTCCCATCCGCCAGTCAAACAAATCAAACCGTCTGTATGTGTGCACAGTTCATCAAAGGTAATATGCGGTTGGCCTTGTTTATCGGCCCCCATATAATAAAAAGAAAACAGCTTTAATAAGTGTTTATACCCTGTTTCATTTTGCACCAACAAAACAACTTTATCAAAGGTATCGTCCGATGTATCCAAAGCGTTCACATTTTGTTTGGGTGATTTAACCAACAACTGCGTTCCCAAAATGGGCTGAATCCCCAAGGGGGGCATTTCGTGCATCATGGCCATTGCCCCACAGATATTGCCCGAATCGGTCATGGCAACGGCGGGCATTTTGTTATCCGACGCCCATTTGGCCAATTTCGGCATTTTAATGGCCCCTTCCAACAACGAATAGGCCGTATGCACATGCAAATGTATAAACTGTGGTTTCATGGTCAAAGTTTAGCAAATTTTAATAAAAAAATCAAGAAAAGAATACCTTCGGTTGGATTGAAATTTTTATAAAAAGACCCATTATTTAAAAACAAAAGGAGGCAAAATATGACAACAACACAACAATACCATAAAAATCAAAAAAGCCAGCTGATTTATGTCATTTTGGCTTTATTATTCGGCCCTTTCGGATTACATAACTTTTACGCCCAAAGATGGGGACGGGGACTGATTCAATTATGTATCACTTTGTTCACAGGATTCGTTGGAACTTTAATCACATCTTTGTGGTCCGTTATCAATATATTTACCATCAATTCAGACGGTAACGGAAAAGCATTTTATATGAATACGGCCGCCAAATATATCTGCGGTATTTTGGGGATGTTTAAATACTTTGCCGAAATCGTTTTTTGGGGCGCAATCGTGGTTGGCTTTGTGATGGGTACGGCCTCAGAATCAGGAAATTATATGCCAAATAAAAAATGGACGGTTCAGGAAAAAACACAAAAAATCATCACGCCCGATAAAACCGTTTATACCACCACCGAAACCATCAAAGAAAATTAAAAAAAATCCCCCGTTTTCGGGGGATAATTTTATTCAGCCAATGTCATCCAAGCCGATAAGGAAGAACACGGACGACCGGAGTTATTATAAATTTCAACTTCCACACCGCCACCCGGTGCCAATTGCCCAATATATGAATCTGAATAGGTGTATTTACGACTATCATAACCCAAAGCATGGCCGCCGTTTATATACACTTTGTTGTGGGCTTTACTTTTAGCTTTTGTATCCAAAGTTCCCGAAAAGTAAACATTATAAGTGCATTGATATGGATTTACCCATTGTGTATTCTTTTTATAACTGGTCGAGCCGATTCTTGTCCCAATCACACACAAGCGATTATCGCTGGTGGATTTACATCCTTGATATGTTGGAATTTCCACTCTTTGCGGACAAGCTAAACATTCACCATTGGAACAATAATGTCCCGACGGACAATCAGATTTTGAAGAACATCCTTTTGGGGGACAATATGCTTTTGAACCGCAAACAGTACATTCACTAAAACAGCACACACCCTCTTGACAAACACCAGACCAGCCAGAATATTTTCCCGTACCATCTTTACACTGACAACTCTGTGCACACAAACCACCCCAATCAACATTTTTTACACAAGGTTTATGACATTCTTTTTTATTGGCATCACAGGTATAACCATTGGGGCAATTTGCATCGGTCAAGCATTCAACACAAGAATTATTAGAAATAAACTGTTTTGCTAGATCTTTCAATACAACCTTTCCATTTTGACACATATGACAAGCATCTTGAATTTGTTGATTGTTCTTAGATGAATCCACCACGCATTGACCGTTATCGGTATCGAATTTTTGACAAGTATCGCATACGGGTATTGGCTGACAGGTTTTAGTATTTTTATTACAATATTGATTTGATGCACACGTTTTCCTTAATGATAAAACACAACCCTTTTCATCTATTGTATCGGAAACACAATTTTCGCCTTCAACAGGTACGGGACAGCAAACTCCATTATTTGTCTGAATATCTTCAACACAACCATTTTCACAAATGGCTTCCATACAAAAACCTTGAGGAGTTGTTGTATATATTTTGTTTTGAGAATCAAATTTATAATACTTCCATTCCGCACAAACCATAGATGATGTCAGTAATAATACGGTCAATAGTGATAAGCGTTTCATCTAATTCCCCTTAATCTAAATTTTTTATATAGTACTAATTTTATTTTTTGTTGTCAATAAAAAATCCCCGTCGAAATGACGGGGATCTTTTTTAGCTTTTGCCAATTAGTTGGCTTTTTTTGCTTTAACAGCAGCTTGAGCTGCAGCCAAGCGGGCCAACGGTACACGGTATGGCGAGCAAGAAACACCGTTCAAGTACTGATTCAAGTACATGATGGAGTTGGCATCACCACCGTGTTCACCACAAATACTCAGGTAAATGTTCGGATTGGTCTTTTTGCCTTCGGCACAGGCCATCTGAATCAACTTACCAACACCTGTGGTATCCAAGGATTGGAACGGATCACGGTCATAGATTCCCTTTGTCACATATTCGGGCAAGAAGGAACCGGCGTCATCACGGCTCATACCCAATGTTGTTTGGGTCAAGTCGTTTGTTCCGAATTCAAAGAAGTCAGCCAATTCGGCAATTTCATCAGCCAACAAAGCAGCGCGGGGCAATTCAATCATTGTACCCACTTCGTATTCCACTTTTTTGCCTGTTTCAGCAAAGACTGTGGCGGCTGTTTCATCAATTGTCTTTTTGCAGATTTCCAATTCTTTGCGTGAAGAAATCAACGGAACTTCGATTTCGGGCAACACTTTCACACCGGCATCGGCCACTTGGATAGCGGCTTCAATGATGGCGCGTGTTTGCATTTCACAAATTTCCGGATACACAACAGCCAAACGGCAACCACGCAAGCCCAACATTGGGTTGGCTTCGTGTAAAGCGGCTGTACGGGCACGAATTTCTTCAACTGTCAAGCCCATTTGAGCGGCCAAAGCTTCTTGTTCAGCCGGTTTGTTGGGCAAGAATTCATGCAACGGCGGATCCAACAAACGAATTGTCACGGGCAGACCGTCCATAATTTTGAACAAAGCCACAAAGTCTTCACGTTGGAAAGGCAACAATTTGGCCAAAGCAGCACGGCGACCGGCTTCATCTTTTGCCAAAATCATTTCACGCATGAAGTTAATACGGCTGGGGTCAAAGAACATGTGTTCTGTACGGCACAAACCGATACCTTCAGCTCCGAAATCTTTAGCTGTTTGAGCATCTGTCGGTGTTTCGGCGTTGGCACGAACTTTCAATGTGCGGATTTCATCCACCCATGTCATGAATTCACCAAAGTCACCGGCCATTTCCGGATTGACCAAAGGTAATTCACCGGCCATCACTTGACCTGTTGTACCGTCAATAGAAATCATATCACCGGCTTTTAATGTAACAGAACCGGCTGTCAATGTTTGACCGGCATAATCAATACGCAAATCGGCCACACCGGACACGCAAGGAATACCCATACCACGGGCAACCACGGCGGCGTGAGATGTCATACCACCACGGGCGGTCAACACACCTTGGGACACATGCATACCGGCAATATCTTCCGGAGATGTTTCCACACGCACCAACACCACTTTTTTACCTTCGGCAGCTTGGGCTTCGGCATCAGCAGCACTGAACACGATTTGACCAACGGCAGCACCGGGAGAAGCCGGCAAACCTGTGGCAATCACTTCACGTTTGGCGGATTTGTCAAACATCGGGTGCAATAATTGATCCAAATGTCCGGGTTCAACACGTGTGACGGCTTCTTCTTTGGAAATCAAGCCTTCATGCACCATGTCAACGGCCACTTTCAAGGCAGCCAAACCGGTACGTTTACCGTTACGTGTTTGCAACATCCACAATTTACCATTTTCAACAGTAAATTCCATATCTTGCATATCTTTGTAGTGGGATTCCAATTTATGACGAATGGCATCCAATTCAGCATAAACGACAGGGAATTCTTCTTCCATACAAGGCAAATCCAAACCACGGCGTTCATTACCGATTTTGGAAATTTGTTGTGGTGTACGAATACCGGCCACCACATCTTCACCTTGAGCGTTTTTCAAATATTCACCATAGAAATAATTTTCACCGGTGGCGGCGTCACGGCTGAAGCACACACCTGTGGCTGAGTTATCACCACTGTTTCCAAACACCATGGATTGGACGTTCACAGCGGTACCCCAATCGGCAGGAATGTTGTTCAGTTTGCGATAGAAGATGGCACGTTCGCTCATCCAAGAACCAAACACGGCACCGATAGCACCCCACAATTGTTCATTCACATCTTGGGGAACAGGTTTACCTTCGGCGATACCGATTTGTTTGTATTCGGCAATCACGGCCTTTAATTGTTCAACGGTCATTTCGCTGTCATGTTTATAACCGTTTTCTTCACGCACACGGTCCAAAACAGCTTCAAATTTGTGGATATCCACACCCATGGCTGTGTCAGAATACATTTGAATGAAACGACGATAGCTGTCATAGGCGAATTTGGGGTTATTGGAAGCTTTGGCCAAACCTTCGACTGTTTGGTCGTTCAAACCCAAATTCAAAATTGTATCCATCATACCCGGCATGGAAACGCGGGCACCGGAACGCACCGAGAACAACAACGGATTTTCGGGATCACCGAATTTTTTACCCATAACGGCTTCCACACCCTTTAATCCTTCTAACACTTGTTGTTTTAAATCTTCGGAATATGTTTTGTTGTTTTTGTAATAGTAAACACAGGCTTCTGTTGTAATTGTAAAGCCCGGGGGCACAGGCACGCCGATACTGGACATTTCGGCCAGGTTAGCACCTTTACCACCCAATGTTTCACGCATGGTGGCATCGCCTTCGGCCTTGCCATCACCAAAAGTATAAACCCATTTTGTCATATTTTCTTCCTTGGTTTAAATTAAAAAAACCACCCGAATGAAACCACCCAAAGTGGAAAATCCTCTTTTTTTATGAAAAGTCTTTTACCATTTTTTGAAACAAAATGCAAGGTTTTTTTATGATACACAGCCGAACAAAGAAAAAAACAATTGACAAAAAAGCATTCTGTGTTATAATGAATCGTATCAAAAGGAGAATAAATGCAATCTTTCAATAAATTAAATTTAGATGTCCAAAAAACCGTTGAAACAACATTGGAAAGAGCCAAAGGATGGTTAAAAGGCTCTTATCCGTCCGATGTTCGACAAGACAGCAAATTAAAAATTGATGTGCGTTATTTGGGCGAAAGAATCCCCTTTGCCCCATTGGAAACCATCAACGAAAAACAATTCAGAAATAAAAAGATTGATTATTCCAAAAAACCCGTCTTTATTCAAATGCAACGTTGTAAAACAAATGTTGTTTTACAACGTTATCCTTTTATTGATAAAGACAAAAACGAAAAAACATCCTATTCTATTTTTATTCAAGCCAGAGATGGCAATATGTATCGTTGCATAGAAACCGAACATGGTGAAATTATTGACAGTGGAAATCACTTATTGGCCCTGGCCGTTCAACAGGATAAAGACTTTGGCCCATTGGTTTCTTTTGTTAAAAAAGGTGAAAAGGTTGCTAAAACCACTCCAAAATGGAACTTAGATAAAATCATGCAAGCAAGACGCGAAAGAAATTAAAATAACTCAGCCCTGAAACAATTGGCCTGAGCAGTTAAAAGTTGATGAGCAACCGCCTTTTGTAAGGCGGTTGTTTTTTTTGAAAGGATAAATAAAAGTATAATGTAAAAAAATCCCCCGCCGAATGACGGGGGATTTCAACGCACTATTCTGAACGTCTACAAATTGCATAGCCTTTATCACCGTACTGCTTCCGCCTGATACTACCCCCAGCCTCTAAATAAACCGGACTATATGGATAAATATCGCAAGAAACCTCTGTAATCGGCTCAGACCAAGCATCCGTAGAACAAGAATTTAAAATTCCAGAAAGGTATACATTTTCTGAACAGCCATAAGACCAATATGCATCATCCCAAGTGGTACAATTAAAATCTTTCTGAAATTCAGAATAACTAGCCCAATGATATCCCTTTGGACAGTATGGCCCAAGGGATCTAAGCGATGCAAATTTCTGTTTATTTTCACCATTTACATAAAGGGGTCTATCATCTTCCTTACAGCTGGAAGTTTCACTATCCCATATTTTATTTTCAGGACAATAACAATCCAATAAATATGAAACCTCTCCCCCTTTTCCTGTTGATGATGTACCCGATGGACAATCATCTGGTACGCGTTCATATCCTTCTGGATCTATATTATAACATACAACCTCGAGGCGTGATGTTCTGGAAGAACTCCAATCGTGCCAAGAACCATATCTAATTTTATGAGCTTCCCCCTCATTACTAAGATAGTTTTCTTCACATAACGAATCATAACAATCAGATGTCCAGTAGATTGTATATGGAAGATTTCTATCTTCACAACCATATGCTTGATCAGAACCACAGCCCATTCCTGCAACGGATGGCATATATTTTTTGATATCAGCTTCCGTTGGATTTTCTTTTGCCGTACACTTTTTGGCAGCATCCAGCCAACTCATAGGATCAGTGTAATGACAAAATTGGTTGGACATACCCTTTAACACACCACCATTTTTCTCACAATATGAAATGGGGCGACACTCCCCATCAAAGCATGTCCCTTTTTGATCATCTATTCTGCATCGTTTACCATTATCCGCATATCCTATTTCACCAGTAAATGAATTACATTGTTGACAATCTGTCAGCTCCACATCTGCACACGGATTTGGACATTCTTCTGTAGCAGGAATACAGGTATCATTAGCACAATATTTGCGACCACTGGATTCACAACCTTCTTTATTGTTATCAAAATCAGAAGAAACGGGATTTGCCGATAAATCCTTATTAAATGTTAAAATGGCTTTATCACCATCACAAAGAACAGCACGCACAACTGAACGTGAACCCCCGGCCATTGATTGCATTTGTTGACATAACTCTTCATCAACCCCTTCCATGGTCAAGGTAAATTGTTCATCCGATTCATCATAATCCGCATATCCATCCGGTCCTTTTACAGCAGAGGACATTGTAACACCACCACCTAAATTTCCAACAAAGGAATCACTGTCCAGTGCATCCAAGTTACCTGAACCTATTTTAGTGGCGACATCCGTGGCACGCATAGAAGCTTGATTCAATAAATTATTGGCCAAAGACTTTCTGACAGCGGCTTTATATCCCGCAACACCGGCAACACTTAAAACGCCAATGACAGCCAGAACGCCCAGCATTTCAACCATAGAACGGCCTGTTTCGTTTGTTTTTATATTTTGCATTTTTATCTCCCTTTATTATTTATAATTATCCCCACACTAGCAAACTTTATCGCCTTTGTCAAGGGATTGTTGACTATTTATTTCAATTCTTGGATTTTGCCATCAACAACTGTGATTCGGCGGTCCATTTTTTGGGCCAATTCAGGGTTATGTGTGGCCAGTAATGCCGACAATCCCGTTTGACGTACAATTTGAACAAAGGTATCAAAAACTTCATCGGCGGTTTTGGGATCCAAATTCCCCGTCGGTTCATCGGCCAACAATAATGTCGGATTATTGGCCAAAGCCCGTGCAATGGCCACACGTTGTTGTTCACCACCGGACAGTTGGCCTGCCCTGTGGGTCAAACGATGCGACAGCCCCACCTGTTTTAATAATTCTTTGGCGTGTTCTTTGGCTTGATTTTCCCGAACACCCGCAATCAATTGAGGCATCATCACATTTTCCAAAGCGTTAAAATCAGGCAACAACAAATGCGATTGGTAAACAAAGCCGATTGTTTTCATACGCAATCGGGTACGTCCCGCATCATCCATTTTGGTGGCATTTTTGCCTGTAATTTCAATCGTACCGGATGTGGGTGCATCCAACAATCCCGCAATATGCAACAAAGTGGATTTGCCCGAACCACTGGGGCCGACCAGAGCCACAATCTCACCCGTTTTGATTTGTAAATTGACGTCTTTTAAAACTTCCACTTTGGTATTATTTTTACCAAAAGTGCGACAAACATGGGTCAGTTTCAATGCGTTATTCATATCTGAGCGCCTCCACAGGATCGGTCTTGGATGCTTTCCAACTGGGGTATAATGTGGCCAAAAACGCCAAAGCCAAACTCATACCCGCCACCCATAAAACTTCATTGATATCCACCTTGGCCGGCAGGTGCGATAAAAAGTATATCTCGGCCGAAAAAAGTTCGTGTCCCGATAAGGATTCCAACCAATTTTTAATGCCGTCAATGTTATAACAAAACAATAATCCCAAAATAACACCGGCCAATGTGCCAATACTGCCCACGGTTAAACCTGCCAATAAAAACACCCTTTGCACTGCCCCTTTGGACATACCCATCGTACGCAAAACCGCAATGTCTTTGGCTTTGTCCTGAACCAACATAATCAAACCCGATATCATATTAAAGGCCGCCACAATGATAATCAAAGTCAAAATCAAAAACATCACATTGCGTTCTACCTCTATCGCATTGAAAAAGGCTTGATTTGTATGGCGCCAATCATAAACCGAACCACGACCGTTCACAACATCAAAAGCTTTATCCAAAACCTCAGGGACAACGAACAAATCTTTGGCGAAAACTTCCAAATGCGATACACTGTCTTTCATGGCAAAAAACTTTTGCGCTTCAACCAACGGCATAAAAACAAAATTGGAATCGTATTCACTCATCCCACTGTCAAAAGTGCCGATGATTTTATAGCTTTTCATTTTGGGCATAGAACCAAAAGCCGTTATATTGGCCTTGGGCGAAATCATGGTCATTTTATCCCCCACCCTTAAACCAAGTTTAGAAGCCAAACGCCAACCCAAAATCACATGATTTTTTTCAAAGTTTATCAGATTTTCACCCGTATAATTTTGCTTTAACAATTCCCTGGTTTCAAAATCCGTGCGTTCCATACCACGCACCATCACACCGGCCTGACCTTCATCCGTGGTAATCATCACTTGTCCGTCCACAACGGGAATAACCGCCTGAACTCCATCCAATTTTAAAATATCATTTTTCAAATCCGCATATTCGGTCAACTTTGCACCAAATTCAGGATAAACCCCCAAATGGCCATTCAATCCCAAAATACGGCCCATCAATTCGGCCTTGAATCCGTTCATCACGCTCATCACAATAATCAATGTTGCAACACCCAGCATAATCCCCAAAAAGGAAAAGCCGGCAATAACGGAAACAAAGCCCGTTCTTTTGCGGGATTTCAAATAACGAAAAGCCAAAAGTCTTTCAGTACGATTAAACATGTTTCCAGTTTAAACAAACTTGAGATAAAAAGCAAGCCCTGTTTGACTTTTTTTGAAAAATATGCTATTATACTCCCTATAAAAACAAAGGAAAACAAGTATCAAATGCACCATTATTTAGAACAAAAAAGAATTGTTGAACGTCAAAAACAACGCTGTCGGGAAAAAATAGAATTTCACAAAAAAAATGTTATTTTACAAAGTATGATTTCACTGATGTGTGTTGCAGGTGGTATCTATGCCGCTCAAAAAAAGAGCATTGCCGTTCCTTTGGTGTTGGCACCAATGGCCGGTGCTTCAATATCAAAACTGTCCTCACACGAAACAAAACGTCAACGTTATAAAGAAATTTTAAACGAATTAGAAAGAAATTAAACATGAAGCAAAATAATACACCATCAAAAAATAAATTCAGATTAAAAGACAAAGCCATGATTTCGGCCAGTTTCGGTTTATTGGCCTTGGGTATGGTTTTAACCGGATATCAAATCAAAAAACGTCAAAATCCGATGTTTTCTTTGGCTTTATGGGGGGCAGGAAATTTAAGCGTTGCCTGCAGTATTGTCAAAGCCCGTGAAAATGCCAAACAAAAATAAATAAAAGGAAATAAAATGAAAATCAGCGACAAAAATATTTTACGATTAAAAAGAACAGCCATTGCTTGTTGTGCTTTATTCCAATGTTATACGCTTTACCGGACAAATGAAGCGATTGATAAAAAAGAAAATGTTCTTTCTTCAACAGCTGTAGCCATACTGGCCGGTGCATGTTTGGGTTCAGCATTAGGTTCATATTCATCCGATCCCAGACGCAAAAGAAGCCGTGATTAAATTTCCGTTAAAAAGCGTGCTATAATTTTTCGGATACCGCCACGCTCAAAGGCAACCTCCAACATTTCCCCGTGTTCACGAAGCACAACACCTTTACCAAAAGTTTCGTGCATAACCTGACGGCCTTTGCGGGATTTGGGTTGAACTTTTTCATGGGCCCACGGCATGCGCACATCCGCAAATGATGCCCCATAACCCATACGGTTATTCCCACGCATATCAATATGTTCTTCGGGTAATTCTTTTATAAAACGGCTGGGTAATGAATTTTGCCATTGACCATAAATACGACGATTGCTGGCATAAGAAATGTGTGCCGATTTTCGGGCACGTGTAATACCGACATAGGCCAAACGACGTTCTTCTTCCAATCCCAAATCACCCGCTTCATCCATGGCACGTTGATGGGGAAACAAGCCTTCTTCCCATCCGGTTAAAAAGACGGTATCAAATTCCAAACCTTTGCTGGCGTGTAAAGTCATTACCACCAATTGTTCATTGGTCGCCATTTCGTCATTTTCGGTCAATAAACTGGCATATTCAATAAATTGTTCAATGCTTTCAAAATCACCCAAAACGTTATAAAGTTCGTGAATGTTTTCAACACGACCGGGGGCTTCGGGCGATTTATCCAAACGCCACATCATCACATAGCCCGATTGATCCATAATTTCCTTGATTAAATCAACGGGGGATAAATTTTTGCTGTGTTCTTGCCACGATTGAACCAAAGACTTAAAGGTTTGTAATGATTTTCTGGGGGCTGTTTTTAAATCCGCCCAATCAATGGCATCAAATAAACTGAGATGATTATCCTGAGCCGTTTGACGCAACGCTTGCATCACCACATCACCAATACCACGGCGGGGTTTATTGACAATACGGACAAAAGCCAAATCATCATTTGGGTTTAAAACCAATCTTAAATAGGCCACTGCATCACGAATTTCTTCACGTTCATAGAATTTAAATCCGCCGATAATTTTATAAGGAATTCCTGATTGAATCAATTTATCTTCAAATTCACGGGTTTGAAATCCGGCCCGCACCAAAATGGCGATTTGGGAAAGTGATGTACCCATTCGCAAATCGTGTTCTATCTGTTCAATCACTTTTTCGGCTTCCTGTAAACCGTTCCAATAACCTTGCACAGAAACCAGATTACCCATGTTTTTTTGTTCATCCGCCACACGCAAGGTTTTGCCCATACGACCTGTATTATTGGCAATTAAACCCGAAGCCGCCCCTAAAATATGCGCGGTTGAACGATAGTTTCTTTCCAAGCGAATCACCTTGGCGTTGGGGAAAATCTTACCAAAATTTAAAATGTTATCCACATCTGCCCCACGCCACGAATAAATGGATTGATCATCATCCCCCACACAACAAATGTTATTATGCTTTTTGGCCAATAATCTTAACAGCATATATTGAACCACGTTGGTATCCTGATATTCATCCACCAAGATATAATGAAACTGTTCCTGATATTCGGCCAAGACATTGGCGTTTTCCTGAAATAACTTTAACGGCAACATCAACAAATCACCAAAATCAACCGAATTCATTTCGGTGAGTTTACGCTGATAAAGTTTATAAAAATCCAAACTTCTGCCTTCACAAAAATCACAGGATTCGGCATGGGTTACTTTATCGGGGGACAGACCACGGTCTTTCCAACGTTGAATAATATCCATCATCATTTTGGGCGGATATTTTTTGGTATCCACACCATATTGTTGCATCAAGTTTTTCAACAATCTTTCTTGATCATCCGAATCCAAAACGGCAAAGTTTTGTTGCAAACCAACATAACCACCATAACGGCGTAAAATTTTAATACCGATGCGGTGAAAAGTCCCCAACCAAACACCAAAGGAAGCTGATCCCACCATTTGTTCCAAACGACCACCCATTTCTTTGGCCGCTTTGTTGGTAAAGGTGACTGCCAAAATCTGCCAAGGTAGTGCCAAACGTTGTGCCAAAATATAGGCAATCCGTGTGGTTAAAACACGTGTTTTACCTGTACCGGCCCCCGATAAAACCAACAAAGGTCCTTCGGTTGTAGTAACCGCTTGAAATTGTTCGGGATTGAGTTCAGATAAAAATTCAGGTTCGTTATTCATGTGGGGCAGACTACACTATTTTCATACTTTTTGCAAGAAAGATTTTTCTTGACTTATTACAACAATTATTATTAAAATAAAAGAAATTTACGAAAGGAACAGCATGCTATCTATCTCTCAAACACTTTCATTTTCTTTTTGCAAACGCACTATTATTTTAGGTTCTGCTTTACTTTTTTTCCTGATTCTGGGCTGTTTTGGCCTTATAGAATTTTCTATTTTTATGACAGAACAAAACGTAAAACCAACATTATCTCTTTTCACAAAAATATCCACAATTATCCTTATTTTACAAACTCTTCTATATACTTTTTTATTTTCATATTTATCCATACAAGCAAAATCTGATGTATATAATTTACCCAATAGGTTTTCTTCTGAATTTTTCACTCGAATATTTGTCACTTTTTTCCTTTTCCAGGCTTTGATAATAATCCTCGGATTTTTATTACGCCCCTATATTCAATCATACGTTTTCAACTTTGTGGCACCGAAAATTATAGCCAATCCACACTCGCAAGGAACCATTATTTTTTTGAACCTCATCTTACCAATAATCAGCTTTATTTTAATTCAGGGTTATATTATATCGATGTTGTATATGAGCTATATCATGAATTTCAATTTTAATCGATTTTTCTTTAAAATTATTCAATGTATAAAAAGACCTCTTATATTCCTTCAAGTCGTTATTTGGGGAATTTTATTTCTAATTATTACATTTCTTCCTATTTTGGGATTATATATAGTTTTAAAAACTTTTTCGGCACATGACTTTGTTATGTCCTTTGCAAATTGTATTTTAGGAAGACAAAGTTCTACAGCTCTTTGGCTATTTATCCTTTTTATTGGAGGACCAGTGGCAGTTATTTGCATAAAAACATCAGCAGGTAAATTAATGACAGTACTGTTTTCTTTATTATATTTACTTATTTTAGGATTAGGATGGTGTTTAATAAAACAAATGGGAATACCAACAGAAATGATTTCAATTCCAACTTCTGCTTTATTATATTTATTTTTCTTCTTTTTCATTTTTTGTTTAATGTTTGTTTTAACCTCAATTGCTTTACCAACAGGATATATACATCTTCTTGTACAGGGCGCTTTTCATGTCCATAAAACCTTCAATCCGACAATAGAAAAACCAGACCCAACAGAACCTGAATTACCACCTCAAAAGGATGATGGATGGTTGTAGTGAATTATATTGATGCACATTGTCATTTGTTGGATGAAAACGAAATTCAACTGGCCCGTACAACAGGGATAGAAAACATCATATGCAATGCAACGAATCCCAACGATTGGGAAAAAGTATTGGCACTTAAAAATGTTATCCATGCTATTGGGATTCATCCGTGGTATGTGGGTGATTTAAATGAAAATGCCATTCAGGAGTTGGAAAATTTATTGATTCAAAATCCCAACTGTCATATCGGTGAAATCGGTTTGGATAAATGCAAAAAAGATTTTTATAAGCAAGAAGAAATTTTTGAAGAACAGCTGAAATTAGCACAACGATTGAACAGACCTGTTCACATTCATTGTGTCCGAGCATGGCAGGAAGTATTAGCCATTATTAAAAACTATCCGAATCTGACTTATTTATTTCACGGTTTTTCGGGCGATAAAAATGTTATTCGTTTTTTGGAAAAATTTAACGCCTATTTTTCGGTTTCACACGCCACAAAAATCCCATTGATTCCGGCGGATAAATTATTGATTGAAAGTGATGCCCCCGATGGATTACCCAGTCCGGCAAATTTGCCCTTTTTATATATGCAACTGGGTATTGATTCAGAACAGATAAATCAAAATTTTAAGGACTTTTTAAATGGAAGATAGATTATCCCGAATGCGTTTAATGGTGGGCGAATCGGCCTTAAAAAAATTGGAAAAAAGCCATGTGTGTATCGTGGGTTGCGGGGCGGTCGGCGGATATGTTTTGGAATCATTGGCCCGTGCCGGTATCAAACATTTGACTTTGATTGATTTTGACACCATCAGCATCACCAATATCAACCGACAATTATTGGCCTTAAATTCCACTATCGGTCAAAAAAAAGTGGACGTGGCACGCCAAAGAATTGCCGATATTTCAAACGATATTCGGGTGGATACTTTGGACATTTTAATCAATCAGGAAACCGTTTCGAAAATCATCGAAATAAAACCCGATTTTGTGGTGGATGCCATTGACAGTTTAAATCCGAAAGTATGTTTGATAGAAACCTTGGTTAAAAACAATATTCCCTTTGTTTCGTGTATGGGGGCGGCATTAAAAACAAAAGCAAATCTGATTCAGGTGGAAAAAATGAAAAACACCCGCAATGATCCTTTGGCCGGATTTATCCGAAAATATCTCAGACGCCGTGGCGTGCCTTTGGATTTCAAGGTTGTCTATTCACCGGAACTGACCAAAGACAAAAGTAAACTGGCTATGCCCGAATCTGTACCGGAAAAAGGACGTGTGCGTCATCAAATGGGATCATTACCCACGATTACGGGTATCTTTGGACTGACCTGTGCCCAAGTGGCATTGGATTATTTTATCCAGTGTAAAGATTAGCCTTTATTTAAAACATCATCCAACAGGACAATTTCATAGGCTTCATGATCGGCCATCAATTGACGCCATAATTGATTGACATGACGGTGGCCGAATTTTTCACCCTTAAAGTGTCCCAAAACAGGCATACCGACCTGATACAAATCACCCACCGCATCCAATGTTTTATGGGCAATAAATTCTTTGGCATCACGCAAACCACCCGTGTTCATCACGCCATCTTTTTCAACCGCAATCACATTATCCAAGCTGGCCCCTTTGGCCAAACCCATCGCACGCAATTGTTCCACTTCGGACACAAAACCAAAGGTACGGGCACGGCCCACCAATTCTTTAAAATTATCCAACGTTAAATTCAAATGATATTCCTGATGTCCAATCACATTGCTTTGCGGAAAATCAATCATTGTGTCCAAAACCAAGCCGTCTTTATTGGGAGATAAGGATACCTGAACATCACCGTCTTGGACCGATACTTTTTTTAACACACGCAATGCCTTTTGCGGGGCGTCCTGAGCCACCACACCGGCACATTCAATCAAAGTAATGTAGTCTTGGGCCGAACCATCCATCAAGGCCACCTCAGGTGCATCCAATTCAATGCGTAAATTGGTAATTCCAAAGGCGTGCAACGCCCCCATTAAATGTTCAATCATTGAAACCGAAACGCCTGATTTATTGGCAATGCTGGTACATAAACGGGCATCCGCCACATTCAAATAAGTGGCCGGCACCACATTGTTTTTATCGGTAATATCCGTACGGACAAACTGAATGCCTGTTCCTTTTGGGGCCGGAATCAGATTCATATGAACGGGTAATCCGCAATGCAAACACACGCCCACACAGGGGATTGCATTTTTTAATGTCTTTTCGGGGTAAATATAATTTTGATTTTGTTCGGTCATTTTAAAACTCCTTTTTTGGGTATTATGCCCTAAATTGACATTTAATGCAAGTCAATTATCAATTACACCACAAAGAACAGTTGTTTTTTTATGATTATATTGGCCATCTAAATATAAAAAAGAGGGCAAATGAAAACGTTGAAAATCATTATCTTGGGCTTTCAAACACCTATCGGTCAGGCAATTTTGGAACAATTGGCCATTCATAATTATCCGACAGAACAAATTTTTTTATTGGACCCGAAAAAAGTCAACGAAAAACAACTTTATCAAGGCGAAGAAAAACACATCATACCCTTTGATGCTTTTGATTGGAAAGCACCTTTTATCGTGTTGATTTGCGATAAAGAAGTTTTAAACATTTACCCAAAAAAAACTTTGCCCAAAAACAGTTGGGCCATTGATTGCACCGGATTATTTTCAAAATCCGAACCGATTATTCCTATGTTCAATGAAACTAAAATAAAAAAAATTAAAAACCGCATATTGTGTTCCCCCACATCCATGACGGTTGTTTTAAGCCGTGTTTTATCCGATTTAGTGAAATACGAACCCGTTAAAACACGGGCTATCGCCCTGATCGGTACATCATTTTTATGTGCCGATGAAGCAAAAAAATTACGTGAACAAACACGCAGTGTCTATACACAAATCCCCGTTTTAATCCAACACAATCAACCGCCATTGGCTTTTAACCTGATACCACAAATACCATCAGAAAAGGCCAAAGCATGCCCCCAACAATTAAAACAGATTTTGAACATAAATTGTGATTTTCGCCATTGTTTTGTGCCTGTATTTCGAGGCTTTTGTTTGTTTATTTCGTGCACCTTAAAACAAAAAATAAAACAACCCAAAAACTTATGGAAAAGCAATCCTTTTGTTCATCTTATGGATTTAAACGACGGGCCTTTTATTTTATCCGCTGCCGCCACTTTAAGCGAAACAAAAGTCTTTGTAATGGATATAAAATATCAAGAAAACAATTTAAGTTTTTGGGTAGTCGGTGATGATATTCAAACCGGTTTGACATTAAACACTATTCATATTATTGAGAGTCTGATTAAAAAAATTATTTGACATTATAAAAATATTTTTTTATGATAATCCTATGAACTTAAAAAACACATTTCAAAAAACATCCAATCGGATACGCTTGGCACGATTGAAGGAACATTTAAAAAAACGCCAATCAAGCATCGCATTGTTGTTGATGTTTGCTATTTGTGCGGGAAGTTTTCCTTTTTTAATGCGTTGTTCTGTACCTCAGGTACAAAAAACGGAAACGACACCTGAAATAGAAAAACAATTAGAACAAGCCCCCCTGCCCGAAGAAGTGGTTCATGAAGATTTAGGCGATGCACCCGTCGTTAAAGAAGAACATGTTTCTTTAAACGAATTAGAACAACGGGTACAATTGGGTGAATTGAAAATAAAAATGACCCAACTGGATAAAGGCGAAAGTGTTTTAACCTTGCTCAGCCGTGAAGATGTTCCCACTTCAGAAAGGGTTCAGATCGTGGATGCATTGGAATTGCTTATCAATTTAAGAACTTTGCGCCCTGGTATGCAATTTATGTTCTTTAAAGAGGGGCCCGATGTTGTCGGCGTGTCTTTAATGAACGGTGATGGCGAAACCTTGGCTGTTTTGCGTGAAGCCGACGGTTCTTGGACACCCTTTTCACACACAGGACGCGTGGAAACAAAAACAATCCGTTGGCAAGGAACCGTGGAAACAAACTTTTCAAAAGCCGCCCAAAATCAAGACGTCCCCGAAGCCATCGTCAATCAGGTTATCAATGCCTTGGATGGTGAAGTGGATTTTTCATCCGATATTCAAAAAGGCACTTTATTTGACATTATTGCCGAATACAAACAAACCGAAGGCGGTTTGGAAATCGGCGCCAAACAATTATTATTCATCGGTTTAAAAGGTTCCGCTTTACAAGTCAATCGTTATGCCTATACCGCCAAAGACGGCACAACAGCCTTTTATGATGCCCGTGGTAAAAGCAGTGGTAAAATGTTGTTAAAACGTCCGTTAAAGGCCAAAGCCCGTTTGTCATCAGCCTATGGCAAACGCAAGCATCCCATTTTAAAATACGAAATTTTCCATAAAGGTGTTGATTTAGCTGCCCCAAAAAACACACCCGTTCAGGCGGCCGCAGATGGTGTTATCACTTCCATCGGCCGAAAAGGTTCATATGGTAAATACATCAGCATTCGCCATGCCGACGGTTATCAAACGGCCTATGCCCACTTAAACGGTTATCGGGCTGATTTAAAGGTTAAATCAAAGGTCAAACGGGGTGAAGTTATCGGCTATGTCGGTTCAACAGGACGTTCCACAGGACCACACCTGCACTTTGAAGTTATCAAAAATAAAAAGGTTGTAAATCCATTTAACAACAACAAAACATCCGACAGACAATTAAAAGATTTTGAGTTGGAACAATTCCAATTTTGGGCCGAAACCATTCATCCGGATTTCAAACAACATTTGGCCGGAAAAATACCGCCTGTCCCATCGGCAAAACCCTTTTAATAAAAAAAATTACAAAATATTACATTTTTGTTAAATTTGATTTTTTTGAGCCTCAAAAAATCAAAAAATTCTTGATTTTATTTTCAAAATGTTCTAATCTACCCCTCAAACAAGGAGGAGTTATTATGAAAAAAACTTTATTGATTTGTACGTTGATTGCTTGCGGTTTGGGTGGTGCCTATTATTTGGGAACAAAGCAAATAAAATCAGGTATGCCGATGCAAATGGGTGCTACCCCATATGTTCCTGTCGGAATGCCTGAATTGAAAGATATTCAAGATCAAACACGCTTCATCGCTTTGGTCAAACCATTAAATGCCGTGGATATTCGTCCGCAAGTAGCCGGTGAAATCAAAGAAGTTTTATTCACAGACGGACAATTCGTCAATGAAGGTGATGTTTTGTTTTTAATTGATCCCGATAAATATCAGGCAAATTTAGCCGTTGCTAAGGCTGCCTTAGCCAAGGCCGAAGCCGATGTCAAACAATTAAAAAGTGATTACAACCGCCAAAATCAACTGTATAAAGACAAGTTTGTTTCAACCGCTGATTTGGAAAAATCCGAAAGCCGTTTAGCTCAGGCTCAGGCCGCCGTTAAACAAGCCCAAGCCAATTTGAGTTTAGCCGAAATTGATTTGAAACACACCGAGGTTAAATCACCCATTTCCGGCCGTATCGGTCAGGCTTTGATTACAAAAGGAAACTATGTCAATGCCGCCAATGGTGCTTTGGCACGTATCGTGCAAACAACGCCGGTCAAAATCAGTTTTTCAATTACCGATAAAGAACATTTACAAATGAAGAAAATGTTGCAAAAAGACGGTCAAGCTGAAATTCCACAAATGAAATTGGAATTAGCCGATAAATCCGTTTTGCCTTTACCGGTGGATAAAGTTTATTGGGATAATGAAATGGATGTTCAAACGGCCACCGTCAATTTGTATGCCGAATATGAAAACATAGATGAATTATTGATTCCAAACGATCATTTGAATGTATTATGGCAAAATACACAACCCAAAACCGTTGTCATGGTTCCGCAAACCGCCCTGTATAATGATGCTTCGGGCAGTTATGTTATGAAATTAAACGGCGATAATACCGTTATTCAACAATATGTAACAAAAGGCGAAAACATTGACGGTCAAATTGTTATTGAAGATCGTTTAACCGCCCAAGATAAAATTGTTGTATCCGGCGGACAAAAATTACGCAACGGACAAACGATTCAACCCATTGAAACCAAGGCAGAATAATGTTTTCTTTATTTTTTATTAAACGCCCCCGTTTTGCTGCCGTCTTAGCGATTATCTTATCGTTGGCCGGCGCTATTTGTTTGTTTAACTTACCCGTTGATATGTATCCGAACGTCACGCCACCGGAAGTGCGTATTCGGGCCAGTTATCCCGGCGCCAGTGCCGATACTATTGCCAAGACTGTCGGTATTCCTTTGGAAGACGGCATTAACGGTGTGGACGATATGATTTATATGTCATCCAACAGTACGGATGGCGGTTATATGTTGACCGTTACCTTTAAACCGGATACTGATCCGGATATGGCAACCGTTAAAGTGCAAAACCGTATTCAACAGGTAATGAGCTTATTGCCGGCCGAAGTGCAACGTTATGGTATTCAGGTAATGAAAGCATCCAGCAATATGTTGGCCTTTATCAGCTTTTATTCGCCCGATTCATCCATGTCCACCAGCGATATGAACGACTATTTGCAAAATAGTGTGGTTAAACCTTTGTCCAAATTGGATGGCACAGGTGAAGTGAACGTTTACGGCACCAAAAAAAGTATGCGTATTTGGTTGGATGCCGATAAAATGGCCTCATTAAACTTGCCGATTGCCAAAATAAAATCAGCCATTCAAAGCCAAAACTATCAACCTTCTTTGGGTAAATTGGGTGCCCGTCCCAATGATGATTCAGAAGGATTGGTCTATAACCTGCAAACCACAGGACGCTTATCTTCGACCGAAGAATTTGAAAACATTATCATTCGTACCAATGAAGAAGGCGGATTGTTGCGCTTAAAGGATGTGGCGCGTGTGGAAATCGGTTCGGAAAGTTATGCCCATGAAGCATATTACAACCAAAAACCAGCGGTCGTGATGATGATAAACCTGTCATCCGGGGCGAATGCTTTGGGAACAATGGAACGTGTCAGAAATGAATTAGAACGTTTGTCAAAATTCTTTCCTGCCGGCTTGGAATATAATATCAATATGGATTCAACCGATTACATCAATGCTTCAGTCAATGAAGTGGTATGGTCTTTGATTTTAACATTCGTATTGGTTGTGTTGGTGGTGTATTTATTTTTACAAGATTGGCGTTCCACCTTGGTGCCAACCATTACAATTCCCGTTTCATTAATGGCCACATTCATGGTCATGGGGATTTTGGGATATTCGGTCAATATGTTCACTTTGTTCGGGTTATTGTTGGCCATCGGTGTGGTGGTGGATGATGCCATTTGTGTGACAGAGCGTGTATCTTATTTAATGAACACAGAAAAAATGAACGCAATGGATGCATCCAAACAAACCATGCAGGAAATTTCGGGTGCTTTGGTCGCAACCACTTTGGTGTTGTTGGCCATCTTTGTGCCAATTGCCTTTTTGGGTGGTATTACCGGTAAAATTTACCAACAGTTTTCTGTCACTATTTGTGCTGCTGTGTGTTTTTCCACTTTGTGCGCTTTAACATTGGCACCGGCCATTTGCTCACACTTTTTTAAACCCAGCCAATTGTTCGAGCGCGGTCCGTTTGGTTGGTTCAATAGGGCCCTGGAAAAAAGCACCAATGCCACAAAAGGAATGGTATTGGCTTTGGGACGCAAGATTGTTTTAATCGGATTAGTCTTTGTGGTATTTAGCGCCATTTCCGTCATCATGTTCAAAAATATGACCACGTCCTTTTTGCCCAACGAAGACCAAGGTGTGATATTGTTAAATATCAATTTACCCGAAGGTGCCAGCATGGGCAGAACCAATGAAGTTGCCAAAAAGTTGATGCCGATTTTAAAAAATGAACCTGGTGTCAAAAACTTTGTCTTGATTGAAGGTTTTTCAATGACCTCCGGTCAAGGTGAAAACGTGGCTATGAGCTTTATTGGCTTAAACCATTGGGATAAACGAACGGATAAAAAATTACATTCATCCGCCATTTTGGCATCTTTACAACAAAAATTTGCCCAAATCCCCGAAGCCGAATTCCAATTGTTTGAATTACCCGCCATCCCCGGTTTGGGCTTGGCCGGTGGCTTGGATTTTAAAGTGCAATCCATGAATGATTTGGATTACATCAAGTTGGAAAATAATGCCAATGCCATTTTGGATATCATTCAAACGGATCCACACTTTATGTATGGTTATTCCAGCTTTACATCCAAAACCCCCAATCTGTTTTTGGAAATTGATCGGGTTAAGGCCGAAAGCATGAACGTTCCAATGGCTAATATCTTTGGTGCTTTGGAAAGTTATTTAGGGTCGGGTTATGTCAATGATGTGAACTTTGGGACTCAGGTCAATAAAGTGATTGTACAATCAGATTGGAAATATCGCCGAAACTTAAAAAGTTTGGACAAGTTGTATGTGCCCAGTGCTACCGGTAAAATGGTGCCGTTAAAAACTTTGGTCAATGTACGCCAAATTTTATCACCGCGTCAAATTACCCGTTATAACCAATATCCGGCCGCCGGTTTGACAATTATGCAATCAAATGCTGTCAGTTCGGGTGCTGCCATGGATCGTTTGGAAGAATTGGCCCATAAAGTTTTACCAAATGATTATTCTTTTGAATGGTCGGGTATGAGCTATCAGGAAAAACAAAATGAAGGACAAGTCGGATTATTGGTGATGTTGGCCATTTTATTTGCCTATTTATTCTTGGTGGCGCAATATGAAAGTTGGTCTGTACCAATGCCCGTGTTGATGAGCGTTATCTTTGCTGTTTCGGGCGGATTATTGGGATTGTGGATTACAGGGCTTTCCATGTCTATCTATGCCCAATTGGGATTGGTTCTCTTGATTGGTTTGGCCAGTAAGAACGCCATCTTGATTGTGGAATTTGCCAGAGATGAACATTCAAAAGGAACAGATGTTGTTGAATCGGGCGTTCAAGGATTGGTCCAACGTTTCCGTGCGGTTTTAATGACAGCCTTTACCTTTATTTTGGGTGTTTTACCCATGATTTGGGCCACAGGTGCCGCCAGCGGTTCACGCCGTTCGTTGGGGACACCGGTGTTTTACGGTATGACCATCGGGACCATTATCGGATTGGTCTTTATTCCGTTGTTTTATATCTTTATCCAAACCGTTGTGGATAAAATTTATAAACGAAAATAACAGATTGAATTATCAATAAAAAAATCCCCCGTTTTTCGGGGGTATTTTTTTTAAGATAAATCTAATCGCAAATAGGTTCTATAGTCATTGTTCCAATCCAATCAACGTTACCGACACCTGCATCATGTGCTTTTAATTTAAATGGCGTATTGGCAGGAATTTTATAGCTGTCCTGCCTTGGTGTTACATTGGAACAATATACGTTATATGCATACCATATTTTTTTAGCATTGCGTTCATCGTTGTTTAAATACAACATCAAATAATCATCAATACATTTTGAACTGATTTTCAATGTGGCATCCACTGGAAATGTTGTCCAATCCAAAACAGTATAAGTACCCCAGGCTGCAGCCCCCACAATATTGGTTGGCGTTACCTTTAATTGATTTGTCGGCAAGCTTTTACAATCATAACATTGTCCATTGTAAAAATAAGGTTTATTACTTGGACAAGGTTGACAGACAAAATTAGAATCACACAAGGGTTTATCTTTATTGGGGCATGCACCTTCTGTTTTAATTCCATAATTTGCCAAACAGGAAGCACATATTTTCTTATCCGGATGCCAATAAATTTTATCCGATGGGCACGCCTGACAGGTGTTATTTATACATAATGGTTTTTGTTTAGTTGGACAAGCACCTTCACCTTTTTGATAATCCGTCAAACATTCCACACATTTTTGTTGAACGCTATCCCATTTAGGTGTTTCGGCCGGACAACATACCTTTGTTAAAATATTACAAGAAACACCTTCATCACAATTCGTATCTGTCAAACACTCCACACATTGGGATAAAGTACTATCCCATGACAAATTTTCAGGACATTTGCAAGGTGTATAAATAGGATGTGAATTTCCTGTATTTGTAAAGGTAGTACCGTTCGGACAACAATATCCATCTCTTGTTTCACTGTCTTCCACACAATCGCACATCATTTCCAAACAATCACCTTTATAATCTGTACCTTTGGTTATCCATCCCGCATAAACCATGGATGATGACAACATCAATGTTGCCAATAATGATAAGTGTTTCATTTTACCCCCAAATAAATATTTATCCCCAGTTTAAATAGGGGGATAAAAAATGTCAAGAAAAAATATAAAAGAAAAACCCCTCGTAAGCAGAGGGGCTTGGGTTTTATTTAATCTTCTTTTCAACAAACTCTTCGTGTTTCCGTGTTTTCGGATTGTATTTACGACGTTTGATTTTTTCGGTATGTGTCCGCGGATTTTTTTTAGCGGTATAAAAATATCCTTCAGGACCTTCTAATTTAATTTTGATTGCGATTTTTTTTGCCATTGTTTTTGCCTTTCATAATAAAGATGTGTTTCATTTTAAATCATTTATATCAAAAAGTCAAGAAAAAAAGACAAACTATCCAGAAATCATAGTCTTAAACTTTTTCAAATCCTCCCACACCTGACGGCGATAGGTCGGATTTTTCATCAACCACGCCGGTGCAAAAGTTCCAAATGTAGGAATTTGCATATATTTTTCATGCCCCTGACGCACTTGGGATAATGTGTGTCCGTTCAGCAAAGCCCTTATCACAGGAACACCCAAAATCAATATGAAATCTGGTTGTAAAATCTGAATCCGCTTATCCAGATATTTTTGGCACAAATCAATTTCTGTTGCCGTCAGCAAACGATTCCCCGGCGGACGCCACGGACTTAAATAAGTCAAATAAGTGTTTTTTTGCAAATCCAAGCCTATGGACGATAAAATCTTTTGGGTCAGCTCACCTTCTTCCCCCGACAAATAAATTCCCGTTCTATCTTCGGTGGCCGATGGAGATTCTAACACACACATGATACGAGCCTTTGTCACACCTGTTCCACACAAAGTATGCATTGCTGTTTTGGACAGTGTGTTTTTTTCATTTAGCAACAAAGCATCCAAGTCAGCCAATGTCCCCAAAGATTTTGTAGCTGTTTTTTTTAAATAGTTTTGAGGCTTTTCATCACTGAAAGTGGAAATTCCCATTTGAAATAACCAAAATAATTTTTGAAACGGTGTCATTTTTGCTTGCTCTTTGTTTTAAATATTTGTAGCATATTTTAAGAAAAAAGGAAAGTGTTTTATGAAAAAGGTCTTTTTTATCAGCTTTATAACCGCCCTATTGACAGGAACAGCTGTCATTGTATATCAAAATTATCATCAAATACAAGAAGCAGAAACCGATTATTCCTATATTTGGAAAACAAATCGAAAATTACCCGAAAAAATCGCCATGGATGCTTATTTGGCTTCAACCGTTGCCCAAAAAGAAAAAAACATTCCGAAACTTTTAAAAGCCTATAACAAAGTTTTAAAAAAAGACCCCAATCACACGGGATTATTAAAAGATTTTTATGTCTATGCACAATTTAACGGCACCCCTCAAATTACTTTGGATTATTTGGATGAAATGCCCGATGAATTTCGCCAAACTTTATTCAGCGATTATTTAAAAGCCGCCCATTTATTCCGTCAAAATAGTGATGATTTTGAAAACTTTTTAAAACAAAAAAAACACCAAAAACAAGATGACATTATTTTACCGTTATTTTACAGTTGGATGGCCGCAAAAAATAACGATAAAAAAACAGCCCTAAAACATTTAAAACAAATAAAAAAACAAACATACTTAGTGGGATATCAGGAATTTTTATTGGGTGAATTTTTCAATGATAATGAATTAAAAGCAAAAGGTTTTGAAAAAATCCAAAACAAAAAACTGCCCGCTTTAGGCTTTTTCCCGTTATTGAAAAAATATGCCCAAACACAAGGTGATTGGAAACAAAGCAAATTGTATGAACAATTTCAAAAAATGGAAAAATTGTATCCCGCAACCGCCGATATTATCCAATCATTCGGACAAACAGATTTAACCGCACAAAACGCCTTAGCTGAGATGTTTTATTATTTATCCAGCGAAGGAACAAGCGGTTTATTTTCAAAAGAAGAAGCCATCTTTTTAAATTCTATTGCTCTGTTATTACACCCAAATAAACAGGTCGCCTTGGTATGGGGGGCTGAATTAAATCAAAGCTTTGATTTTCCGCATATAGCTTTAGAATATTACAAGAAAATACCCAATAAATCCGCCACATTGTTATTCAAAGAAGCTTCGAATTTATTATTAAACAATCAATTAAACGAAGCGGAAAAGATAATGGAACAGTTAGAAAAAGCAAATACTGACTATATTCCTCTTTTGACTTTGATGGGGGAAAATTACACCGCAACTCAACAATATCAAAAAGCATTGAATATTTATAATCGTTTAATTCCTTTATTGGAACAAAATCCACAAAACAAACCTTTGATTGAAGCCTATATTGCACGAGCTGGCTTACACCAACAAAACAATCGAACAGATTTAATGTTAGATGATTTGGAACGGGCAAAAATTTTAAATCCGGATGATCCTATGTTACAAAACAATATCGGCTATCATTATTTACAAATTGGCAAAATTGACGAAGGTTTTAAATTGATTGAATCAGCCTATTTAAAAAATCCACAGGATACTTATATTTTGGACAGTATGGCCTTTGCTTATTATAAAAAGAATCAACCAACCATAGCTTTACCTTTGGCCGAAAAAGCAGTGGATTTAATGCCTCAAAATGCTTTAATCAACATGCATTTGGGCGATATTTATCAAGCAAATGGGCGTACCCGTGAAGCATTTTTTCAATACAAAAAAGCTTTGGATTTAAAAGAAAATCTAGATACAGTAACAAAAGAACAAATCCAAGCGAAGATAAAACAAATATCAAAATAAACTAAATGAATCTTCTTTTGATTTATCTATCTTTTCGGGTAATTTTTTCTCTAATTCCGAAATTAATTCTTGCCCGCGTTTTATCTCATCGGATGTAGCCTGAACATTAACCATAGATAAACCTTTTTGAGCCAAGGCATTATAAACAGGATCTTTCTGAGAGGCAACAATTTCTAACCAGGCATAACAACTGGCTGCATCAGGCTGACTGATACCTCGCCCCTCACAAAACATTCGTGCAAGCTGATATTGAGCATAAATATCTCCAGCTTCTGCCCCTTTTTTATACCATAAAAAAGCCTCTGTCATATTATTTAAGCGTGTTTTAAACAAATCCCCTAAATAACCATAAGCCCCTATCTGACCCGACTGTTGAGATTTTTCAATTTGTTCAACTAAATCTTGGGCATTTTGATTGGCGATAACATTATCAATCATTTTAAAGGTTATTCCAAAAGATTCTGGAGAACGAGGCAAAAAGCCTTCATTAAATATTATTTCTTGTAAAGTAGCTGGATCATTAAATCCATCAATTATCAATGATTCTACTTCATTCTTTTCTTCCAATGGCACGCTCTCTTGTTGTTTAATCGGCTTCCAATTAACTATTCCTTTTTGGATTTTACTTAAATTTTTCTTTAAAGCCTTATCTTTTACTAACACATCTCTCTTTTCTGCAGCCTTTTGACCAATTTCATCTGAATTATAAGCTGCAATAATACTATACCAAGAGTAAGCCCTGGGAATATTTCTCAATTGTCGATTATTTAGATATAATTCCGCTAAATCCATCTGTGCCAACAAATATCCCTGATCTGCTGAACGAGTTAACCATTTCAAAGCACTCGCATGGTCTTGGGGAGTTCCTCGTCCCTCCAAAAACATTTTTGCCATTTGATATTGTGCTTTCATATCCCCATTAAATGAAGCTATTTTATAATATTTAAAAGCTTGAACAGGATTTTTTTCGATAAATCGACCATCAGAATAAAACTGACCTAATTCATAAATTGAACTACTTTCACCCGCTAATGCAGAACGTTGCAACAAAGGTAATGCCAATTCATAGTTACCTTCATCTAACAAAATTTTCCCCAGATAATTCATTGCTGGGAAATAAGAAACAGAAGCTGCTTTTTGATACAAATTTTTCGCTGTAACCATATTTTTAGAAACGCCTTGGCCCAAATGATACATACGTCCCATATAGTAAGCAGCAACAGGATTACCTTCATCCAATAGATAAGTAAATTCAGATAAAGCCGATGCGTATTGGCCATAATCATAAGCCAAAATAGCATCATTTAAACCGGCCTGAGCCGATTGAGCAATCAAAAACGTACCACATAATAAAGATAAAATTGTTTTTTTCATATCAAAACCCTTTCCCTTTTTATATGGGTATAGCATACCTTAAATAAAAATACAAGTTTTTTTAATGCAGATATAAACTGGGGTCAACCGGTTTGGATTTATAACGCACCTCAAAATGCAATTGAGGTTGCTTCACACCACCTGTTTTACCCACAGTGGCAATTTTTTGATTTAATTTAACAATATCGCCTTTTTTAACATGGATTTTATCGGCATGGGCATAGGCCGTGAACCATCCACCGTCGTGACGCACCAAAACCAAATTACCATAACCTTTCAAATCACTGCCCGCATAAGCCACAGTTCCTTTATCGGCCGCTAAAATAGGCGTACCGGCTTTGGCCGAAATGTTGATACCATCGTTATATGTGCCATTGGATGTCATACCGAATTTTTGAATGACTTTTCCCGAAACAGGTTGATTAAAGCGTTTATTTTTGGCATTAGCCGGTAATTTTACGGATTTTTTGCCAGATTTAACCGCAGGCTTTTGGGTTGAACCTTTTTTATTTACAGCCGTTGCTATTTCCCCCGCATCATCCCAAGATTGTAAAATCAATTTTTGCCCTGGCGTTAAAGTATATGGCGGTTGAATTTTATTTTGGCGAGCCACCTGATTGACGGATAAATCAAACTTGCGGGCAATGGAATACAGGGTGTCGCCTTTTCGCACCGTATAAGTTCTTTGTTGCGGAATCTTTAAACGCTGACCGATTTTAATAACATAGGGTTCGGGAATTTTATTTTCCTGAATCAAAGCACGGACAGGCACTTCATGGACACGGGAAATGGAATATAGCGTATCGCCCTTTCGCACCCGCACAAATTGGGTACATCCGCATAAAAGAAATAAAACAAAAATGAGTGTCAATTTTTGCATATTTTTAGTTTTATCACAGATTTTCAAAAAAAACAAGAAAAAAGCCGATGTCAAAAACATCGGCTGGAAAATTTAAGAATTATTCAATTCTTATTTTTTGGCTTGAGAAGCTTTCACGGCTTCTTGCAATTTATCACCCAACAAAGCGCCAGGATTGATTTGACCGTCAACGATCAACATCGGAACACCATTGATGTTCAATTTTTTGGCGTATTCTTTATTGGCTGTCAATTTTTCACGGATAGCTTTACCATCGGCATCAGCTTTCAACTTTTTGGTATCCAAACCCAAGCCTTTACCCAATTCAATCAAAGCAGCTTCATCCAATTTACCTTGAGCTGTTGTGACAGCTTCATGCATTTGGGCATATTTACCTTGTTTACCGGCGGCCAAAACAAAGCGAGCGATTGTTTCGGAAGCTTCACCAAAGATTGGTGTATCGATCGGAATCCAGCGGATATTTTTACCTTCGGCAGAAGCAACAGCCTTGGTCATTTCAACGTTGGTTTTTTTGCACCAACCACATTGATAATCAAAGAATTCAATGATTACAAATTTACCCTTGGGGTTACCCAAAGAATAGTTTGTTTTATCATTAACAATTTCCTTCACCAATTCAGCCGGAGCCACTTTGGGTGTCGGTTTTGCACGTTCTTTTTCCATTTGTTCATAGTGTTTATTGACAGATTCAATAATCACTGTCGGATTGGCCTCAACGAATTTTTTGAATTTTTCTTCACAACCAGAACTGACTTTCCACAAAGCCAAACCGGACATAATCAAAGCCAAGGCTGTACCGCCCAAAATCACGGCTTTAGCAGCAGAGCAACCACAGTTGCATCCGCATTTGCAATTTTCACCACAGGCACATTCTTTTTTGGCCTCAACATGATGATGTGTTGTTTTTTTCATATGTTTCATTTGATTTTCTCCTTTACGTAAAATAGAAACATTTTTTGTCTAGCATAGTTTTTTAATAAATGCAAGAAAAAAAATAAAAAACGGGTTCGTTTTTATCCGAGCCCGTTTTTATCAGATACAATATTAAAATTTATATTGTAATTGAATGCCCAATAAATCCGATGCGGAATTGTATTTAGCGTTGTATGATGTAAACGGAGATTTACTATCCGCTATTCCACGGGCATGGTTAGAACGAATAAACAAGTGTGAATACCCCACATCAAATTGCCAATTATTTTTCATATAAGTGGCACCCAAGGATGTCCAAATACGGCGTTCATCGGGAATACGGGCTGTTCTGCGTTCTTGGGCACGAATAGCTGTTGTATCCCAACCAGCACCAAAACGGAAGGTTAAATTTTTGCAATATTTATAATCGGCACCCATGGCGAAAAACCATGTGTTTTGCCAATCTTCATTGGTGGAACTCAAAATACCATTTGGGGCATTATCTTGCATAACCGTCAAACGATCAAAACGATTCCAGCGGGTCCAACGGGCTGTACCGGATAAGGTCCATTTTTCATTCAAATCATGGGCCGCCGTCAAGGTGATTGTTTCGGGTGTTACGATTTTAGCCGAAACATCATATTCACCCTGCAAATGAGAATAGCTTGACGGATAAAGTTTTGCAAGATTTGACCAAGCTTTATTTTCCCCCTTTAAATTGTGAGAAACTTTACTGCGATAAGCCAAACCGAAACGGGTGGATTTAACGGGTTGATAGGTTAAACCGACCGTATACCCCACGGATGTATCCTTGGCATCACGTAAATCAACATCACCGCCACCAGGAACTGAGCTGGTCAAACGGGCCATCACATGTTGCACATTCACACCCAAACCAACCGATAAAGAATCGGCCAATTTATATGAAATGGCGGGGGTAAAGTTAATGGCGGAAATGCTGGAATATTTACCATGAACATTACCAAACCAATCGTTTTCATAATCGGTGGCCAATCCAAACGGTGTATAAACACCCATACCCAAAGTGGTTTTATCGTTCAATTTATATTGACCGAAAAAGCTGGGCAATACACGGGTAATACGAGGGCTTGTTTTTCCTTCTCTTGTTATTCTGGTATCGTCAGTAGACACACCACGCACTTTTGAACGAATATCAACGGTGGTGGCACCCAATTGAAAACCTGATTGGTTGACAAAGTTCATACCGGCCGGGTTATAACCCAAAGCGGAAAAATCATCACCCATAATACCTTGACCGGCAAAAGCACGACCCAATCCGGTAACCGAATATTCCTGTAATTGATAACCGGCGGCATTGGCCTGAGTCGCTGCCAATAAACCAAAACATAAATAAATGTATTTTTTTAATTTTTTCATTATTAAAACTCCTTTTGTTATAAAAAATACCCACAGATACTAGACGAATTTAAGCGTTCTGTCATATAAAAGCGTCAAAATGACATAAAATTTAACAAAACTGTAACATTTTGTAATTTTTCTTGTATTTTTAATCCTGCATATTCTTTTTTTTGATTTTATACTTGCTTTTTTAATGGGGCTTTGGTAAAGTAAGATTAAAATAAAAAGGAGTTTTTATGGCATTTGTTCAGGTTTTTCAGGGCGATTTACCCCCCAATATCAAATTCCCCAAAATGGTGGCAGTAGACAGCGAAACCACAGGCTTGGATATTTTGAATGATAAGTTATGCTTGGTTCAAATCGGGGATGGTAAAGGCAATGCATGGTTGGTTCAAATTAAAAAGAATACGCCCTGCCCGAATTTAAAAAGCCTTTTAACCAATCCGAAAATTTTAAAGATTTTTCATTTTGCCCGCTTTGATGTGGCCAAATTAAAGGTGGATTTAAAAATTGACGTCAATCCGATTTATTGCACAAAAATTGCCGATAAATTAGTGCGTCCCGATAAAAAACATTCTTTAAAAAATCTGTGCGAAGATTATTTGGGTATTCAATTGGATAAAGAACAACAATGTTCCGATTGGTCAAAAAAAGAATTATCCCCCGAACAAATTCATTATGCTGCCAATGACGTTATGTATTTGCACGCCTTAAAGGCCATCTTGGATAAAGAATTAAAAAAACAAAAACGTTTGAATTTGGCTTTGGATTGCTTTAAGTTTTTAAATGCACGGGCCGAATTGGATATTTTGGGTTATGAAGAACCTGATTTGTTTTCCCATCATTAAACAGGAGGAAGTATGAATACTCAAGAAATTATTGAATCCGCCAAAAGAACTTTGACTTTGGAAAAAAATGCGTTGGAATTGATGATTGAACGCGTGGATGAAACTTTTGCAAAAGTCGCCGAAATCATTTTAAATTTACAAGGTCGTGTCATTGTAACGGGCATGGGAAAACCCGGCCATATCGGCAAAAAAATTGCCGCTTCATTGGCCAGCACGGGAACCCCCGCCTTTTTTGTGCATCCCGGGGAAGCCAGCCATGGCGATTTGGGTATGGTCACCAACAAAGATTTGGTTTTAGCCCTTTCCAATTCGGGCGAAAGCAAAGAATTATTTGACTTTATCAATTATTGCAAACGCTTTGGCGTGCCTTTGGTGGCGGTTACCAGCGCACCCGAAAGCACCTTGGGCAAAGCGGCCGACTATATTTTACAGATTCCCAATAAAAAAGAAGCACCGGAAGCATGCCCCTTTAACATGGCCCCAACAACCAGTATGATTGAAACCTTGGCCATGGGCGATACTTTGACGGTGGCATTGATGAATATGCGTGGCTTTACAAAAGAATTGTACCACGACCGTCATCCGGGCGGAAAATTGGGCAATGTCTTGGTAAAAGTCAAAGACTTGATGGCCAAAAACAATGAATTGCCTTTGGTAAATGATACGGTAACCATGGCCGAAGCTTTATTGGAAATGACAAAGAAAACTTTGGGTTGTGTGGGTATTGTCAATCAGGACAATGTGTTGTTGGGCATGATTACCGATGGCGATTTAAGGCGTCATATGAGTGCCGATTTACCCGCCAAGCCCGTGCAACAAGTAATGCACGCCAATCCTATCACTATTTCAGATGACATTTTGGGCAGTGAGGCTGTGGCCTTGATGAATGAAAAGAAAATCACCAATATTTTTGTGGTGGATAATCAAAATCATCCTATCGGCTTAATCCATATGCACCATTTGTTAAAGGCAGGAGTTGTTTAATGTTGACCAAACGATTGATGCAGATTAAAAAACATTCACGTCGGGTAGTGATTACCAAGCGAACCTTGCCTGTCTTTGCTTTTTTAATTGTTGCATTGATCATCATATGGCCCCAATTCAGCCAAAACAACGATCGTTTTTCTTTGGCTGTTCCGTCCAGCAAAAAACAAACGCAAATGGAAATGGAAAACTTACGCTTTTTTGGGCTAAACAATAAAAAAATGCCGATGACTTTGCAAACACCGGCTGTAAAACAGGCCGACAATCAATCGGGTAAAATGCGTATGGAAAAACCCACGGGTACCTATCAAATGGATTCAGGCGATACAATGAGCCTGAACGCCCCCTATGCCTTGATTGACCAGGAAAAAGAAACTGTCTTTTTTGAAGATCGTATCAATATCAAAACGGATTCTGGCTATACCGGTTATACCAGTCAGGTTTTATGTGATTATACACAAGGATCCGCTGACAGCAACAGCCCTGTCAGCATTTCCGGACCGGCCGGTAAATTAAACGCCCAAGGCATATGGATGGCCGATAAAGGCAATTTGATTTTGTTTAAGAAAAAAACAACGGCCGTTGTCAAAAACAAAAATGAAACCATGACAGTTACCGCCAAAAACGGCATTCAAATTGACCAAAAAGAACGTACTATGACTGCCATGGATGAAGTTAAAGTATCCCAAGAACAAAATACTTTAATGGCCGATAAAGCCGTTCTGCACTATACAAATGATAAAAACAACCGTGTTCAAAAAATTGAAGCCTTTGGAAATGTTAAAATTGACAACAAACAACAAAGTGTAACAGGCGAAAAAGCCGTTTATACCCCCAAAACACAAATTGCCGAAATAACAGGCAATGTTGTGGTGGCACAAGGAACACATAAAATGAAAGGCGAAAAAGCCGTTGTCAATATGGCCACAGGCAAAAGCGAATTGATCAGCCCTAAACGTATTACCGGCCAATTAATGCCCAACGATATTAAAGGAGAATAATAATGCAACAATCCGAATTAGTCGTCAAAAATTTAAGCAAAAGTTATAAAAAAAGATTGGTTTTAAAAGATGTTTCTTTATCGGTCAAAACCGGTGAAGCGGTTGGATTGTTAGGACCAAACGGTGCCGGTAAAACAACCAGTTTTTATTGCGTAACCGGTCTTATCAGTCCCAACAAAGGCTCTATTACTTTAAACGGTTTGGATATCACTAAATTCCCTGTTTATCGCCGGGCCAGATTAGGTATCGGTTATTTACCACAGGAAGCATCTATTTTTCGTGGCTTGAATGTGGCCGATAACATCCGTTCTGTTTTACAATTAAACGAAAAAAACAAAGATAAGGTGGAACAGGAATTGGACAATCTGTTAAAAGAATTTTCCATTGAACATTTACGTTTTTCACCCGCCAGAGCTTTATCCGGTGGCGAAAGACGACGTTTGGAAATTGCACGGGCCTTGGCCGGAAAGCCAACATTTATTTTATTGGATGAACCTTTGGCCGGTATTGACCCGATTGCCGTCAGCGATATCCAACAATTGGTCGGCCAATTGAAAAACAGGGGTATCGGTGTTTTGATTACAGATCACAATGTACGCGAAACGTTGGGGATTGTGGATCGGGCCTATATTTTACATGATGGTGTTGTGTTAAAATGCGGAACACCCGATGAAATTATTGCCGATGAAACAGTACGAAAGACTTATTTGGGTAAGAATTTTTCCCTGTAAATCAAAAATAACTTGTAAAAAAAAGTAAAAAAGGCTATAAATAGCACACTTTAAAAAACAAAAAAAAGGATTTAAATAATGAAACGAATTGGATTATTGACAAGTGGTGGTGATTGTTCCGGATTAAATGCCGCTATCCGTGCCGTGGTATTCAGTGCCATTGAACGCGGTTGGGAAGTTTTTGGCATTCATGACGCCACAAACGGTTTAATTTTACGCCCGCTTTCTTATCATAAAATGAGCATGAAGGATTTTGAATTTCCTTTTGCGACTTTGGGCGGAACAATGTTGGGCACTACCAATCAGGCGGATGCCCATAAATTTTTAAAACAAGACGGCAGTATTGAAGTTTTGGATGATGAACAAATCGTTGCCCGTTTTAAAGAAGGCATTCAGGAATTAGGTTTGGAAGCTTTGGTGGTTATCGGTGGCGATGGTTCCATGAGCATTGTCAGCAAGTATTGCCAAAAAGCCGGTGTTAAAATGGTGGGCATTCCCAAAACAATGGATAATGATGCCCCAGGCACAGATTTAGCCATCGGTTTTCAAACCGCCCGCCAGGTTGTAATGGAAGCTTTGGATAAATTGGATACAACAGCCGCCAGCCATAAACGTGTGATGATTGCCGAGGTAATGGGCCGTGGCGCTGGTCATTTGGCCTTACAATCCGCTATTGCCGGTTTTGCCGATATCGCTTTAATCCCCGAAATTCCTTATACTTATGAAGGTATTTTGAAAAAATTAAATGCCGTTAAAGCCGAAGGACGCAACCACGCTTTAATGGTGGTGGCCGAAGGTGTTAAAACACCCGAAGGTGAGGTGTTTCGTGCCGTAAACGGTTATACTTTTGGCGGGATTTCCACCTATTTTGTCAAACGTTTAAGCGAAGACGGATTTAATGTGCGTGGCAACATTTTGGGACACATTCAACGTTCCGGCACGCCGTGCGCTTCGGATCGTGTATTGGCTTCCAGCTTTGGTGTTCATGCTGTTGAATTATTGGCCCAAGGCAAAACAGACCGTGTGGTCGTGCATCAAAACGGACATGTGACGGATTTATCTTTGGAAGAAGTTTTATCCATCGGTAATACACCCGTTGATCCCAATGAAGAATTGGTGCATGTGGCCAAAAATTTAGGTATTTATATCGGTGAAATTTAATTAAAGGAGATAAAATGACAGAACCAACAACAGCTATGGAATATTTGGCTTTATTAAAATTAAAGCATGCCGAATGGGATAAATTGTTAAAAGCGGAACAAGAACGCCCCCAACCGGATTCTTTTTTAGTAGCCCAATACAAAAAGCACAAACTTTCATTAAAAGATGAAATTGAACAATTGGAAAAAGCTTTGTTTCAATAGGTCTTGACAATTGAAAAAATAAAACGCTAATTATAAGTATATTTTAAAAGGAGGAAAAAATGAACTTATTAAAAATGAAAAGCCGTGGTTTGATTGTTGTTTTAATTTTCAATCTGTTTATTTCTGGATTAATTTGGTGGGCCAGTTCCAATATATTAAAAACCACCTTTCAAAATCCGATATTTACCAGTTTTGTTGATTCAATACCAACAATTGTCATCAAAGATGAAACAGTCGTTGAACCCGTTAACATGAACGCTTCTCGTACTTTGGGCGATATACCGTTTTTGTATATCCAAACAGATCGTGATTATGTTGGGGTTGGGGCTATTCAGGATGGTATTTATATCACCCGAAAAGCAGTCACTGTTTTTATCCAAGGTAACACATTATCACAAATCGAATTACCGGATGAAGGTGTAATTACTCCTCAAAAAATTCATCAATTCCTGGCCTATCTCATCACTTGGGTACCCGTTGTTATTGCATTAATTTACATGGCTGTGCTATGGGCTTTCTATTTAATCTTGGTGGGCTTTAACGCACTGGTTGGTTTATTGATGAAAAAATATGGGAAAGTTGCCCCAACACACAGTGCTTGGCGTTCAGCCATGGTCGCTATGTTGATTGTTTTAATCATTGATTTTGCCGCCGGTTATTTCGGTTATGCCTTACCTGTTTTAACCATCTACGGTTGGCCGGTTCCGTTGTTTATTCAATGGATTATCGCCTTTGTTTTGGCGATTGCCTTGATGAACTTGGAAGCCTTTATCGGCAATAATGAAACAAAAACAACAGAACATAAAAAGAAAAAATTGATTAAATAATCTTTTTTTCAATCAAACACGCATCGCCGTAGGAAAAGAAACGATACTCTTTTTCTACGGCATGTTTATATGCATGATGCATTTCATCCAAACCGGCCAATGCACTGACCAACATAAACAAAGTGGATTCGGGTGTATGGAAATTGGTAAACAGAGCATCAATAAATTTAAAGCGGTATCCAGGTGTAATAAAAATAGACGTTTCACGGGCAAAAGGTTGCAAAACGCCTTTTCCATCTGTGGCCGATTCCAATAAACGCAAAGAGGTTGTTCCCACAGGGATAATCCGGCGACCTTGTTTTTTATATTCATTTAATCGTTCGGCCACATCCGATGTAATTATGCCATATTCGGCATGCATTTTGTGTTGTTCGGTATCCTCCACCTTCACCGGCAAAAAAGTTCCGCCCCCCACATGTAAGGTAATAAATTCACGTTGAATCCCTTTTTTATCCAATGCATCAAACAACCGTTTGGTAAAATGCAAACCTGCCGTTGGGGCAGCAACAGCCCCTTCGTGATGAGCGTAAATGGTTTGATAATCGGCTTTATCGGAAACCTGACCACCCCATAAACGTTTGATATAAGGTGGTAAAGGCATTGTGCCCACTTGGTGTAAATAGGCAAATAAATCCCCACCCGATAAATTAAATTGAACTACCACTGGACCATTTGGTAATTTTTCCAAAACTTTGGCATTTAATTTATCATCAAAAACAATTATATCGTCAACATGTAATCGGCGAGCATTTTTAATCAACGTTTCCCACGTGGATAAATCCACCTGTTTAAACAAAGTCATTTCAATTTTGGCCTGACCCCGAACACCATATAAACGAGCCGGTATCACTTTGGTATTGTTAAATACCAAAACATCATCCGAACGCAACAAATTTGGCAAATCCAGCATCGTTTTATCCACCAGATTCATCCCGTCAATGTGTAATAAACGGGCTATATCACGCGGTTCAACGGGCCGATTTGCAATCAAATGTTCGGGCAAATCAAAATTAAAAAGCGATGTTTTCATACCTTAAAATTGTTCAATATCATCACTTAAAATGGACATATTCCAATCAAATGAAATTTCACCGTCATCATCATTTTTGTAAATAACACCCACAAATTCTTTACCGATATAAACTTCGGCCGGACTGTCTTTGGCACTGCCCGGATGCAAAGTAATATCCGGATTCCAAAACAATTGGCGCAAATATTGTTGGATTTTATTTATTTCTGTTTCGGTTAAAGTCATTTTTTGGTCCTTTCTTTTTTTTTGATTTTATGCTATTATATAGCAATGACACAAAAAAATCAATTATTTTCGCAAAAGATATCCATTGCCCCAATGTTGGATTGGACAGATCGGCACTACCGATATTTTTTACGGTTCATCACACATCACGCCACATTATATACGGAAATGGTGGCCTGCCCTGCCCTAATTTTAGGACGCAATAAAGAATTATTATTGGATTATAATCCCGAAGAACACCCCTTGATTTTACAAGTAGGTGGGAGCGAACCCAAATTGATGGCCCAATGTGCCAAAATGGCCGAAAGTTGGGGGTATGAAGGCATCAACATCAATGCCGGATGCCCCAGCCAACGTGTTCAATCGGGTAAATTCGGGGCCATTTTAATGAAAACACCCGAAGTGATTGCCGATTGTGTGGCCGAAATGTGTGGTGCATCACGTTTACCTGTTTCGGTTAAAACACGCATTTCATTATCGGATGTCGGCGGGGATGGATGGAAAGAATTATTTCATTTGGCGGACTTGGTTAAAAAAGCCGGATGCAGCCATTTAATCGTTCACGCCCGTCAGGCAAAATTGAATTGGCGTCCAAAGGAAAACAGGTTGCGTTTACCTATCAATTATGATTTGGTTTACAAGTTAAAAAAATCTTTTCCCGATATGCCGATTTCCATCAACGGTAATGTATTGTCTTTAACGGAAGCCCAAGAACATTTAAACCATGTGGATGGTGTGATGATTGGGCGTTGGGCCTATGGTCACCCCTATGAATTAAGGGATGTGGATAAAATGTTTTATGGTGACAATTACCCCATTTTATCACGTGAAGAAGTATTGGAAAAAATGATTCCTTATATGCAAAAAAATTATAAACGCATCACCCGAATTATTCCTCACATGATGGGGCTTTATCGGGGTGAACCCAATACCAGCCTTTATAAAAAAGCCCTGATCTCACGGGATTTGGATAACCTTAAGGCTTTTTTGTCGGATTCACAATCCCCATAGACAAAACCATCTTTAAAGCTTCTTCCACAGGAATATCCAATTCCTTAATGTCTTTTTTGGCCACATAAATCATAAAGCCCGATGTCGGGTTGGGTGTGGTTGGCACATAAACGGTTATCATATCGTTGGGCAGATATTTTTTCATCCCCTTATAAACAGGTGCCGTCACAAAAGCAATCGTCCACAAACCTTTACGGGGATATTCAATTAAAACAGCCTGACGAAATGATTGAGAACCGCCATCACCCATCAATGTTTCAAAAACTTTTTTTATGGCACTGTAAATGCCCGATATCACAGGAACCCGAGCTAAAATCTTTTGTCCTGTTTTAACCGCCCAGCGCCCCACATAATTTGTGGTGAACATGCCCACCAAAACCAAAGATAAAAACAACAAGCAAATTCCCAATCCCGGCACACCATAGGGCAAATATTCGGCATATTTTTCGGGTATCAGGTATTTGGCCCAACCGTCCATTAAACGAAACAGCCACATGGCCAAATAAAGCGTAATCGCCACAGGTGCCATCACCAATACGCCCGTTAAAAGATAAGTTTTCATTGTATGCTTTGTTTTTATTTTTTTCTTTGTCATTTATTTTCCTTTCAGTTTATTTTTATAAAATTGTCCACGTATCATATCAAGTATTTTTTGTCCTTTTCCACCAACAATTCCGTTTTCTTTTTCCTTGTCACGCAAAAAACGAACAGCGTGAAGCATATCCGATTCAATATCACGCAGTGTTTGTGATTGATTTTGGGAGGAATTATTTTGAAGCTGCAGAATTAATTTATTAGATTGTAAAGCTTGCCAACCAAAAGCTTCCAGATTCTTGGATGATAATTCATCTTTTGACCAAATCGCCCTGACAGAATGGACAGTATTTGTTTTAAAATCATAAATCCATTCAATGGGTTTCACTTCAAACCAAACACTTTCTTTTGGAATAAATACATATCTTTTTTCTTTTAATTCATATTCATGGCACGCTTGACCGGCCAAATCATAATAATGCCCAGACTGTCTAATCTGACGATTCCTTATCATTTGATTTAATTTTTTTGATTGAATAGGGGACACTCTGTCTTGTGGCCATGCCCCATAAGTAAAGACTCCATTTTTTTTAAGAGCAATTTTTTTTTGACGATTTATACGAATCAAACCATCATTTTGCTTCGTCGGCATAATAAATACCTGGGGGTTACACAAAAAAGAAAGTTGAATTCTTTTATTGGCATCCGAATATAAAAAACGGATCAAATCTGTTGAGAATTGAGGTGTACCCTGTGAATTAAATTGTTCAACTTTTAATGTCATTTTTATTCCTTATCTTTCAAATTTTCAACGAATTTAATAAAATCTTCACCACGTTCTTCAAAGTTTTTATACTGGTTATAACTGGGGGCACCCGGGGACATCAAAACAACCCCGCCCAAAGGTGTCTTTTCATACGCCAATCGAACGGCTTCAGCCATATTCGCCACATGATAAGGCGTATTTATTTTTGCCCCTGTGTCGGGCAATGCCAAGGCCAAAATTTTACGTTCTGTTATCATTTTATCCAAAGCCGTATAATCATAACCGCCATCCCATCCGCCAACAATTAAAGTAATCGGTCGGTCAGCAAAGGTATCCAAAGCCACTATCACGGATTCGGGCAATGTCGCAATGGAATCATTGATGTATAAAACACCGTTTATTTGTCCCACTTTTTGCAGGCGATGCGCCAAAGGTTCAAAACTTTGAAAAGCTTTTTCACACTCTTTTAAATTCAAATCCAACGTTTTGATCGCCTGTAAAACAACACAGGCATTTTCCCGATTATGCGCGCCATATAAGGGCAAAGCATCCACCGAAAACAATCGTTCCGAATGATTATAAAAATATCCATCTTGCCCCCGAACATCCAAAGAACGAATATCTATTGTTTGTCGGCTTTGTAAAATCATATTCATCTTATCTTTATGATATTGCACCAATGATCCGTGCCAGGGTAAGTGCGCCGAATAAAGCGCCACCATAATCCCCAAATCGGGTTGGCCAACAAAATCAGCACATTGATAGCTGGATGTTTCGGCCACAAAAAAATCAGGCGTTTCATCCACAAAATCCAATAAAGGCTTACCGATATTACCGCCAAAACATACCGAATACCCCAAAACCTTTAACGTATGTGCCAACAATGATGATGTTGTACTTTTACCTTTGGTTCCCGTAACACAAATAACCTTTGATTTTGGATTTTTATTCGCCATAAATATATTCGTGGCGGATGTAATGATAATACCTTTTTCTTTGGCGCGCTTAATTTCATCCCGATATAATGATACACCGGGGGATTTAACAACAATTTGACAATCATCCAATAAATTTAAATTTTCTTCATCAATTTCAATGATTTGGCATTGGGCTACATGTTTTTTTAAAGCCTTTAAAACGGATTGACCTTCACGACCCATCCCCCATATACCCACTTTTTTGTTTTCAAATTCTGACCATTTCATCAAAAAGCCCCTTGTTTTTTTATCAAGGTTAGTGTACACTGTTTTTAAGCTTTTGTAAAGGAGAGAAAATGACACATAAAACTTTATCGGCAAAAAAACGTTATAGCCTTTTCTTTATCACCCTAATCTGTTTGATTGGTATCGGATCAATTTTGTTGCGTTCATGGAATTATACACCCGACATGCACTTTGTGGATGGATTGGAATTATTAAACGAAAATCCACGCCGTGCTATATCGCATCTGGTAATGGCTCAAAAAAGTCAAGACAGCGAAATTCGCTTATTCAGTGCATTGCATTTGGCAAGCCTTTACCATCACGGGGCCAAAGATGTACCCGTCAATATGGCAAAAGCCGTTTTTTATTATGAAGAAGCGGCACGATTAAAATCTCCAACAGCTTTGTACACTTTGGCTTTACTGTATGATGCCGGTGATAAAGTCAAAGAAAATCGTGAAAAAGCCAAAGATTATATGACAAAAGCCGCCCAAACAATGCCTGAGGCAAAATATGCTTTGGCCGTTTGGATTGAACGGGGATATTTTGGCGAACCTGATACAAAAAAAGCAGTGGTTTTATATGAACAAGCGGCCCAGGCCGGCATCAAAAATGCCGTTAAAAGCTTGATTTCCATTTATCATGGCGGTTTTGGCGGATTCCCCAAAAACATAGAACGTGAACAATATTGGCGGGCAAGATTAAAATGACCATTTTTCGTAAAGACTATCAAAAACCAACCTTTGAATTACCCAAAACAAAATTGACCTTTGTGTTACATCCGACACAAACAAAGGTATTTGCCGAATTGTATTTTCAAAACTGTCAATTAAATCAACCGATTTTTTTAAACGGTGTTCAATTAAAGCTGATTTCCATCAATTTGGACGAATATGAACAAAATTCAAAAGGTTTGAGTTTTATGCCACCGGCCAAAGATTTTGTTTTAAAAACCGAAGTGCAAATCAATCCAAAAGAAAACACTCAATTGATGGGGCTGTATATCGCCAGCGGTTTGTTTACCACGCAAAATGAGGCCGAAGGCTTTCGTTATATCACCTTTTACCCAGACCATCCCGATGTGATGAGCCAATACACATGCACCATCGTGGCCGATAAAAAAGATTATCCCGTGCGTTTATCCAACGGCAATATCATTTTTGAAGATGATCATCAAATTACATTTGAAGACCCATTTGCCAAGCCCTGTTATTTATTTGCTTTAGTGGCGGGAAAATTGGATGTCTTACAGGATTCTTACACCACCAAAAACAATAAAAAAGTGGATCTGTATTTGTATTGTGAAGAAGGCAAAAAAGAACGTCTGACCTTTGCCATGGAAGCGTTAAAACGTGCCATGCATTGGGATGAAGATGTCTTTGGCCTTGAATATGATTTAAATCGTTTTTCTATTGTTGCCGTATCACACTTTAACTTTGGGGCCATGGAAAATAAATCGTTGAACATTTTTAACGACAATGTATTATTGGCAAATCCCATGACAACGACCGATTGGGCCTATCAGGGCATTGATGCCACGATTGCCCACGAATATTTTCATAATTATTCAGGCGATCGGGTAACATTGAAAAATTGGTTTCATCTGTCGTTAAAGGAAAGTTTAACCGTTTATCGCCATACCGAATATGCCCATGATGTTTATGGTGTTTGTCAACGAATTGATGATGTGGCCACATTGAAACAAATTCAATATCCCGAAGATGACGGACCTTTGGCACATCCCATTATGTTGGAACAGGCCGAATCAGTGGATAATTTTTATACCGCCACCATTTACGAAAAAGGGGCCGAAGTTATTCGCATGATGCGTGAAGTGGTGGGACGGGATAACTTTATGGCCGGATGTCGTTTGTATTTTTCACGCCATGACGGTCAAGCGGTTGAAATTGAAGATTTTGTGCGCGCCATAGAGGATGCTTCATGTATGGATTTAAGTCAATTTATGCTGTGGTATCAAGTGCCTGGTCGCCCCATAATCAATATTCAAACACATTATGAAAACAATACCTTCACCGTGCATATGGAACAATCTCATCCACGCACAAAGCAACCGTTGATGATTCCTTTGGCCTATGGTTTGGTGGCCAAAGACGGAACGGATTTGTTAAACGGCACGTTGATTTTGGATGAAACTGAAAAAACTTTTACTTTTGATGTGATTGAAGAACCCGTCTTATCCATCAATCGTGGTTTTTCGGCCATAGCAGATATCAACATCAATTATACTTTGGCCCAGCGCGAACATTTAATCCAATTTGATGCGGATTTATTTAACCGATATCAGGTTATGCACCAATACATGTTGGACAGCATTTTGAATATTTTGAAAAGCGATACCCCTGCATCCGATGATACTTTGATAAAAATGATGGGCGGATGTTTAAAGGCCCCCATTGACAACATGTTAAAATCATGGATGTTAAAATTACCATCTGATGCCGAAATCATCAACAACTTAAAGCATGTCAATCCTGAACAATTGCAATCGGTGCGTCATTTGATACGCCAACATTTTGCCGACACCTATCAAGACGATATCTTTGATTTATACAACCAAATGTCGGATAACAATGAATACCAAATTACACCCGATCAAATGGGCAAACGTGCATTAAAAAATGTTTTGTTGGGATATTTAAGTTTAACCAATCAATCCGATACCGCATGGCAACAATATAATCAGGCCAACAACTTTACGGATTTAACCGAAGCTTTAATTTGTTTGGTACATTATCATCATCCCAAAGCCAATGAAGCATTGGATGATTTTTACAAAAGATATGAAAATGATGCCCTGCCCTTTAACCGATGGTTTATGGTTCAAGCATCCGATCCTGTGGCCGAAACGGTGGGTGTGATTAAACGTTTAATGAATCATCCCAAGTTTGATATTAAAAATCCAAATAAAGTGCGTGCTTTATTGGGTGTATTTTGCAATAATACAATCGCCTTTCAAACACGGGCCGGCTATGATTTAATTATTGATGTCATTCAACAATTGGACGGATTAAACCCACATATGGCGGCAACTTTGGCCAAAAACTTTAAAAACAGCGCCAAAATGCCACATGATTTAAAACACTATGCGCAAAAGTTATTGACCCGATTGCGGGAAACCGCAAAATTGTCCGATGCCACGCGCGAAATTGTGGGTAAAATTTTAGACGCTTAAAAAAACTGGATTTTTTTCATAAAATCCGCTATAATACCCGAAAATTATTTTTAATAACGAAAGGTAAACAAAATGACATATTCTGTTGATATTGATAAAAAATGGCAAAAAAAATGGGATGAAACTCAACTTTATAAATTTGATGAAAATCATCCGGGTAAAAAGATTTATTGTTTGGAAATGTTTTCATATCCATCGGCCGCCAATTTGCATTGCGGACATTGGTATAACTTTGCCCCTGTTGATTCTTGGGCACGTTTTAAACGTATGCAGGGATTTAATGTATTTCATCCGATGGGCTTTGATGCTTTTGGTTTGCCGGCCGAAAACTATGCCATTAAGACAGGTGTTCCCCCAAAGGAAACAACCAAAACCAGCATTGCCAAAATGACCGAACAATTAAAGGGCATGGGTGCCACCTATGATTGGAATCACACTTTAAACACCTGTGATGAAGATTATTACAAATGGACACAATGGATTTTTACAAAATTATTTGAACGGGGCTTGGCTTATCAAAAAGAAGCAGCCGTTAACTGGTGTACCAGCTGTCAAACCGTATTGGCCAACGAACAGGTTGTGGACGGTCATTGTGAACGTTGCAAATCCCCTGTCATTCAAAAGAAAATGAAACAGTGGTTCTTTAAAATCACTGATTACGCCGAAGAGTTGTTAAAGGATATTGACAATTTGGATTGGCCCGAAAAAACAAAGAAAATCCAAAAAAATTGGATTGGAAAATCACATGGTTCTTTGATTACCTTTGACATTGATAACGGTATGAAATTACAGGCCTTTACAACACGTGCCGATACTTTGTATGGTTTAAGTTATGTGGTGATTGCCCCCGAACATCCAGCGGTTGCCCAACTGACCAAACCCGAACAAAAACAGGCCATTGAACAATATGTGACGGAAGCCGCAAAAGTCAAAGAAATTGACCGCATGTCCGATTCACGTGAACGCACAGGTGTGTTTACGGGTTCTTATGCCACAAACCCTGTGGATGGACGTAAAGTGCCGGTATGGGTCGCCGATTATGTGATTGCCACCTATGGTACAGGTTTTGTGATGGCTGTTCCGGCCCATGATGAACGCGACTTTGATTTTGCCAGCAAATACAATTTACCCATTACCCGCGTCATTGTGGATAAAGACGGAAATGAAAAAGATTTACCTTTCTGTGAACATGGTAAATTGGTCAACTCGGCCGAATTTTCAGGCATGACAACCGAAGAAGCCATTCCCGCCATTGTGGAAAAATTACAAAAAACAGGCTATGGCAAACTGACAACCATGTTCCGTTTACGTGATTGGTTGATTTCACGTCAACGTTATTGGGGTGCCCCGATTCCCGTCATTCATTGTCCGATTTGTGGGGCGGTAGCTGTGCCGGAATCTGATTTGCCTGTACGGTTGCCCGAAAATGTGGAATTCCGTCCCGATGGTGAATCACCATTAAAACGTTGTGCTGAATTTATGCATACCAAATGCCCCAAATGTGGTATGGATGCCACACGTGATCCCGATACCATGGATACCTTTGTGGATTCCAGCTGGTATTTCCTGCGTTATCCGGATAATAAAAACGATAAAGAGGTCTTTAACAAAGACAAAATCAATCGTTTATTGCCGGTGGATAAATATGTGGGTGGACAAGAACACGCCACCATGCACTTACTCTATGCACGCTTTTTCACAAAAGCATTACGCGATATGGGCTATTTGGATTTTGACGAACCCTTTACATCTTTGGTGCATCAAGGCATGATTTTGGGAACAGACGGCCAAAAGATGAGCAAATCCAAAGGCAACACCATCAACCCCGATGACAGCATTTCAAAATATGGTTCGGACGTGTTCCGTATGTTCTTGGAATTCGCCTTTGCCTATACAGATGGCGGTCCGTGGAACGAAAACGGCGTGGAATCTATGGCGCGATTTGTCAAACGCATTGAAACATTGATTGAAAAAGCACAAAATATGGATAGTAGTGTCAATGAAATGACCGCCAACGAAAAGAAATTGGACTTCATTCGCAACACCACTATCGGTGCCGTTACCAAAGATATGGATGTGATGCAATTTAACACTTCTTTGGCCCGTATGATGGAATACTTGAACGCTTTGAACGATTATGTTTCAGGTCCAGTGAATAAAGAATTTTTGATGGATTGCATTAAAACCTTTGTGTTATTATTGGCCCCCTTTGCACCGCACTTGGGTGAAGAATTGTGGGAAAAACTGGGACATCCTTATTCGGTATTCAATCAGCAATGGCCGAAAGTCAATGAAGCCGCATTGGTAAAGGACGATATGAAGATTGTCATCCAAACAAACGGCAAATTGCGTGGCACTTTTGAGGTTGCCAAAACAACCGATAAAGACACCATAATTCAAATGGCAAAAGATCAAATCAAAGACTTTTTACAGGACAAAGAAATCGTCAAAGAAATCTATGTCCCCGGCCGTTTGGTCAATTTGGTGGTAAAATAAAAAATAAGTATTTCCAATTTTATTAAACAACATAATTTATATCTCTTGACTTTCCCCCTGAAAAAGTTTAATCTTTCTTAGGGGGAAAAATGATACAAATTGAACAAAGGGAAAGTGGCATTGTTATACATTTAACGGGGGATTTAACAAAGCCCCAAAAGTTTGACTTTTCCAAAATTCAAAACAAAAAAATTCAAATAAAAAATGACGGTATTGAAAAATGGGATACGGATTTTATCGTTTCATTATATGCCCAATTAAAACAGATAGATCCCAAAAACATAACAACCTATCATTTACCCAAAAATATGGAACAATTGATACACTTGGCTTTTCAAACACAAACAAAACCTCAAACAGAAGAGCAAAACAAAGAAACTTTTTTGGAATATCTGGGCGATAAAGGATTATATATTTACAGGCGTTTTCGTCAGGGTGCTTTGTTTGTATTAAAGTGGTTGGCAGGTTGTGGACGACAAATAACGGGAAAAGCCGTGTATCGGTCAAAAGATTTTTGGATGACGCTTGCCGATTGCGGACCAAAGGCTGTTTTAATTGTTTGTTTAATCAGCTTTATGGTCGGTTTAATTTTGGCCTTTGTCGGGGCGTTACAATTAAAAACTTTTGGGGCTCAAATCTATGTGGCCAGCTTGGTAACCATCGGCATGACACGTATCATGGGGGCCATTATGACGGGGATTATTATGGCCGGGCGTACAGGTTCATCTTATGCAGCCAGTATCGGTACCATGCAGGTTAATGAAGAATTAGACGCCCTAAAAACAATGGGGGTTTCACGGATGGACTTTTTGGTTTTACCACGAACAAATGCCTTGTTATTATCTATGCCGATTTTGGTTTTGATTTCGGACATTATGGGTATTTTGGGCGGATGTTTTGTTTGTGTGTTGTTTTGGCAAATTCCTTTATCTGAATACATTAAATATACAATATCCTCATTTGATTTAACCAACTTTTTGGTGGGGATTTTTCATGGTTTGGTTTTTGCTGTTGTTATTGCGTTATGCGGATGTTATTTTGGTTTAACCTGTGGGCGAAATGCCGACAGTGTCGGGCGGGCCACCACCAACGCCGTTGTTTACGCCATTGTGTGGATGATTGTAATGACAGGCTTGATTACTTTGGCTTGTGAAGGGTTAGGTGTTTGATGGAAAATATACCCATTATTCAGGCCAGAAATTTAAGCATCGGTTATGATGATAAAACCGTTATGAAGGATTTAAATTTTGAAATTCAAAAAGGTGATATTTTTGTTATCATGGGTGGTTCCGGTTGTGGTAAAAGCACTTTACTTCGCACTTTAACCGGTTTAATTCCCATACAAAAAGGGGATGTTTTTATTCAGGATATCAACTTAAAAAAAGCCACCGAATCACAAAAAAAAGAAATTATGAAGCATTCGGGGATTTTATATCAAAGCGGGGCTTTGTTCAGTTCAATGACATTGGCGGAAAATGTTGCTTTGCCATTACAATTATATACAAAATATGATAACCATAAAATAAATGATATTGTGGCCTTTAAATTGGCTTTGGTCGGTTTGGCCGGCTTTGAAAATTATTATCCCAGCCAAATCAGCGGTGGCATGCGAAAACGGGCCGGATTAGCACGGGCTTTGGCACTAAATCCCGAAATTGTTTACTTTGATGAACCATCCGCCGGTTTGGATCCGATTAGTTCTAAAAACTTGGATGATTTAATCTTGCAAATCAATGAAACTTTGGGTACAACCATTATTGTTGTCACACATGAATTACCATCCATTTTTGCAATTGCAAAAAACAGTATCTTTTTGGATAATACCATTCAAACGATTTCGGCCAAAGGCAACCCGAAAGAGTTGTTAAAAAATCCGCCCAATGAACGTGTTTATGAATTTTTAACCAGAGGAGTTTTAAATGAAAAAAGAGCCAAATAAAAAAGTAATCGGTTTATTTTTATTGTTGGGATTTTTGGTTTTATTTGCCTTGATTGGTCAATCTGTTTGGCACAAAGTTGTACGGGATAAGAAAAATATATTTGTGATGTATTTTGATGAATCATTAAAAGGTTTATCCGAAGGGGCGCCGGTTGTTTTTCGTGGTGTTGAAATTGGAAAAGTCATTAATATAAAATTAGTGGCCGATGCAAAAAATTTAACTTTTCAGGTACCGGTTTATGTACGCATCAAACCAATGGGAATTATAAAAGAAAAAAATGGATGGGATAATTTGTGGAACAATCAAAATGTTTTGGAAAATTTAATCCAACGCGGTTTGCGTGGGCGTTTGATTACCCAAAGTTATTTGACCGGTCAGTTGATGATCGAGTTGGTGATGTTGCCCGAAAGTCAGGTAAAAACAGTGCCCGAAAAAGGATTTTCTCAGTTTCCGCAAATTCCGACCGTTTTATCCAAAAGTGAAGTTATTACCAAGGAATTTGACAGTTTGCAAATCCAAAAAACGGTTGATCAGGTTGGTTATGTTGTCACTGTTTTGCAGGAACAATTACCTGTGTTATTACCGGCTTTGACAAATACGACACAAAACCTGAATAAGACTTTGGAAAAAATTTCCGACAATACCGATGAAACCATTTTTAATGTCAATAAAGCATTGACGGACATTTCTGATGCTGCCCGATCTGTGCAAAATTTAGCCGATTATTTGGAACGCCATCCGGAATCTTTAATCAAGGGCAAAAAAGGAGAATAAAATGAAAAAAATCAAATATGCCTTTTTATGTTTGTTTTTGTCGGGATGTATTTTTGGTGTTTCTCAAACTTCAAAATTTTATTCTTTAACCACCATTGAAACAATGCCCGTTTCGCAATCAGAAGATTTATTTATCGGGGTGGATAAGGTTGATTTGCCTAAATACATGGACAGAGCCCAAATTGTGACTCAAAACAAAAACGGCCGGCAAGTTTTGATTTCCGAATATAATCGTTGGGTTGAATCGCCATCTGTTTTATGTACCCGCATTTTAACACAAAACTTAAATCATTTGTTGCCGAAATCTGATGCAAAAATACGCACTTTGGGAAGCGAAAAATTTGATCGTCGTGTTTGGGTTCAGGTGATTCAAATGGATGGTGTTTTGGGACAACAGGCGAAATTATCGGCATGGTTTACCATTAAAAACACAAAGGGCAAAACAATTGTTCATCAAAAATTTACCGATAAAATTGAAATCGGAAAAACATATGATGACTTGGTTGTCGGTTATTCAAAGTTATGGTTAAATCTCAGCGAGGATATTGCCAAACAATTGATACAAAAGTAATTTTAAATAATTTCTTGGCTGAGTTGTTGCATTTGTTTAATCAATTCTTCTTCGCCTGGAACATGATGATTTTGCATTAAAATTTTGCCATTGCAAATAACTGTATCAATGCAAGAACTGTCAGCCGCATAGACCATATTGGAAATCAGATTATAATCAGGTGTTAAAAAGTGATTGTTCAAATCAACCAAAATACAATCGGCCAATTTTCCTTCGGCAATTTCACCGGCATTTAAACCAAAAGCATTAGCACCGTTTTGGGTGGCTATTTTAAATACATCTTGGGCGTTGCCGGCGGTTGGATTATTGGATTGAATTTTTGCCGACAGAGCACACAATTTCATTTCTCCCATCATATTTAAAGAATTGTTTGAGGCAGCTCCATCTGTCCCCAGAGTAATTCGGCAACCTTTATCCAACAGTTTTTGCAACAAAAAAACACCTGAATTGAGTTTATAATTTGATGAAGGATTTGTACAAAGCCATACGCCTTTATCGGCTAAAATTTCTATATCTTTATCATCCAACCAAATGCTGTGGGCCAAAATTGTTTTGTCACTTAATGCGCCCAATTTATCCAGATATTGAATCGGTGTACAACCATGTTCTTTAATGCAATCATCTACTTCTTTTTTTGTTTCACAGGCATGAATATGTAAGCGGGCATTATATTTTTTGGCCATATCTACATTCCAACGAATTAATTCTTCGGATACGGTATAAACGGCATGAATGGATAAGGCTTTTTGTATTAATTTTGGATTTGGATTTTTCATATCCAAAAATTCACGAATAATACTTATTTCTTTTTGGCGTTTTTTTTCATCAAATAAATCCAAAGCCCCACAGGAAAGAGCCGAACGAATCCCCATATCGGCCACTGCCTGCATCATGGCGGACATGCCAAAGTACATATCCGAAAAAAATACCGTGCCCGTTTTAATCATTTCTAAAATGGAAAATTTTGTGGCGATATAAATCATTTCTTCGGTCAATTTGGCTTCCCTTGGCCAAATGTCATTATTTAACCAATCAAATAAATTTTTATCATCACTAATACCACGAAACAGGCTCATTGGTGCATGCGAATGGCAATTGTAAAAAGCCGGCAGTATGGCGAAATTTGTGCAATCCAAAACATGGTCTGAGTGAATCGACAGTTCAGGGGCAATTTTTGAAAATTTATTTTCTTGAATAAAGATATCTGTTTTTTGGTGATTGAGTGTTACATTTTTTAATAAAACAGACATTTTCTATCCTTTCAGATAATCCGTTAAAATTTCATAAGCCTCTCTGAGTCTTTGGAAAAGCGAGGCATCTTTTTTGCTGACATCCGGATGGTATTTTTTCGCCAAGACCTTATATTGCTTTTTTATATCCGATAATTGTATCGGCATTTTTAAATCCATAAAGGCAATCGCCCGTTGCACTTTGGGCGGATATTTTAAAGATGGACTGGGGGGATTATAGCCACCGTCCATCCCCAACCGTTCTTCCGAAAAAACATTCATTGAATCTTTAAAGCGGGGCATGCCACCGATATTTGAACCCAATTTCCATCGGGGGCGTTGCCATGTCGTATCATTACGCAGTTGTTCTTCTATTTCATCGGGGGAAAGGCCTTTTAAAAAATCCCATTTTTTGTTGTATTCGGCCACATGCTTTTGACAAAACCAATAATGTGAACGCAAAGTTCTGTCCTTTGGGGCACGATATTCGCCCGCCTCAGGACAGCCGGGAAAATCACAGTCATGTAATCGTTTTTTGGGTTCTGTTTTGCGTCTCATTTTTTCATCCGAATTAAAGCCTAATTATAGCGTATTTTTATGTCTTTTACAAGACCGATTATATTTTTTTGTTTTATCGCATTTTTTGCTGGTCAAACAGTTTTATTTTGTGTATAATGATCCAAAAGGAAGCAAAATGCAAAACCCGAAAAGAACTTTATTGATTGGTTTGGTTGTGGGACTGCTGTTTTTTGGATGGTGGTTCAGGGGATTTTTGCATATCAATTGGAATTTTAATCTTTTTTCCGGTGAATCGTGGCGTTTTTTGTTTCAGGAAATCAATGCCGGTTGGCGTGTTTCCAGTGCGGGGGATTGGATTTTTCTGATTTCCTTTATTTTGGTTATTCCGATGTATTTGGGGATTTGGTATTGGGCCAATAAAATTCAATGGCGTGCTTCAGCAAAAAAAGTGGCTCATTTGCCCAAAAAACACATTCAACATATCAAGAAAAAAATATCAACACCTCCCAAAAAATCTGAACACAAAACACCAGCTCATACTTCACATAAGCCGATTAAAGCACCGCCCATTTCGGCGCAACGTCCGATGCCGATGCCTACAATGGGGCCAACAATGCGTTCCCAACCCGTTCAACAACAAAGTTTTGCGCAATCCAATCCGATGCTGGCTGAAATGCCAAATTCTTATACGACATCACCTATGGCTAATGATAGGTCATTTACACCCGATACGCCGATGGATACTTCTTGGAATAATCCGTTGGAGGCTGATTTAAAACAAATGGCCGATATACCGTTAGAGGAAATTCAATTGCCAGCCCAGCCATCTGTTGATGAAAATCCGGATGAATTGTTGTCCAATACAGGTTGGTCGGTTTTGTCGGGTGTTGTATCTGATGAACAGGCATCCGGCTTTGTGGCCGTTTGTCAGGGGCAAATGTTATGGGCTCGCTATGATGATATAGACGGAGATTGGTTGGCCGATGAAGAAGCCTTTAATGATGAAGATCCTTTATGGTTTTCCGAAACGGACCATCGTGTGTCGCCTGTTTTTGAATTGATGCAAACAGGAAAGCTTGTTGCGAAAAAATTATCCGATGCCGGCTTTGATTTAAAGGTGCAACCGATGTTGATTGAACGAAAAGGTAATATTATCAATGCCGAAGATATGCTCAGAACCTGGAATGATTTAGGGGTTATGGTTTGTCGGACGGATAAAGGCGGACCTGTAGAATTAAAAACACTGAGTGAAGTTTTAAATAAACAATATGAACCGTTATCGGATGATGCTGTTGAACAATTAAGACAAATTTTATTATAAGGGGGAAATTAAAATGGCCGACGATCAATACAAAGAGCAAAATAAATACATTATTCATATATTGCTTTCCGTTTTTTTTGCATTATTGTGTTTTTGGATTTTAACACTTCTTGTTTTTCCAATAGCACAATGGTTATATTCAGGAGAAATCTCTTTATTAGGAAGAATCAAAAGCTTTTGGGCTCAACACTTTTTGCATCCCGGCGAAATTATTTTAACTTATTCTAAATGGTTTAAAAAGTTTTGGTCAATCTCCCCTGCCCCAATAGTGATGTTTTTACCATTCATCCCTTTGGCAGTTATTCCCATTATTATTTTTGTCGGTTTATTTACAAACCCACACTCCAATATGTCCACTGTTTTTGGCAGCGGTCGTTTGGCATCCTATCGTGATATTAAAAAGATGGGATTATTCGATGGTTTTTGTTGTGTGCTGGGTCGATTCAAGGGGCGTTTATTAAAAATGCCTAACACTTTATCCGCCTTGGTGGTGGCACCACCGGGAACCGGTAAAACTGCCGGTGTGGTTATCCCAACGATTTTTGAATCCGATTCTTTAAGTATTATTGTCAATGACGTAAAGCCCGAATTATGTTATCAAACATCAGGATATCGTAATAAAATCGGACCTGTTTTCATTATCAACTGGGGTGCCCAGGATGAACCACAAAACGGTGTTTTTTACCCCAGCTGGAATCCTTTATCGCCCACGGCATTACCCCCATTGGGACCAGCCAGAGATATGTATATTGACTCTATGGTTGCCGTGTTGGTGGAAGAACCTAAAGGTGGTGCGGATCCACACTGGTGTAAAACGGGCCGTAATGCCATGAGTGGTTTTTTACATTTTATCGCCAGCAAATGTGAACGGGCCCGTGCCAATGATTACTTTATCAATAAATTATCCGAGGGTTCTTTTGATCAAGAAGATGCCAATGTTTTGGCCACCTACTATGCCGATATGTCCGATAACAGTGCTATGATTGCATTGGATGCTTTAAAAAGGGGACAGTTAAATTTAAACAATTACGCCCCTGTTGGTACATGGGAAGGTCTGCCCGAAAGCTGGCATGGGCATGAACCATGCATTGCCATGATTTTGGAATGGCTGACCGATATGCAGATGAAAATCGCCGCCGATATCAAACGCCGTTCCGATGAAGGCGACCAAATGGCCATGATGGCCGATCCCATGAAGGACGTATTGGATGCGGCTGTGAATGAAAGCAATCGCTTTGCCTATGCCCGCCGTGCCATTGCCGAATTAAATCAGTTATCCAGTACGCCCGACAAAGAACGTGGTTCAATTTTATCAACCGCTTTATCAGGTATCAGTATTTTTAAAAACGCAGCCGTAAAAGAACGTACAAAATTCAGTGATTTTACTTTCCGTGATTTGCGTGGTATGGTGGATCCTGCGGACGGCAAAATCAAACCGATTTCCGTTTATTTATCCATTAACCAAGTGGATGCCCGTGCCTTGAATGTGATTACAGGTATTTTTGTGGAATTGGTCAGCTCGTTTTTAATTGCCAATCCGCCGGGCTATGTGGGAAACGATGGTCAAAAATGCGGTCCTTGTCCTGTTTTATTTGTATTGGACGAATTCCCACAAATGCCGAAACTGGATTGTGTGAAAAACGGTCCTGCGGTCGGTCGTGGACAAAAGGTGGCCTATTTATTGATTGGTCAGGATTTAGGCCAAATTTCCGGCCAATACGGTAAAGATGATTTGGAAACAATTATTTCCACAACGGCGGCAAAAGTTATTTTGTCCCAAAACAACGAACAAACAGCCGAACGTTTTGTGAAAATGATTGGTTCCAAAACGATTGAAGTTAAAAGCACATCCAAACAAGAAGGCGGTGGTCAAAAAATGTTTGATTTTTCACAAAACGTTTCCCGTCAATTGCAAAAATCAGACGTGGTCAGTGCTTCGGATATTTTAAGCTTGGATATGTTAAAACAATATGTGTTATTCCAGGGATTCTTATCCCATCCGATTTTGGCTGATGCCCCACGTTATTATTTGGATAAAGGCTTTTTGAAAAAAACTCAGATTCCAACCGCCCCATATATCCCCCAATGGATTGTGGACAGACGAGCACCGGAAAACCAACAACAAAAGCCCGAAGAAAATCAATCAGAACCCAATGGTAATCAATTGCCTTCTCAAAGCAATTTTGCCCCACAAAACACATCAACACCGATGCAACCTTTGTTGCCGCCTCAGGGACAGGGTATCTTTACGGCCCCCACATCTGCCCCTACATTTCAACCCCCACCACCCAAGGATGGTTTAAATGGCTGATAACATGACCGAACTGGATGGATCTGAATTATATGAAAACTGGGATCAGTTGATGAACAATTCATCCCCGTCTGGTGATATGGATACCAACAGTTTGGACGGTTTAATGGAAGGGTTGGATTCGGATGCTAAAGATCAGGATTATTGGGTGGACTTATTCCAAAATGAAAACTTTGCCAATATGGAATTGATGTCGGCCAACTATTATCCGCATACCATCAATGAAAGTGAATTTCATCAAAAATTGGAAACTTTAAAATTGGTGTTTTTAAAGGATTTGGTGGATCAGTATTTGAATGATTTACGCAGTGCCGATATATCCGAAGAAAGTATCTTTTATATGTCCAAGGGCATTTTGCCCACCAATTGGACGGTGCATTTAAAATATCCGTTGTTATATGGGGGCAATTTAGATATGGATAATTTGGTTTTGATTCCCATTCACCCCTTTCATGAACTGATTCACAAATATATCAATCAACAAATTTTGACTTCGGCCGGTGTGGGACATCCGCAAAAATTATATATCCCAGTTCCTTTGGGGAAAGTTTATATCCCCAATGGGGAAATGACCGGTTCTGGTGGCAAGAAAAAGTCAGACCGTTCCACTCAGGCGGGTTTAAGCAGTGCCAATTTGCAACAAATAGCCATTAAAACAGGGGGGCGATAATGAGCATCAATACCATCTTAAATACCCTGTATCAAAATTACGCCCAATTTTTTCCGCCGGCACAAATGATGGATATTCAACGCACTTCCATTGCATTGGTTAAAAAAGGATGGATTCAAATACCATCGGATTATATTCAATTTTTGCATGTGACGGATGGTTTGTCATGGAACGGTTTGGAATTGTTTTCCATCCGTGAACACGAAAGGCGAGACAGTGTTTTTGGCCAGCCGACTTTATTGGCTTATCAAACGGAATATTCGTTAAAACAATTATTCCCTAAATCCTTGATAGTCGGACGTGCAACAGAAGCATTGATTTTATACCGATTGGATTTAAAAGAATATCATATTTTGGACAGATACACTTTTGATGTGATTATTAAATTACCACGTCTGACGGATGTATTACACTTTTATGCTAAATCCGTTTTAAGTTCATCATAAACACGGCGGATTTCCTTCATATCCTGCCACATCAACCATTTGGGCGAACCTTCTTTATGGGACGGATTTCTGAGCAAATAGGACGGATGGAAAATCGGCATCATCTTGGCGCCGTTCGGTCCATCAAACCAATGACCTCGTATTTTTGAAATACCCTGTTTTGTTTCAATGAATGACGTCAATGCCACCCGACCGCACAATAAAATAATTTTTGGTTTTAAACAATTCAACTGTCTGTCCAAATATGCACGACAGGCTTTTTTTTCTTCGGGCAAAGGATCACGGTTATCGGGCGGACGACATTTAATCGTATTGCAAATATAAATATTTTCTTTGCGTGAAAAACCGACAGATTCCAAAATTTTATCCAATAACTGACCGGCACGCCCCACAAAAGGTTCGCCCGTCATGTCTTCATTATACCCCGGTGCTTCACCGATTAAAACAATATCCGAATTGGGGACACCGGCCGAAAAAACAACATTCGTTCGTGTCTTTCCCAAAGGACAACGCATGCAATTTTGACATTCTGATTTAATTTTTTCTAATTCTTCAAACATATTTTCTTTATACCTTTTTTTATTGTTTTTTTCAATCAAAAAGTTCATCTGATTTTGGTTGATTCAGGGCTTGTCGTGCGATATCATAGGAAAAACCGGCACGGGCCAGTTTGGCTAAATCCTTTTGAAAATCACGCCCTAATCTTTTTTTGCGCACATATAATCGGGCCTGAGTTAAATCATCCGTATCCGAAAATAAAGTTTCAAACGTACTTTCGGAAATGCCTTCCGTTTTCAACTTGTTTTTGATAAAGGTTTTTGATTTTCCCGATTGCGATAAACGGCGTACCATGTTTTCGGCATATCGTGTATCGTTGACATAGCCCAAATTTTGCATTTGTTCAATAACCTGTTCCACCCATTCAAAGGCTTCATCCGGCACAGGCATTTCCATTTGAGCTTTTTTAATTCGCCGTGTTAAAACACCACGCAACTTAACCGTACCGGCATCATAGCGTTCCAAATAATAAAGAGCAATATTTTTTAATCGTTGCGGTGTTATCTTTTTCATGATTGACAAAATCCTTGATTTGTTTCATAATATATCAATGAATATTAAAAAGCAATTACAAAAATGTTTTTTTCTGTTTCTTTTAAGCGGTTGTATGGTGGCACCCATCAATCATTTTGAATCTTATTTTAAAGTTGATCAAAAATATCACTTACCCGTTCAAAAAATAACATTGGTATCTAATTTAAAAAAGTTTGATTCCACACATCACATTGAAAATAAATTGTCTTTATCGCCTTATCAAATTGTCCAAAATTGGATAAACAACACTTTTATTATAGGAAAATTAAATTCAGATTTACATTTGATATTAAATAAAGCCGAAATTGTGCGTGAAGAATTTCCCGCCCAACATTGGTGGCAACCCGATATGGTCCAAGACACCTTAAATTATGACGTTGAATTGGTACAACGCAAAAATGGATATTCTCCTTATCGGTTAAAAGTGGGGGGTAAACATTATGCCAAAATGAACAAAAAAACATCTTTGGCCGAAAAAGAAAAACAATATGCCAAATTATATGATCAAATGTTAAATCATATTTTAAATGAAATGCAAAATAATATTCCCCATGTTGTCCCCGTATCATCCCAAGATTAAACAGTTAAAACAGGAACTTCAAACAATGTTTGATGAAAAGCTCATTTGGGCTTTTGTGTCATTTATGGTGGGAATCTTATTATATTTTTATCATTTTAATCCGCTGTGGGCAATGATTGGTTTGGCACTTTCTGTCGGTTCAATGATTTTATTTCGGCAAAAGAATTTGATTTACTTTTTGATGTTTTTAACGACTTTTATAATGGCCGGTATATTGACCACACACTTGCGGTATCAGATGGTGGATCATCCCGTTTTAAATCAAAAACTTTCCAATACAATTATTGATGCCACCATTTGGGATAATACTGTTTTACCCGATAAACAGATTTTGATTTTACAAAACATCAACTATCCCATTGGTGTGTTGAAACAACCCGATAAAATTCGTCTGCATTATGATAATTTGGCCCCATCGTTACAGGTTGGTCAACGGGTTCGGTTAAAGGCCCATTTGGTGTCGCCTGTATCGGTAAAGGCACCCTTTCATACATCTCAGGCCAAGCGGTTATATTTTGAAAAAATCGGTGCTATCGGCAAAGTTGTTCAGGTTTTGGATATTCGGGATATAAATGCAAAGTCAACCATTTTTCAACGCTTGCGTCATCAAATTACCGAACGTGTCTTTCAATTATTGCCCGAAAATCAAGCCCGTATCATCACGCCTTTGATTACCGGTGAACAAAGATTAGTCAGCCCTGAATTATATCAGATTTACCGCCGTTCAGGGATTGTCCATGTCTTATCCGTTTCCGGTTTTCATATGGCTTTGTTGGCGGGCTTTTTATTTTTATTGATTCGTGGTTTGGGTGTTATGTGTGGCCGTTTAACATTGTATGTCAATACTAAAAAGATTGCCGCTGTTTTTGCATTGATTGGCACAGGTTTTTATTTGGGATTGTCCGACTTTCAAATACCGGCTGTGCGTTCATATTTGATGATTGCCTTGGTGTTTTTGGGGATATTGTTAAACCGCAAGACCTTTTCGGTTCGCACATTGATTTTGGCGGGTTTTGCCATGTTGATACTTCATCCGGAAAATTTAATGTCCATCAGCTTTCAACTTTCGTTTTTATCTGTTTTGATTTTAATTGCCGTTCATGAAAAGTTTAAAGAATTATTTGCAGATCGCAATAAATACCTGCGTCATTTTATGGAATTTTGTGCATTGAGTATAGCCATAACCGTTGGCTTAACACCATTGATTATCTGGCATTTTAATCAACTGACACCCTTTGGTATTGTGGGCAATATGGCATTCAGCTTTTTGTTTTCCCTGATTATCATGCCGTTATTGTTTATCGGATGTTTATTGATGCCCTTTGGGATAGATTCTGTCTTTTTTAAAGGTGCAGGGGCGGTTATCGGTTGGATTGAGCAAATGGCGGGATATATTGCTGACTTACCCTTTGCTGAAATCAATTTACCATCCTTTGATGTGGTTGGACTGTGTCTTATTATCTTGGGTATCGTTTTTATTTGCCTGTGGCAATTTTGGGGTCGTTTGATGGGTGCGCTGTTTATCCTGATTGGCATAATAATGGCCTTTACCACAAACTATCCCGTTATAATGGTGGCGGATAAAGGCCAAAGTATCGCCTATATCCAAAACGGTCGTTTTTATACCAACGAAAACGGTCAAGATTGGATACAAACTTTGTGGCAAACCAAATTGGGCTTTAAAGAAAAAGAAAATATAAAAATGGATAAAATAATCAAATTAAAGGGAAAAAGGATTGCCTTATCGCCGGATTATTGCATAAATGCCGATTTTGCCATTTTGAAAAATCAAAGTGGGCATTGCCGAATTGATAAACTAATCCCTCAGGAAAATAAGATTTATTTTATCTATATCCATAAAAATCGTATAGATATTGAAACTTTATCCGAATAAACACTTGACCAAGAGATTAAAATAGCGTATAATAGGGCCGTGGCCTCGTAGCTCAGTTGGATAGAGCAACTGCCTTCTAAGCAGTAGGTCGGGCGTTCGAATCGCTCCGAGGTCACCACTTCAATACAATCCCTTTTCTATACAAACTTTTTTGACAAAAGTGTTTTCATTTCCCTGTAATTTTTCAATCTTTTTTGCTCGTTCACATTCCCATGCATCCACCGGATACATCTTATCCCAGGCATTCATCAACTGACGTGTGGATGATGACATATTATATTTAGGATATACATCATCAAAGTATAAGTATGTTCGGGCGATAGTTCCCCTTGTATATTCGGGTGGTTCCACAATATCCGTTTGTTCATCATATTTAAATTCACATCCCGAAAAAGTCGGTTCAATATCCTTTAACACGCCATAGTGATGATTACTGCGAATGGCATTAACCGCCCCGATGGACGGATACAGGTTATACATATCGGCCAACATAAAACGAAATTCCTGATTCGTTTTTTCGGCACACTTACGCCCCTTGAAAAGTTCACCTTTTGAATCAATGCAATCTTCATGACCTTGACGCCACTCAATAAAGGCCTGACCGAAATGTTCGGCCGGTACAACATGTTCCCATTCCAATTTATTTGCCCGCTTTTTATATTTTTGTGATTCAAAACCCGTTGGCAAAGAAATTCGCCCCTTTGAATCAAAATGCCCCCGACAATAAAAAGTTTCACTGTGATTGGCGTAGATGGATTTTCTGAGTAAATTTTTGGCTTTGGTAAATGAATCAATTGTCTGATTCCCACCGGCACAGGCAGGCAAGGTCAAAAATAATGCTAAGGCAAAAAACACCTTATTTATTTTTGACGCCATTTTTCAATCCTTTCAATAATTTTTTCAACCGAAAAACCAAAGTGTTCAAACAATTCTTCACCCGATGCACTTTGGCCAAAAGTATCCAATCCGATATTTAAACCATCCGAACCTGTCCAACGTTCCCAGCCGAATGTTGAAGCGGCTTCTATGGAAACACGGGGGGCATCCCCCAACACGCTTTGTTGATATTCGGGACTTTGTTTAGCAAACAATTCCCAACACGGCATGGATACCACCGCTGTTTGTGGTAATTTTTCGGCAACTTGCAGGGCCAATGAAACCTCGGATCCCGAGGCAATCAATGTCAATTTTCTTTTACCCTTTACATCCCGCACAACATACGCCCCTTTTTGGGTTAAATTTTCATCGGTATTTTCACGAAGACAAGGCAGATTTTGACGGCTTAAAACCAATGCCGAAGGGCCATTTATTTCCATGGCGGTTTCATAACTTTCCGCCACCTCGATGGCATCAGCCGGCCTGAAAACAAACAGATCAGGTGTCGCACGCAAACTGACAAGCTGTTCAATGGGTTGATGGGTCGGACCATCTTGACCTACCCCAATGGAATCATGTGTTAAAACATACAACTGTTTTAAACCCATTAAAGCCCCCAAACGGATGGCCGGCTTCATATAATCCGAAAATACGAAGAACGTGCTGGTATAAGGGATTAAACCACCGTGGGCTGCCAAACCGTTAGCAATACCTGACATCGCCAATTCACGCACACCATAGTTTAAATAATTACCTTGATATTTAGACGGCATAATATCCTGAGATACTTTTGTTTTCGTCAGGTTGGATGCCCCTAAGTCCGCCGAACCGCCAATAAGATTAGGAATTTGTGTCAATAACGTTTCCAAAACCATTTGCGAACTTTTACGGGTGGCAATCGGTTGCGGATTTTTTAAATATTCCGCTTTCATATTGGCCAAAGAACAATAAGTTTCACCTTGCCATAATTGTTCAAAATTCGCCGGTAAAGTCGATTGCCATTTTTCAAAATCCACATGGTGACGCAAACCAACCTGACGTGATTCATCCAAAATGTCCTGAGGCACTTCAAACGGGGGTAAATCCCAATTCAGATTTTGCTTTAAGGCCTGTAATTCTTCCGCCCCCAATGGCGCACCATGAACACAGGATTTTCCCGCCTTGTTCGGGGCACCAAAACCAATAGTCGTTTTACAATCTATCAGAACCGGCTTTTTGGAACGTTGGGCAAATGTCAAAGCCTTTTCAATGGAATCAAAATCATGACCGTCACAGCTTAAAACATTCCAACCATTGGCCATGAAACGCACCTGCATATCGGTTTGCGTGGCAATGTCCGTTTTTCCGTCAATGGTAATGTTATTGTCATCCCACAACACAACCAGATTTTTTAATTTCCACAACCCCGCCAAAGAAATTGCCTCTTCACTGATACCTTCCATCAAACAACCATCACCGACAAAGCAATAAGTCTTGTGATTGATAACATCATCACCCAAGCGCTGATTCAATATTCTTTCGGCCATCGCCATACCCACAGCACCAGCCAACCCCTGCCCCAAAGGACCGGTTGAAAAATCAACACCGTTTGTCACACCTCTTTCGGGATGACCGGGCGTACGACTGTTAAAACGACGAAAATTCTTTAAATCATCTAATTCAACATCTTTCATTCCCATCATATACAACATCGCATACACCAAAGATGATGCATGACCATTGGAAAAAATAACTCTGTCACGATTGGGCCAATCGGGATTTAAAGCATCAAAACGCAAAAATTTTGTCCACAAAACAGTGGCAATATCCGCCATGCCTAAACTGGCGCCAGGATGTCCGGATTTAGCCCGTTCAACCATATCGGCCGATAAAACACGCAAAGTAGTGGCAAGTTTTTGTAAATCCATTTTAAATCTCCTTTTGCAAAAATAAAAAAGTATTACGCCCCTGACGGCGATTTTGTATCAATGTAAACCCTGTGGGGATTTTGATCTCTTCCTGATTGTCAATTTCAATAATCACGCACGTTTTTTCATCAATCCAACCATTTTTATCAAAGGCGGGCAAAGCCATTTCCCATAATCCTTTGGCATAAGGGGCATCCATAAACAAAATATCCATCGGCTTATTGATGACAGGCGGAATCAAAGCATCCCCCAACAATTCAAACGACATATCCCGACCATTTTGGCGAATAATGTTTTGTGCCTGACGGTTATTTTCAAACAACCAAACATGCTTTGCCCCACGGGAAACAGCCTCTAACCCAACCGCACCGGATCCCGCAAAAACATCAGCAAAGCGAATGCGTGTCCATTGTTTTTGTTCACGCATCAACCGAGCATTTAAAATATCAAACAACATCTCTTTGGCCCGATCGGCCGTGGGACGAGTCCCTTGTTCGGGAACTTTTAAGATACGTCCTTTATATTGACCGCTGATTAAGCGCATGGGGCCTCCTGCACTTGACCGGGTTTTAATGTTCCCAATTGATAAGGGCCATACGAAATACGAATCAAGCGGGAAACCTCCAAGCCGAAAAATTTCATCATCTTGCGGATTTCACGATTTTTCCCTTCACTCAATGTCATTCGCAACCAAGTGTTCGTTCCTTGCTTACGTTCAATTTCGGCCATACAGGGGGCATATTGAATGCCATCTATTTTGATACCTTTATGCAATCGACCGATAACTTCGGGTGAAACAATCCCATGCACACGCACGCGATAAGTTCTTTTCCAACCATTGGACGGCAGTTCCATTTTTCGGGCCCATTCGCCGTCATTGGTCAATAATAATAAACCTTCCGAATTTAAATCCAAACGCCCCACCGAAATCACACGGGGCATATCTTTAGGTAAGTTTTCAAAAATAGTGGCACGCCCTTGCGGATCACGGGCCGACACAATCAAACCGTTCGGCTTGTAATACATCCACACACGTGTTTTTGATTTGGATGCCAACGGCTTTTTATCCACCAACACCACATCTTCATCCCCCACGACACAGGCCGGTGTTTTTAACACCTGACCATTCACCTGAACACGACCGGCCAAAATCCATCGTTCCGCCTCACGCCTGGAACACAAACCGGCATCGGCCATTTTTTTTGCAATTCTTTCTTTTTTTTCTGTCATAAATATGATATTATACTAATATGAAAAAAAATGAAAGAGAAAAGATTATAAAAACAGCCGTTCAAATGGCCAAAAATGCCCAAAAGGCCGACGAAGTCCCTGTCGGGGCGGTTATTTTTAACACTCAAACGGGTGAAATTTTAACAAAAGCCCGCAATCAAACCGAAAAAGACAAAAATGTTTTGGCCCATGCCGAAATGTTGGCTATTCGTAAAGCCACGAAAAAATTAAATCGTAAATTTTTGGACGGATATTCCATGTTTGTCACATTGGAACCATGCTGTATGTGTGCGGGGGCCATCGCCTGGGCCCGATTGGACGGTCTTTATTATGGGGCCACCGATCCCAAAACAGGGGCTGTTCGACAAGGGGCCAAAGTTTTTACCCGCCCGCAAACACATCATAAAATAAAAGTCCAATTAAACAAAACCGATATTTGCGGCACGATTATGCACGATTTTTTTCAAAAAAAACGCCTTGAAAAGAAAACAAAAAATTCTAAATAATTTTTGTTGACAAAAAACTCAGGCTGTGCTAAATTGCCCATATCAAACCAAGGAGAATAAAAAATGACCTCATCCACAAAAACACCTTTATTTTCAGAATTCATGGCATCTTCCGTGGTGGTCAAATATCCTTGCAATAAACACGCCTGTAAAAACAATACAAAACCGCAAATGGTTACCAAAAAAGATTTGGCGCATATCCTTGGAGCCAATCATTCACGTTTGGTTCAAACAAAAACAGAACGCCAATAGACTTTATTTTAAAAGAAAACTTGATTTTTGCGAAATTTTCGGGTAGAATACTTTTTGTGCCGAGATAGCTCAGTTGGTAGAGCAACGCATTCGTAATGCGTGGGTCGTGTGTTCGAATCACATTCTCGGCACCATTTATACTCAAATTTATAATCATAAAAAAATCCCCAAACAAGTGGGGATTTTATTTTAATGACGCACAAATCGTGAATTTGGAAGATAATTACGATTTAAAGGACGATTTCGTCTGGAAATAGGTCGATCTAAATCTTTTGAATTTTTATTTTCCAAAGTCAAAGTTTTATTCTTTTGACGCAAAGCCTCCAATTCCATTCTGGTTTGTTGGAGCAATTGCATCAAAATCTGCATTTGGCGAATTAAAATCAAAAATTCTTTTGAATTTAAAGTTATCGGCTGTTGTTTTGGCTCAACAGGTTCGGCCTGAGGTTGTTCCTGAGGTTCATCTTGTCCCAGCTGGGGTTGTTCTTTTCCTTTGCCGTTTTTCTGTTCTGCCTGAGGTTCTTCTTTACCTTTTTCCTGTCCCGGCTGTGGCTGTTCTTTACCTTTGCCGTTTTCTTTTTCCGGCTGGGGTTGTTCCCGACCGTTGTCTTTTTCCTGTTCGGCCTGAGGCTGCTTATCTGATTTAGAAGGCTGATTTTGATTATTTACAGGCTGTTTTTTTGATTTAAAAATTTTCCTATATACCCAATTGCAAAAATTACCAATCATTCCACCAATTCCGTAAGCACCTTCGGCCAAAGCCATAAGGTATGTAAAGCTGGCAACACCAACGGCAACAGATGCTATCGCCGGAAAAGCCACCGCTGAACCAATTGCCGCAAAAGTTCCGATAACCCAAGCAAAAGATGCCACCATATGATCTTCCGGCGGACGATTAAAAAGCCAATTTTTCAAACGTTTAAACATTGTTTTCTCCTTGTTATATAAAGCATTATATCACAAAAGCTGTTTTTGTCAACAATTTTTGTTTTTAAGATAAAAAATACATTTTTAATGAATAGAAATTTGTGATTGATTTTTTTATCAAAATAAAGTACATTACGAATTACGTTTAATTTAATGAAAGGAAATAAATATGGCTTTGGTATCTTTACGTCAATTATTGGACGATGCAGCCGAATACGGTTATGGTATTCCGGCATTTAACGTGAACAATATGGAAGGTGTGTTGAGCATTTTGGCCGCCGCCGATAAAGTGGGTGCGCCTGTGATTATTCAGGCCAGCAAAGGCGCCCGTCAATACGCCAATGATGCGGTTTTAAAACATTTGATGATGGCTGGTGTGGAAATGTATCCGCATTTGCCGATTTGCGTACACCAAGATCACGGTTCTTCACCGGAAGTTTGCTATTCAGCTATGGCCGCCGGCTTTACATCCGTGATGATGGATGGTTCTTTGGATGCCCAAGGCAATCCCGCCTCCTATGAATACAACGCAAACACCACACAAACCGTGGTCAATACCGCCCATCCGGCCGGTGTTTCCGTGGAAGGTGAATTGGGTTGTATCGGTTCTTTGGAAACCGGCAAAGGCGAAAAAGAAGACGGACACGGATTTGACGGCGCTTTGGATAAATCCAAGTTATTGACCGATCCGGATCAAGCCGTTGATTTTGTGCGTCAAACAAAAGTGGATGCTTTGGCCGTGGCCATTGGTACTTCACATGGTGCTTATAAATTTACACGCAAACCGGATGGGGCCATTTTATCCATTGACACCGTGAAAAAAATTCACGAAAAATTACCCTATACACACTTGGTGATGCATGGATCTTCCAGCGTGCCTCAATATCTGCAAGACATCATTAACGCCCATGGCGGTCAAATGCCGCAAACCTATGGCGTACCTGTGGAAGAAATTCAACAAGCCATTAAATATGGTGTGCGTAAAGTAAACGTGGATACCGATTTGCGTATGGCCATGACAGGTGCTATCCGTACATTGTTCAGCGAAAAACCCGGTGAATTTGATCCGCGTAAATACTTAAAGCCCGCCATGGAAGCCATGACGGATGTTTGTATCAAACGTTATGAAGAATTTGGTGCCGCCGGTCAGGCCGCCCATATCAAACCGATTTCCATGGAAGATATGGCCCGCCGTTACGCCAGTGGTGAATTAGATCCGAAAGTGGTCGGTTAACATGATTCAAATCGCCCCCAGTCTTTTATCTGCTGACTTTGCGTGTTTAGCCAAAGAAATTCAGTCGGTTTCAAAGGCGGGGGCCGATTATATCCATTGGGATGTGATGGATGGTGTTTTTGTGCCGAATTTAACCTTTGGTGCACCGGTAATTAAAGCCTTACGCCCACATACAGATATCCCGTTTGACGTGCATTTGATGGTGGCCAAACCCATGCGTTTGATTGACGATTGTGCCAAGGCTGGCGCCGATCAAATTACCGTTCATTTGGAATGCGAAGAAAATCCCGCTGATTTAATTTCCCATATCAAATCTTTAAATAAAAAAGCAGGCTTATCCATAAAACCCAAAACAAAAGTGGCGGATTTGATTCCTTATCTGCCCATGTTGGATTGGATTTTATTGATGAGTGTTGAACCCGGTTTCGGGGGCCAGGCTTTTATCCCAGAAACATTAAAAAAGATTGTGGAATTAAAAGAACTTATCAAACCCAAAAAAATCAAGATTGCCGTGGATGGTGGAATCAATCCGATAACAGCCGAAGCCTGTCGTTTGGCCGGTGCGGATGTGTTGATTGCCGGAACAGCCATCTTTGGGCAAAAATCATATGCCAAGGCCATTAAAGCCTTAAAGGGGGATAAATGACGAAAATTTTAATCGTTGAAGATGAACCCGGTTTAGTGACTTTATTGCAATATAATTTGGAACGTCAAGAATATGAAACCTGCACTTGTTTTGATGGCGCCAAAGCAATGGAAACATTGGAAAAAGAACGACCTGATTTAATTTTATTGGATTGGATGTTACCCAATGTTTCGGGCGTGGATTTATGCCGTTTGATTCGCCGTCATGTGCGTTTTAAAGATACGCCCGTTATTATGTTGACGGCCCGTGGCGATGAATCAGATAAAGTAAAAGGATTTTCATATGGAGCCGATGATTATATGACAAAACCTTTCTCTATCCCTGAATTATTGGCCCGGATTCAGGCATTGTTGCGCCGCACAAAACAATCCACAAAAACACGTATTTTAAAGGCCGGCATTTTAAAATTAAATTTATCATCACAACAAGCTTTTAAAAACAACCAACCTATTGAATTGGGACCGACCGAATTTCGTTTGTTAAATGTTTTAATGGAAAAAGCCGGCCATGTTTTTTCACGTGAAGATTTATTACAAATGGTTTGGGGTGGTGATATTCATGTACAATCCAGAACTGTGGACGTTCATATTCGCCGATTACGAAAAGCCTTATCCGATGACGGCGATTTAATCCGAACCATTCGTTCGTCCGGATATGCCATCAACATTGACAAAATCTAGGTTTTATGCTATAATAAAGCCCTTATTGAAAGGCTTTATTTATGACACAAATAACAACATTGCCCGAAGACTGTGATATCAAAAAAGAAGTTTTACCCGCTGTTTGGTTGGGCTATCGTGGAACTTTTAACAAATTTAAAGATGATAATATGGCTTCCTTTTTAACCCATATTTTACAAGAGGGACGAGATATTCCAAAGGAAAAAGCCGACAGCCTTTCTCATGACTTTTTTGAATCTTCTTTACACGATTTTTGTATTAAACATTTGGATAGAAAGTTAGCACAAGAAGACCATAAAAAAATTATGATACAAGCCCAAGAAATTATTAAATCCGGTAAAATACAACCCGTTGAACAAAATGATAATTTGATTTATTTGTTGGCAAACAAAGTGGCATTGAATGCCCATGATGTATCCAACCACATGTTATCCGAGGCTTGTTTTTTAAATCAATATAACGCTTTACCCAATGAAGGATATGAAATTTTAAAACGCGGTACATCACCAGTTTTATATGAGGATCATGATTTTTATGATAAAGCACAAAAATCATTAAAAAAGGCCGCCCAAAATGCCCCATCGGATCGTGTGTATAGCGCCTTTAACCAATGGTTTTTAAGATATGGTAATAAATGTATTATACCATTTAAACAATATGGGGCTTTGATTCAGGATATGAGAAATTTTAACGCCCTAATCATCAATCAGGCAATTTTAAATCATCAATTAAAACAACGTCACCCAAATACATTACGCCGACCCAGACCGTTAAATCCCATTTGGCGAAGCCGATAATAACAAAATCTTTGACTTTTTGGGGTAAATAGACTATAATAATCCTTGCGTTGGACAGGGGTTGTCTGACATTAACAAAATTAAAAGGAAAAAAAATGATTGAAATTATGTTGCCTGATGGGTCAAAATTGCCCTTTGAAGGTTCGGTCAATGCTTTACAGGTGGCCGAAAAAATTAGTCCGAATTTAGCCAAAGCCGCCATCGCGGCCAAAGTCAATGATGCTTTAACCGATTTAACAACCCCCATCACAACCAATGCAACAGTTTCTATCTTGACAAATAAAAACCCCGAAAGTTTGGAAATTTTGCGTCATACAACGGCCCATGTTTTGGCCCAGGCGGTGGAAGCGTTATATCCCAATGCCAAAGCCACCATTGGTCCATCCGTTGAAAATGGTTTTTATTATGACTTTTTCGGCGTCATTTTCAAAGAAGAAGATTTGAAGAAAATTGAAGCCAAAATGACGGAAATCATCAATCAGGATTTACCGATTACACGCTCTGTCGTTTCACGTGAACAGGCCAAAGAAATCTTTACCCAACGTGGTGAAAATTTCAAAGTGGAACTGATTGACGATTTACCCGAAGATGTAAAAGAAGTCAGCCTTTATACACAAGGCGATTATGTGGAATTATGTCGTGGTCCGCATTTGATGTCCACAGGACGTGTCGGCAAGTCATTTAAATTGACTAAAGTGGCGGCCGCTTATTGGCGTGGTGATTCTTCACGTGAATCTTTACAACGTATCTATGGAACGGCATTTTTCAACGATAAAGATTTAAAGGCTTACTTTACTTTGTTGGAAGAAGCCGAAAAACGTGATCACCGTAAAATCGGCAAGGCTTTGGAATTATTCTACTTTGATCCGACCGCACCGGGATGCCCTTATTGGTTGCCCAAAGGATTAAAGATGTACAATCTGTTGTTGGATTATTGGCGTAAAGAACACGAAAAAGCCGGTTATCAGGAATTTGCGGGTCCCTTAATGAACTCACGTATTTTGTGGGAAACATCCGGTCACTGGTCGCATTATAAAGACGACATGTATTTATTGACGGCAACCGAAATGGCCGAAAATGAAGTCTATGCCTTAAAACCGATGAGCTGTCCGTCCACCATGTTGTTGTTTAATTTAAAAACACGTTCTTATCAGGATCTGCCCATCCGTTTTTCCGATGTGGATATGATTCACCGCAATGAAGCCAGTGGCGCCTTAAACGGTATGTTCCGTGTGCGTGAATTCCATCAAGATGATGCCCATATCTTTATCACCGAAGATCAAATTGAGGAAGAATACGAACGTCTGTTTGCTTTGGCCGATCAATTCTATGAATTATTCGGGTTGAAGTATGAAATGAAATTATCCACACGTCCGGATGATTTTATTGGCGATATTGAAACATGGGATCGTGCCGAGGCTGCCTTAAAGCGTATTTTGGATAAACACTGCGGTGCGGGTAATTATAAATTAAAAGAAAAAGATGGTGCTTTTTATGGACCAAAGGTAGATATCGCCATGAAAGATGCCCTGGGCCGTGAATGGCAAACGGGTACTTTCCAATTGGATTTCCAATTGGCTGGCCGATTCGGTTGTAAATACATTGATAACGAAGGCAACGCCAAAACACCTGTTGTGATTCACCGTGTATTATATGGATCATTGGAACGCTTTATGGGTGTATTGACAGAACACTTTGCCGGTGCTTTCCCTGTGTGGATCAGTCCTGTTCAAGTGCGTTTGTTGCCAGTATCGGATAAACATCGTGAACACGCAAACAAGATTTTGAAAAAATTGCAAAGTGCGGGCATTCGTGCCGAAATGGAACGTCAATCAAACACCATCGGCTATCAAATCCGTGAAGCACATAATGCCAAGATTCCTTACGCCGTTATTATCGGGGATAAAGAAATTGAATCCGATACCATTTCTGTACGTGACAGAACCGGCAATCAAAAGAACGCCATTTCTTTGGATGATTTCATTGAAATGGTTCGTTTGGTGAATGATACTCAGTCTTTGGAATTGTGGAAATAATTTGACATTTAACAAAAAACAATCTAACCTTTCCGTATAAACTATGGAAAGGTTAGATTATGTCAAAATTAAAAGAAAAACTGAAAAAAATGTCCAAGACTGGTAAAAGTATTTTGTTAGCCGGTGCAACGTTTTTGGCTGGCATTGGTGGCGCTCAGGCACAAACAACAGATACGTATGGAAGTTCAAGCCGTGACAGAGATTCTTCGGTTACCCATCATCAAAAAGTCGATCATTATGAACTTCAGGGCGGTGTTTTGATGCCAAAACAGGGGGAAACGTTAGAGGCTTATGAAGCACGACTGATACGTTTGCAACAACAAGAACAACGCTTACGTAATTCATTGACAAAAAATATGCGCTCACGTTTGGCATCTTTACAGGCAAAAAATCCCAAAAGCTATAGAATTCACAGCCTTGAGAATAGATTGGAAGAAAATTCTAAAACCGCTAAATATTATTCCTATTATTCTCCCGAAGGACAACAACGACTGCAAGAGTTAAACAATAACAAAAAACACTCAGTTAAGAACACTTCAAAATCATCTTTGAAAACAGCAGGAATTCACCAAGGACGAACATATGATTTTTAAAATAAAAATACTTGACATTTGTGATGGGGTTTGGTAAAATGACCTCATCACCATTCAGGAGCGTTGGCAGAGTGGTAATGCAGCGGATTGCTAATCCGTCATCCTGTTAAAGGGATGCACAGGTTCAAATCCTGTACGCTCCGCCAATAAAACAGGTCGCCCGAAAGCGATCTGTTTTTTTTAGTTGTACTTCCCTACGTCTTACAAAACAAAGTTTAAATTCTCTGTTTTTTCTGATGCTTTTCTAATAAAAAACATTTTAACCTTTGGGAAAACCATTTTGTGCAATGGCTGTGTTTCGATAATTCGAATCATTTGTGACTTCTTTAATTATTTGGCACCCATCGGGCAGCTTTATTTGTTGGTTTTCCTGATTCAATTCTATTTCCAATAATGCTTTATCAGGAGCATCATCAAATGTATCCAATTCAAAATATAAGCCGTTTTGCAAAAAACACCAACGATTTTTATGCAAGATTTTTTTCGCTTCTGTCAGCAAATTCAGATATTCATTTTTTGTAATCTTGCGTTCGCGTTCAATTCGTTTTAAGTCGGATAAAGTCGTTTTTTCCGTATAGTAATATGTAAAATCGGAATCAGTTCCGCGTTGCCGGATTCTGCGTTCTGTTTTGCCATTTGGAGTTAGATATGCTTGGGTAATTTTTTGTTCAACGGCCCCTAATTGTTTCAGTTTTTCATCTGTCGGTTTTTGTATTAAAAATTTTCGTTCAATTTCCAAAGGAACGGGTTCACCCAAGGCATTAAAAATTTCCGAACATAATTTCGTGATTTTGCCGAAAAAATCTGTTTCATTGTCAATGACACGTAAATGCGGATGTCCAATGTAAGCATTTTGTGTTGCTTTATCTGATTTGCGGGCAGATTCCAAATCTTTTTCTTTTCTGACAGTGTTATTAGCACATGTATAAAATTTTTCCGCACCATCGGCTGTTGTTACCAAATGAAAAACAGCATCATAACGATTGAGTGTTTCTTGTAACGATAAACCATGACGTTTTAAAGCGTCTATATAATCATTTTTATTCATATACGCCATACAATCAGGAATGCCCCGATCCAGTAAGATGATTGTTTTTTGAAAATGATCGGCGGCCTGAAAGGCGATATTTTCTTTGGCGATTTGCCAATCTATGATATAGTTTTCAAAATCTTTAACCCCTAAATCTGATGATGAAAATCCAGACTGCATCATTTCGGTTGCCGATTCCGAAACAACGATAACTTTATATCCTTTTTCGGTTAGTTTTTGTTCGATTATGCTGAGAGCCGTCGTTTTTCCGGCACAAGGTCCCCCGGTTAAAACAATTTTTGATACAGACATATTAGCCTCCGATATTGTTAAAATAATCATAATTTGTTGAATAAGAAAAGTCAATCAAAATCCAAAACATTTGTGTATTGAATATTGAGATTGAAAAATTAGTAGTTTTATGGTATAATTGATTGAATTTTGGTTATATTTTACAATGATTAGCAAAGAAGAAATTAAATCCCATATAAGTCCTGTTATTGAATTTTCTGGTGCCCCAGAGAATATGTGTTTTTATTTGGATAAAGATAAAAACCTTTCCGTAAGCCATAATCTAACTTCCGAAGAATTTGAAAAACTGGCGACCCCTTATACAAAAGTACCATTCAGAATAAAGAATTTTTACCCAAGATTAAAAAATATTTTACAATATGCATTACGTTTACAATCATTGGGGCTATACTGTCGGTATCAGTTTCAACAACTAAATGATGAAGCTCAAAGATTGATAGAACAAGATTACCAAAACGAAATTTTTCAAGTAATCATGCCCGATGCCATGAGTTTGGACGATTTTCACAAAAGAGATTTTTTAATCAATATATGCAAAGATAAACAATCTTCTTATTTTAAAAATAACGAAGCCTTAACCTTAATAGAAAATGTTCCAACCCGTGAATTTTTGGCAACTTCCCTAAAACACCCTTATTTAATCAAGGCGAATTTTGCAGATGCACAACCGAATATGGACAGATTGAAAAAAAATCCTGATTTATTAATGAGATTGACGGAAGTGGAAAATATGCTCTGTGATTTTTATAATCAAACACCCCCACCTTACACACAACAACAATGGCAAAAATTTTGGATGGCACGAACCTATGAAAACGCAGAAACAGAAGCCATTAAAGGTTGTGATGCGCCTTTGATTATGTATTTGGCCGATAATACGCGTCGTTTTTTAACGGATGTTTTAATTCAAGAACATCACCAAGATATTGCCCCAACAAAACAACAGGCACAACAACGGTTAAAACAAAATAAAAATGCCATTTTTTTGTTTGCTAAAAAGTTTAATTATATTTCCAATGCCACCGGTTACATTCACTGTGAAAACGCCCGTAATGAATTAGCACATGACAGAAATACCGTTCATTTCGGTGAAAAAGCAAACGTTTTAATCGCCGATTTATATATGGATTTTGTTACACATTTTATTGACAGAAAATTTTTATCCGAATATACCAAAACTTTTCCTGATTTATTCAAACTGCAAGAAATTTCAGGATTATATAATTCTTATGAAATTATACGCAGAAGTGCCAAATTAGATGCCACAATCAACGAATTGTTACCGAAAGAGTTACAATCTAAATCAACGAAGGAAAAAATTAAATTTTTAATGCAGCAAAAACTTCTTTCAAAAAAAGAAGTTGAAAATGCTGAAGAATTATTTTTAAAAAGAAATCCTATCGCCCACGGTCAATCGGATAAAATTATACAACAAGAACGAAAAACAATCCCATCTGTGGATAATCTTTGTCATAATTTGATTTTCAGACAGAAAAATCAACGAAACAATTAAAAAACAACTTGAAAAAATAATCAAATTATTTTAGAATCCGCCCTTGTTATAAGGAGATTTATTATGCACATTTCATATTCCGAAATTTTTAATGCTTTTATTGTTTTGTTTGCGGTCATTAATGCTTTGGGAAACATTCCGATTTTTATCAATTTACAAAAAGAAGGAAAAGTTATATATCCACTAAAAGCCGCATTGATGTCATTATTTATTTTAATTTCCTTTTTCTATATCGGTGACACCTTTTTAAGTTTGTTGGGCGTTACTGTATCATCCTTTGCCGTAGCCGGTTCTTTTGTGATTTTTTTAATTGGTCTGGGGATGATATTAGATATGAATTTTTTCAAATCAAAAGAAAGTGCCTCACAGGATACCACTTTCATGCCTGTTGTTTTCCCGCTTTTAATCGGCGCCGGAACTTTTACCACCTTAATCAGTTTGCGGGCCCAATATCAAAGCATCAATATTTTAATCGCCTGTTTATTAAATGCAATAATTATCTTTGCTATCCTAAAAGGGCTAAAAAAAATCAACAAAATTATCGGGCCTAGTTTTTTGTATACACTTCAAAAGTTCTTCGGTTTGATTTTGGTTTCAATGGCTGTCAAAATATTTACCACAAATATTGTATTAATGATAAATGAAATTAATGCAAATCTTAAATAAATAAAAAGAGAATAATCTATAATCAATAGTTATTCAATATCCACTTTTTCCAAAGATTCAATCAACGGATATTCCCATGCGTTGGGCAGGTTAAAATGCCACCATTCATGGGGCAATCCTTCCAATCCAACAGATGCCATCATTGATTCCAAAAGGGCACGATTATTTTTTTGTTCTTCATTTATATCCGACCCATTGTAATCACGATGGCATTTTTTCAAATACTTCGGATAATTATTGTCTTTTTCATATCCGGGATAAAAAGCATCCGGTTCTGTCGGAAAAGAAAGTATATTGCCCTGCGTATCTGTCAAATAACAATCTATGGCTACACCACGGGGATGAAACCCACGTTTGGAATCGGGTTTAGGCGGTGGTGCGATATAAGGCTTTAAATAATCGGGAGCTGTTTCATACATAAATTTTTGAATAGCCAACGGCCTGAACGCATCATAAATAACCAATATCAATGATTTGGATGCCAATAATGGTTCCAACCGAATCAGACAGTCATATAATTTGGGATGCACCAAGGCTTCTTTTAAGCCAAAGGATGAATACATATCCTTATAAAAAGCATTGTTTTTTGTAGCATATATCAGATTTGATTTGATATGTGTCGATAAAATACGTTTTAAAATCATGCAGATCTCTCCAATTTTTGTGTTTGAGAAAATATATTTGATGTATTTTTATGCTGAGATATCAATTGAGGAACATCCGCATATCTGGCCTCTGATTCAACATAGCCTGGGGCTGTGGCATCCAAATATTTTCCCAAAACAGGTAAAGCATTTGAAACGGCTTGATGGGACGGATAAGTCGGAATTTCATTTATCACTTGTTTTCTTTTATCCTCTTGTATGCGTGAAATATCGGACAGTTTCATCGGTTGTCCGGTTTTATCCTTAAGGACCGCCAAAGACAATAATGCCATATCCACCGGCAATTTTTGAAGTTGCTCGGAACGTTTGACTTCACCGATATCACTTAAATAATTCACAAACCGTTTTTTTATTTTATCGGCATAAGTCGTTTGGAAAAAACCACCATGCGCCATAACACTTGCGCTTTGGAAAAGCAAAATCAATAACGCACTGGATGGTATAATTTTTCTGTCTTTTAACAAAGGTAAAAGTGTTTCAGGTTTATGATCAAGAGCTTCAACCGGCAAAGTTTTTGTTTTTGAAAATCCTTTGTCCCGTGCAACATAATCAAAGACAGATTCATTTGCTTTCCAACTGCCCCTGATACCAATAAAAGATTGATGCATTTTGTTAAACTTTTCCGAATTGTTAAAAATATTATACCATAAACTGTTTTTGTTTTCCAATGATGAAATTAAAAATTGACGTGCCACTTCTACCGCATCCACAGATATGTGTTTAATATCGGATCCCTGTAAGACTTTATTGATTGTATTTGATTGAATTAAGGCAACCTGATCGGGTAATTTTAAATCCTGACGATTAAAAACTTCCTGTAATTGGAGATATTGTTTATCCACATCCGAAAAAGTATAACCATATTTTTTATAAGCATCGGCCGACAAAAGCAACATAGCCTTTTTAATGGCATTTTGATTATTCTCATTCAAGGTCTGATATTGTTTTTGTACAATTGAATAAGCCATCTTTCCTTGACTGACTGGTTCCAATAATCTGGTTATCACTTTTTTTGTTTTTTGCAACATTTCTTTATGTGGAGATTGTGTTTTGTCTATGGCTTCATTGGTCAAAACACTATTTAACATATTTAATTTGGCCACCAAAGGTAAAGCTTCGTTAAAATAATTTTTATCTATACTTGGGGCGTCATACAAACAATTCTGATTTATTTGACGCAATTGTGCAACAGGAAAAATATCATCACCCAATTGGAAAAAGCCACCACCACAGGGGTGATTCAAATTAACATTACTGCCATAAACACCCACATGATATTTTTGCCCCATATGACGCATCAAAGCCGATGAAATCAAAACATTTTGATTTAAACGGGAACGCAAATCATCCTTTTTGGGTGTATCATAATCACGTAAAAGGGCCAAATGGGTGCCTGTTTCAACCACAGGAAAACGATTAACTTGTTCACATACTTCCTTCGCAACATCCACCCCATAAAGACGTTCTGTTTGTTGAAAAATCGCATCTGTCAGTATTTTTTTCTCGGGATTATCCTGAATTTCACCCAAAGGCGCAACCGTTTCTTTAAAATAATCCGAAAGCGTTTGAGTGTTGCTTGTTTTTTGCAAAACAGGCAAAGCCTTTAAAATTTTTATATCGTCCGACATTGTGATTTTTCCTTTCTTTAAAATAAAAAAAACGCCCTTTCGTAAGAAAGAGCCTTTATTGCCATTTAAATTTTACATTTCAGTTACGACAAAAAGACCCTTTGTGATCTAAACAACCACAAATAGGCGTAATTAAAAGCAAACAAATTTAAACTTTTTGTCATAGGGACGGATTATATATCTTTCATTTTTATTTGTCAATAGATTTTTTTATTTAGCTATCTTTTTAAACAAAAAAACTATTATTTTGGATTTTCCATATAAAGAATAATAAAAAAGCAAAAAAAAGTGTTGATTTTTATATTTTTTTTATGTATAAGGGTAGTAAGTCGTATTGTAACCCAAGGGGGAAACATGTTTAAAAAATTGCTATTTACACTGACAACATTGGGCTTTGTTGCACAAGGTTTTGCTTCTGATATGATGACACCTCAGCAAGCAATTTATTATTGGGCAGGCAAGGGAAATGAAACCAATCTGCAAAAAATAAGTGATATGGGCTATCAGTTGGATTTAGCTGACGAAAATGGCGATTCCTCCTTATGTAATGCTATTCAAAGCAAAAATTATACAGCTTATGCCATGCTCAGAAAACTGGGCGCAAGTATCACACATGATTGTATTCAAAATATCTCAGAAGAAGAAATTGTAAGTTTTAATGAAGGTTACGCTTCTTGGGCTCAAAACCATAATTCACGCATATCAGAAAATAAAACTGTTGTCCCCAAATCTGTGCCGTCCTCCACAAAAAGTCCTTGGATAGCAAATTCAAATGCCCCTAATCTTTTATCTGGAGTGAGAGTGGAAAGTTCATCTGGTCTTTCCACCGCACAAAAAGTTGGCATCGGCGTTGGGGTTGCAGCCCTTATCGGTGGTGGAATAGCTTTGGCTGCCGGTGGTGGCGGCGGTGGTGGCGGCAGCGACAGTAGCCCCAGCATTAATGATGATCACAGCACTTATACTTTAGACAGTTGCCCGACTCGTGCGGCTAAATGTTTGTCAAGTACCGCATTTGGCATAACAAAATATAAAGTGCTAGCCTGTCAAAAGGGTTTTTCTGGATTAGATTGTAGCAGTTGTGCAACAGGATATCACGAAGGAACAGATGGAGGGTGTTATCCCAAAATTAACAACTGCATTCATCAACCAAAAGATCTTTGTCTGTCGTGCAATAATGGTTATATACCAAGCGTAGATGGAAAAAGCTGTAAAGTGAAGATCGACAATTGTGCCATACAAAAGGACAACCAATGCGATGCTTGCGAAACAAACTATATAAAACAGAATAATCGCTGTTATCGTGAAATCCAAAACTGTGATGGACAAAACGCAGATACATGTCCTAAGTGTAAAGCGGGTTGGACACTGGAAAATAATACCTGCACCATTACGTCATGCCCCGTTTTGAACACATCCACCGACGGATGTAGCAATTATGATCGATGTCAATCTGGTGCAAGCAATTATTATTATAATTGTACAGAGTGTTTAAGTACACATCAACTAGGTTCAAACGGAAAATGTTATAAAAAGATTGATAACTGTCTAACGCAACATGATAGCACTTGTTCTGGTTGCGCCTCAGGTTACACTTTGTATAACAATCAATGTTATTTGGAAATTCCAAATTGTGAAACAGGAAAACAAACAGGCAACACCTGTTCCCAATGTAAAGCAGGATGGGAAGTAGATGGTGGAAGATGTAAAACGGTAGTCTGTCCAACAACGAATTCATCTTTAACAGGATGCGCCACATATAATACATGTCAGTCAGGAGAAAATTCTTTTTACACTTGTACAAGTTGTAACACAGGTTATAAGTTAGGGACCGACGGTAAATGTTATGCAGAAATTCCAAATTGCGAAACACAAATAAATGACCAGTGTAACAGTTGTGAAGACGGTTGGAATTTGCAAGCAAATGCATGTACACCTGTAACATGTCCCAGCACAAACACAGATAATACCGGTTGTGATGCCCCAACAACCTGTAATTCAGCAGGAACAATTTATTATACATGTACAGCATGTACCGCCGGATTTGTGCTCGGAACAAATAATAATTGTATACCAGATCCTGCCTGTACAGGCAATCCAACGGCTGTTGCAAACTGCGAAACAGGCGACTCCTGTTTACGTGGGACGGATACATTACATCAATGTAACAAATGTAGAGGGGATTATGTCTTATCCGCCGACAAATTAAGCTGTACTGAACCTGCTTGTGTTAGTATGGCGATCGTAAACTGTACAGGGGCTCCCATATTTGACGCAACTTCGGGACAGTGTATATGTGGACTTTGTGCAATTGGTTATATGGGTTTTAAATGCGAAACTTGCGCACCTAATTACACTGAAGGAGACGACCACAAATGTTATCCCACAGTTCCAAATTGCGCCCATCAACCTAATGACAAATGCGATACATGTGATACTGGTTATACAGAAGGGGCCGACGGTAAATGTTATGCAGAAATTCCAAATTGCGAAACACAAACAAATGACAAATGCGATACATGTGACGCTGGATATGAAGGAGATAACTGTACACCTATAGCATGTACCAGCACAAACACAGATAATACAGGCTGTGACGCCCCAACAACCTGTAATTCAGCAGGAACAATTTATTATACATGTACAGCATGTAACGAAGGCTTTGAGCCTGGAACCAATAATAATTGTATACCAGATCCTGCCTGTACAGGTAGTCCAACGACTATTGCAAACTGCAAAACTCCAACGACCTGTTTACATGGGACGGATACATTATATACATGCACGACATGTGAACCTGGATATGCTCTGGATTCAACAACAAATACCTGTATACCAGATCCTGCCTGTACAGGTAATCCAACGGCTGTTGCAAACTGCGAAACAGGCGACTCCTGTTTACGTGGGACGGATACATTACATCAATGTAACAAATGTGAAGGGGATTATGTCTTATCCGCCGACAAATTAAGCTGTACAGCACCTACTTGTGCTAGCATGGCGATCCCAAACTGTACAGGGGCTCCCACATTTGACGCAACTTCGGGACAGTGTATATGTGGAGTTTGTGCACCAGGTTATACAGGTCCTAAATGTTCTGCTTGTGCCGAAAACTATCAAAAACTAAACGGAAAATGTGTTCAATACTCTTCTTCCATAGCGGCTACTGATTTAACAGATGGCGCACTCAATACAACAAAAGAGATTGATAAAAGAATTGATACGACCACTACATCAGGAAAATCCAATTTTATTCTTTATGCATTGGGTAATGGTATAAACGCTTTGGCAGACAATATCAACAAAAAGACCCAAGGTGGTATTTATTTTGACACAGAAGTTACTGGTTCTGTCAGCACGACTGAGCTTTCCTTACGTGGTTTGGGCGGTTTTGGTGATGTAACCTCCTATAACGCAAAAGCCAATGGGGAAGGAACAGAGGCAAATGCGGGTGTTTATATGACCAATAAGGCCGAGGGGAACATGAAGGGTGAAATTGTTGGTATTACTGGTGTAAATGCTTATGCAACAAATGGTGGTAATGCTGTTGGTATGTTAGAAATTGATAATACTGTTGGTATAAAAATGACAGGCAATGTGGTCGGCATCAATGGTACTTATAACGCCCAATCAGTTGGTGACGGTTCAGGGGCAACAGCAACTATCTCTATTAAAGACAGTAGTACCGCAAATGTGTATGGTATGCGTTCTGAATCAGATGTCTATAACGCCCACGGAGAAGACTCAACTGCTGTTGGTAACATTAAGATTATAGAAGCAAGCACAGCCCCTGTTTCAACCAAGGAATTTTATGGATTATATTCCAATAATAATTCATACAATTCCAATAATGATGTATCCCAAGGGAAAATTGAATTAAGCGGCAAAAATGCTGACACAAAATTGACCGGAATATACGGTAAAAATGGGGCCCACAGCAGATTAAATGACTTGATTTCACTGACTTCATCAGCAGACGGTGAATATGTTGCCATTCAATCGGATATTACCGCATCTAACAATGGGGATATCATAATTCAACAAACCGGCGCTGCAAACCTGGGGACAGCCACTGGTATACACGCAAAAGAAGCCGTCAATGGTGCTGGCGGAAAAATAACCATTAAGGATGTAAATGATGTAGTAGGTATCCATTCAGCACAAGACGGAACACTTCCACTTAAAAACTCCATAAACAAAGGGGTTATTGATATTTCAACCACATATGATGGTAAGATTGCTGCTGGTATACATACCATAAACGGAACGGCCGAAAACAGTGGAACAATTAAAATTGACAATTATCTCACTGCTTTTGGTTCCAATTTTAAAACCGATCAAAAAACAGGAACTTATGCCTTTACAAATTCGGGCAGTGGAATCATTAGTAATCCCACAAATGGCTCGGGTATTTCATTAACAAATATCAAAGAGAATGGATATGGTATATTGGCCGAAATAGATCCAACGGTAACAGACAGCACGGCAATGTTAAACGTAACCAACTCAGGTGACATTTCATTACAAACACAAACAACTGATGCTGGTTTGGTCGGTATCCACAATGACCAGGGAATAACCACAAATAGCGGAAAAATTAATCTGTCAAATACTTCTGAAACTGCCGAAAGGACAACATTTTTTGGTATATATAACAACGGAAGCAAAGCATTATCCAGTGTTGTTAATTCGGGCGCAATTAACTTAAGCAGTAAATTAACAAATGCTGCAACCGGTATCTATTCTCTGGACGACAGTGATATCACAAATACAGGTACAATAACCATTACGAATGAAAAAAGAATAACTGCAACAGGTATACATGTAGAAGATTCATCTTCAAACAAAACTGTGCTTAACGAGGGTACTATAAATTTAGAATCAACTTATGATCAAGGTACAGTAAATACTGGCGAAATTTCTTATGGTATTCATGCCGGCAGAGGTTACAAAGTTATAAATTCCGGTACAATTCGACTTACTGCACCTTCTAATCAGAATTTATATGGTATTATTACAAATGGGGATAGCTATATAGAAAACAGCCGTAATATTACTGTTTCCAGCGGTGGTAATGCCTATGGTATCATGGCAGGCAGCAATTTCCGCAATGTGATTAAAAACACAGGAACAATTGATGTATCATCTTCAAATAAATTGGCCGAAGCCTATGGTATTTATTTGGACAGTCCTACCTCTTCCATCATTAACGAAGGAAACATTTTCGTAAGTGTTGGCGAAGAAGGTGCATACGGTGCGAATGCCTATGGTATTTATATTAACGGAAGCGAAACATACATTAAGAATACAGGAACAATTAAAGTAAATGGCGTAGAAGCTGGAACAAATGTTGATGGTTCAAAAGAGGAAGGCAACTTCATTAAATTGGGACCAAATGGCAGTTTGTCAAACGTTAATAACGCTGGCGAACTTATAGCCCCAACCATTGATGCTTCTGCTTTAAAATTAACCTTATCCTCTGGTTCAAAAACAACAGGAACAACATCCATTTATGGTGAAGCTGGCATTGCTTCGGATACGGTTACCAAAGGGTTTGATAAGGTCTATACCGAAAAAGGTATGATTTCTTCACCCGACACATCCAAGTTGACATTGAAATCCGAATCTGCTTTGTTCGACGCCTCTTTGGCTGATAATGGAACAGATGTCATCATGAAGATGAAAGAATTTTCAGATGTTATGGATAACTCTTCTTTGGCAGGGTTCTTAAGTCAAAACTATGCCTTAGAAAATAATGAAAATTTCTATAACAAACTGAAATCGTTTGGAAGCGAATCTGCTTTAAATAATAGTTTAAAAGAACTGACAGGAAAAGATGTTTTGTCTCGCTTCAATTTTGAAGATTTGACAATGATGCGTGAATTAAATTACGATATCAATAACAATCTGTTCCATAATAAAGATGCCCATATGTCTATTTCGGGTTCTGTTTCCCCGATGGCATTCAAGGGCGATGTGGGTTCCACCAGTCGCTATGGTTTAGTAAACAAACGTGATGGCGCAACATCTGTTGGCTTGGGTATCGCCTTTACAGATATCAGTAGTGATGACGATAATGACAGTAATAGTCGCCAGGATACAATGTACCAGATGATTGTTCCTTTTGGTTATAAAGTCGGTAAAATGGATATGGTTACTTCACCACGATTAGGATACGCCAAAGGATCATATGACCGTACAGGCTTGGGTGGACTTTCTTACGAAGGTGAAATCGAAAAACGTGTCTATGGTATCATGAACGAAGCCAGATATCCATTACACTTAGCCGGATGGAGTTTAGAACCAACATTTGAATTCAACGTCCTTGGCTATCAACAAAAAGGCCGTGAAGATGCAAAAGAATTCAGTTTAACAATTCCAAACCAAAATATGTTGTCAGTAGAAAGCGGTATTGGTTTCTATGCAACAAAACAGACCGAATTAACAGATGGAAAATTAAACTTAAACGCTGGTTTAATGCTCTATCATGAATTTGCCGATCCTTACACATTACGTTTGGGTATGAATGGTATGGCAGGCACGTTTGATGTAGAAGATGAAAACCGTTCAGAAAACCGTGCTGTAGCACGTGCTGGTTTCAACTGGTCGAATAAGGATAATTTAGAATTATATGGCTCTGTCTTATCTTATATTGATTCTGAAGCCCGTACAAAGGCACAAACAGGATTAAATTGGAAATTCTGATTTATTCGACAAAGAAAAGCAGCATGTTGTGAAACATGCTGTTTTTTTTATTTTTGCAATTTATTTGTCTTGATTTTCTTTATCCCGCATCAAACAGATAATTTTTTGCACACCATAGGTATCAGCAATCACCGCACGGGCCCGTTGCCATTCATCGGCATCTTGTTGAATGCCCATTAAATAAACTGTCCCGTTTTCCATCACCAATTTATAGTTAGATGATTTGATACCTTGTGTCAGGCTTAACTTGGTACGAATTGAGGCGGATAAGGCGGCCTCTTCGGATGTTTGAACTGTCCCCAAAGTTTTGCCCACACGGATATAATTATAAACATAATTCACCCCTGGTGTTTGCCATACAATTTCAACCGTTTGGGCAATTTCTTCCCAATTGGGTAAGGCACCGGTCAATAAAACAGCCCCTTGAAAAACGGTAATTTGAACATCCAAAAGTGATTTAATATCCCTGGCGGCCAAATTTTGGCGTATTTGGGTGTAAAGCCCCATATCCGATGCGTCTTCATTTAACGGCCTGTCATCGGCCACAACTCCCCACAGGCTGTGAGCCCCACTGATTAAAGTCCCCCACATTTGACAACCACTCAGTAAAAACAATAAAAAAATCAAACTAAATGGTCGCCATGCATTGGGCAAATGTTTGGGCAAGCCACCCGTCATCATCATCACATCATAGCGAATTTCGTAATTTTGATATTTGGGATTTCGTGATAAAAAGACCATGGATGTTTTTTGGATGCGCTGTCTGTTTTTGGGACGAATAGCATTTAATGCTGTTTGTTCATCGGGGCGTTTTTTAACCTCAACAAACACCAACGTTTTGCCCTTTTTAACAATTAAATCCACTTCGCCCGCACCGGTGCCACGCCCCACCACAAAGTTTTTGGCCACCAAACGATAGCCTTTCAGCATCAGCCAAAGCAAAGCGATTTTTTCGGCACGATGGCCGGCCTTATAATTTGTCGTGTGCCAAAACTTGGGCATAGGCCTCCTTTTTGCTGATATTTTGGATTAAAGATAAAACATGGGCGGTATCTTTGGCCGATAAAAACGAACGCAATTGTTGGATTGAAACGCTGTTTTGTGTAGGCTGTTCCAATTCTTTTCCCCCTTGAATAACCAAGACAATTTCACCTTTTGGTGCGCCGTTTTCGTTATAATAATCTATCAGATTTGAAACATCATCTGTTTGTACCTGCTCGAACTTTTTGGTCAATTCCCGCACAACGGCCACCTGACGATTACCCAAAGTTTTTTCAATTGCCTTTAAACTTTCCGTCAAACGTTTGGCTGTTTCATAAAAAATTAAAGTACAGGGTAAATCAGCCACAGCCAATAAAGATTTTTCACGCTGGCTGTTTTTGTGGGATAAAAAACCGCCAAAATAAAAACTATCTGTCGGCAAACCCGATAATTGTAAAGCCGTTAAAACAGCATTGGGACCGGGGACACTGGTCACTTCAATACCTTGTTCACGACAGGCACGAATCAATTTATACCCCGGATCCGAAATCAACGGCATACCCGCATCGGATACCAAAGCCATTTCAACACCCGCTTTTAACTGCTCAATAATTTTTGGAACGGCTTTTTCTTCATTAAAATCATGATAAGCAATGGTCTTTTTCACCTGAATCCCCAATAATGAAAACAGTTGACGGCTGGTACGTGTATCTTCACAGGCAACAATGTCCGCCCCCTCCAACACCTGACGTGCCCGTGGGGAAAAATCGCCTAAATTTCCGATCGGTGTGGCCACAAGATATAACATATTTTCTCCTTTTTAAAAAGAACTTGAAAAAAAATCATATTTGGTATAGCATAATTACAAACAAAACAAAAGGAGTTTTCATGAAAAAATTATGGGTTTTATTGGCAATGATGTGTTCAGCCTGTACAAATGCCCCAAAATTCGGCTCTTTTTTTCACAATGATGATTCTTTTGGTATTAAAAGTTTAACCCAAACAGCACCGGCTATGACAACCGTTTCTATGTTGCTACCGCTCAGCGGAAAACATCAACAAATGGGGTTAAGTATGCAGAACGCCGCTTTGATGGCCTTGCGTGAAAATGAAAAAAGCCCTGTAAAATTATTATTCTTTGACACACAGGGAACACCCGAAGGGGCAAAAGAAGCCCATCGTTGGGCAATGGCACAAAATACGGATATCGTTTTGGGGCCTGTTTTTTCATCGGAAGTTTCCGCTTTGTCCAATCCGACAGGCGGTGTTTTAAGTTATACCTCGGATAGCACGATTTTAAGTGAAAAAACAGCATCTATGGCTGTTTTGATTTCGGATCAGGTGGAACAAATGGTGCGTTATGCCTGTGAAAACGGTCAGTTGCGATTGGGGGCGATTGGTCCCGAAAGTAAAGTGGGCGAAATTGTAATGAATACGTTGGATAAAGCCGTTCAAAAATGCCCGGGGATGAGCTTGCAAAAATTTGCCCTTTATGGTGAAAAAGATGAAAATATGACACCGGCTGTTTTGAAAATTTTACCGACAATGATTGATCCCAAAAAGAAAGATTTAACACCCGAAGAACAGGAAATTTTGGCTACACCAATGCAAGAACGTGTTGAATTTGACAACCTGTTTGTTTTTGAAGAAGGTATTCGTTTAAGTCAATTGATGGCCATTTTGGCATTTTATGATGTCACACCGGATATTATTCCGATGTATACTTTGGCCAGCGTTAAAACATTAAAGGATAAAATGTTAAACGGTGTTTATTTTATGGATTTACCCGAACAAACGGCCAATGGCTTTGATCGTAGGTATCAACAAATTTTTGGTTCTCGTCCGCCACAATTGGCCAGTTTATCTTATGATTCGGTGGATTGGATTGCCCAAAAGGCCAATGTGGGCGTGGTGCATTTGACCGATTTACAACTATCAGATGCCTTTTACGGTTCAGATGGTTTGCTTCGTTTAAATCAAGATGGCACTAACAACCGTGCCATGCGCTTGGTGCAAAAGAAAAACAGAACAGCCATTGAAATAAAACCAGCCCCAACCGAATTTGAAGATTTGGCACAACCGTTGGATTTTTGGTTTACGCCAACAATGCAATCAACTGATTTAACATCAGAATCCCCTTTAATGTCGCCTGTATCCCCTGAGGTGTTTGAATAATCCAGTCTTTTTGAAGGGCTGCTTTAACGCTTTCAGGATTCAGATTTTGGGTGGGATAAAAATGCCGACGCAAACGCAACCCCATCAACAATCGTTCCATTTGGATTTGTTCATCTGTCAGTTTTTCTGATATGTTTTTGCCGTTTAACCATCCGCCAACCGAACGGTCATTTTGCGTGGCATATCCCATGACACGCCCTGCCGCCGCCGGACCGATACCGATATAATCACCGCCCGTCCAATAGGTCATATTATGGCGACTTTCAAAACCTTTTTTGGCATAGTTAGAAACTTCATAGGCGGGAACATCCGCATTATTCATTATTTCATCGGTCAGTTTATACAATTGTCGTGCATGCAGTTCCGAACAGGTTTGTTGTTGTTTTTTGTAAAAAACAGTTCCTTCTTCAATGGTCAGTTGATATAAAGAATAATGTGTCAGGTTTAAAGATAAAGCCTGATTTAATTCCTTTTCCCAATCTTTTTTGCTTTGTCGGGGTAATCCATACATCAAATCCATATTGATACGGGGGAAAATATCTCGTGCCTGAGCGATACAATTTAATGCCGTTTGTGCATCATGCGTGCGACCCAAAAATTTTAAATATTGATTGTTTAAAGATTGAACACCGACAGATAACCGATTGACCCCCATTTGATAAAAGGCATTCATTTTTTTCAAATCAACGGCATCTGGATTAGCCTCTAATGTAATTTCACAATCATTTGTTAAAGTCCATTTTTTGTGAATTTCATTGAATAAGAATTCCAAAAAATCCAATGGCATCAAACTGGGTGTACCACCGCCAAAATAAATTGTTTTTAATTTTCCGGCGGGTGCTTGATTGATATCACGTTGATATCCCGCTTTCAAACGATTGACATCACCGTGAATTTTCGTACTGGCAAAATCACAATAGGGGCATTTTGACAAACAATATGGCCAATGAATATAAAGAGAATAACAAGACATCTTGACAATTCCGAAAAAAAAAGCTATGGTTTACTTATCTTGAAACCTATTATAACGAAAGAGAGGAAAAAATGCAAATAACTTTAACAGGTCATCAAATTGATTTAGGGGCCAGCTGGCGTGAATATGCCGACAAGGCCATTTCGGAAGTGGTGCAAAAATACTTTGCCAATGCCACAGATGCCACCGTTCATGTGTCCCATGAAGGTAAAACATTTTTAACGGAAATCACAACACGCCCCGTGGCAGGTTTAACCGTTTCGGCCACAGCCTCAGCCAATGATGCCTATGGTGCTTTGGATGAAGCCATTCGTAAAATGGCCGTTCAATTGAAAAAATACAAAAACAAAATGGTCAACCGTCAGGCTGATCCCGTGCAACAAGTGGCTGTTTCAGTTATTGATGCCCCTGTGGATGCCGAAGAACCCATGGGTGATGCCCCTGTGATTATTGCCGAAATGCAGGCTGAAATGCCCACATGTACGGTCAGTGATGCTGTAATGCATATGGATTTAGCGGGATTGCCGGCCTTTTTGTTCCGTAATGCAGCCCACGGTGAATTGAGCATGGTTTATCGTCGTAATGACGGTAATATCGGCTGGGTTGATCCGAAATACAACAAATAAGGTTTTTCATGAAAATAAAAGACATTTTAAGTTCAGATTGTCTGTTGATTGAAAAATCATCTTTGACCAAAAAGCAATTGTTGGAAAAACTGTCCCATTTGGCCAGCGAAAAGACAGGCTTGGATGGGATGGTTATCCTGAATGCTTTGGTGGAAAGGGAACGTTTGGGAACAACAGGCATCGGTCGTGGTGTAGCATTACCGCATACACGTTTGGAAGGATTAAAGAAAATCTTTTGTGCCTTTATGAAAACCAAACCGACCGACTTTGAATCTGTGGATAAAAAGCCCGTTGATTTGTTATTTTTATTGTTGGTGCCCGAAAACGCCGGGGCCGATCATTTAAAAGCTTTGGCTTCTTTATCCCGTTTGTTGCGCAGTGAAAAGGCCACCGAAAAATTGCGCCAGGCGGATTTACCCAAAGATTTATATCGTATTATTTTGGATAACGATAAGGATGAATAATCCCAAAAAACATATCACCCTTTATACCGATGGGGCCTGTTCGGGAAACCCTGGCCCCGGCGGTTGGGGGTGTTTGTTGATTTATAAAGACAAACAAAAAACATTATCCGGTGGGGCAAAACAAACCACCAATAATCAAATGGAATTGACCGCCGTTATTGAAGGGCTTTCTTTATTAAAAGAATCATGTTTGGTGGATTTATATACCGACAGCAAATATGTATTGGAAGGTGCCACCCGTTGGTTGGACGGTTGGATTCAAAAAGGATGGAAAAAGGCCGATAAAAAGCCCGTTTTAAATGTGGAATATTGGCAAAAACTTTTACCGCTTTTACAAAAACATACCATCACATGGCATTGGGTGAAAGGTCATGCCGGTCATCCCCAGAATGAATTGGTGGATCAACTGGCCTGTACTGAGCGCGATAATTTTGCAAACCAATAAGGTATTTTTCTAATTTTTTAGGGGTTATATCCGTCAAAACGGTCTCAATACCACTATCATCAAAAACAACGATTGTTTTATCCGTGTTATATAAATTTTGTAATTCTTTTCCAAAATTACTTTTGGGATTGATGAAACGAACACTTGGTAAAAATGCCATCCAATTCTGGCAATCCGATTTTTCACAAATAACATTGATTCTCGTCTTGTCCATTTTGGGGGCGTTTTCATATGGCACATTGATAAAATGTGAATGAATACCGCTGAACAACAAATAGATGGTTGGCAACAAAAAGAATAAGTTATGCAAAAAGAAATCATGCTTTAAACTGAAACGGCCTTTTTTGCCCCAAAAATCAGCATATCTATAAAGCAATCCGAACGGCAATACATTCCACATAACCAACCATGGGATTAAATACCATAACGAAAAATTTTCTGTCATCTCGTTTAAAATCGGTTTAGGCCAAACAACAAACAACAACGCTGTCCACCACACAAAACGGGGGATAAATATTAAAGTAATTCCCATCGCAATCCAAACCCAAGGGAATAAGATATCCATTTCGTTGATATTTGGCATAAAACAAAAGATGGGAATTAAAATGCTTGATGCAATAATGGCACGCACACATTGTTGCCGCAATTGTTTTTTATTTTTTAAAAAGGATGTGCCGAATAAAATGAAAAACGGTGAACAGATGAACAACAAAAGCCCACTCAAAACAAACATTCCCCAAGGTTTATCTTTTGGTGTTTGGGGTATTGGTTTTGAACTTAAAACAACAGGCACCCGAAAAACACCCTGATTGGTAATTAAGACCCAATCCTGCATCGTATTATTTTGCCATTTTTGCGGATAAGATACTTTAAATTGAATCTCATCTTTTAAAAACTTAGTTTCTAAAATTCTAAAATCAAAACCATTTTCATTTTGCAAAAAGGCCTGAGTTATATCTGGAAGTTTAAAACTTAATAGAGCCGTCGAATCATTTAACCATTTACCATAAGATACATTTGAAATAGGACGAGGAACCGAATTCACTTGCTCCATAATATAGGCACAATAGGATGTATATTTGCTTTCTTTTTCATCCAAGGGTAAAGCTATACGAATCGGTACATCCAAACAATTATCATCCCAACAACCTTTTAAATTCCCATGAACGCCAAAAACAAAATCTTTTTTCCCATCTATGTTATAAATAATCGGAATAAATACATCATCTGTATATTCTTTTGTTTGAACAGGATTAGGACGTATCGGATATTCAACCATTGCATCTTCAAACAATGGGGTTAAATCTGGTTTATGTAATATCCACCCATCTTTTATCTTTACCTGCAATCCACCGACCATTATGTTTCTGTCTTGAATACCTGTCGTACATGACAACAAACGCACCTGGCCAAAAGGCAGTTTTTCCCATTTACCCACACCGCTCTCTGAAAAATTTTGCGCCCAAGCACCAATTCCCCAAAAAACGATAGTTAAAAGCAAAAAAATCTTCCTCAACAACTTCATAAAATATATTATAGCAAAAAAAAACTTGAAAGTCTTTAAAAAAAATACTAAAATAGACCTGTTATTAATTTTTTTTGGAGGAACCAAGCTATCGCTAATATATTTAATCCCGCTCCCCGTGCGGCCAATACGGGAAAATCCGATGAACCACGCGTCAATCATAAAATTTCAGCACCACAGGTTCGGTTAATCGATGAAAACGGCCAAAATGTGGGTGTTGTTGTTATTCGTGAAGCGATGCGCCGTGCCGAGAATGCTGGTCTTGATTTGGTTGAAATTGCCACAAATGGTGATTTGCCTATTTGTAAGATTATTGATGCCGGCAAATATAAATACGAATTACAAAAACGTAAAAGTGAAGCCAAGAAAAAACAAAAAGTTCAGGAAACAAAGGAAATTAAATTCACTCCTAACATTGGCGAAAACGATTATGGTTTTAAAATGCGTAACACCAAAAAGTTTTTGGCCGAAGGCAATAAGGTTAAATTCACCATTCGTTTCCGTGGACGTGAAATGTCCTATCAGGATTTAGGCGCTGAAGTTTTAAATCGTGCCGCTCAAGATGTGGCCGATATCGCCAAAACAGAAGGCCAACCCAAATTGGAAGGTCGTAACATGAGTTTGGTGGTCAGCCCTACAAAATAAAAATCTCTATTACTAATAAAGAAAAGAGTCATCGTTTCTGATGACTCTTTTTATTTGGTAGCGGAAGAGGGACTTGAACCCCCGACACAAGGATTATGATTCCTCTGCTCTACCAACTGAGCTATTCCGCCTGAGTAAGCGTATTTTACTCTACTTTTTTATAGTTGTCAACAAAAAACTTGATTTTTACGCAAAAATATGCTATTTTTCAAATAATATTCCATTCCGTTTATCAGGAGGTCATCATGTCAGAAGTCTTTTTTCAGGGGCCCTTTGGTCGTTTAGAGGGGCGTTTTTTTGAATCCGAAAATCCAAAAGCTCCCTTTGTTTTAGTTTTACCCCCCAGCCCTATTCAAGGCGGAACAATGAATAACAAAGTAACCTATGCGACCTTTCAAGCGTTTGTTAATTTGGGTTTTTCGGCTTTACGTATTAATTATCATGGTGTTGGTCGTTCTCAAGGACAAATGGATGGAACAGGTGCTGGAGAATTATTAGACGCAATTGCAGCTTTAGATTGGTTACAATCGCATGATATTGATTCTAACAAATGCTGGATTGCCGGATATTCTTTCGGTTCATGGATAGCGGCTCAAGTTTTGATGCGTCGCCCTGAAATTCAAGGTTTTGTCTTTGTAACACCACCAACAAACTTATATGAATTTAATTTCTTATCCCCCTGCCCCGCTTCTGGCGTTATCGTACAAGGTAGTGCCGATACTATTGTTGACGAAAAAACAGTGGCTTATTTAGCCGAAGAATTAGATTGCACAGAAAACATAAACATTGACTATCGTTTATTAGACGGAGTGGATCATTTTTATACAAATGCGTTAAAACCCTTGCATGATTCTATTGTTGCCGCCATTCCAGATTTAAAATTGAAAAAAGTCAAACGTGGAAAAAAATTCGCCAAAGCAATCATCCCAAATGATGATTATTAAAATTTCAACTATCTCTTTAAATAGTTATTGCATTACCAAATAGAAAAGATTTTTTGCCCTAGGATTGGCATTTGAATCCTCTTTTTCACGTGTTTAATCTATCACCCTATTTCCAAGGCAACGCCCAAACGGGCGTTGTTTTTGAAATGCTTGGAGGGATACTCAATTCACGAGCGCACAAAAATTGACAATTGTTGTTTTTTGAAGTATAATCTCATCAAGAGGTTATCGCCATGTCAAACGAAGTTATTCCTTATGAAAATCCCCCTGTTTCCCAAAAGAAATCTTTTTTAAACGGTATTTTAGGATTTCTATTGTGCTTAAAAACAAATACTTCACAACCTGCTTATCAGGAAATTCAAAGTATTCATCATGTTCTGCCACGTGAGGAAATTTTGCGCCAGATGATTGATTTATTTATTGCAAATACAAAACGTCCAACACTTTCTCCGCATCAAAATCCTTGTCAAGGAGGGTCTTGGAAGAATTTTTTTGAAGAGAAAGGAGCTTCTTACTCTGAAGCCATGTCGGGTGCTCCAATTTGCGCTTTGGTAAAAACGCCAAAGGATGCGTGGTTGGTGGCCATTACTCGCACGGTAAAATTACGGTGGCCTGAACTTATTTATGAAACAAAACCTAAAATGTATGAACGTCATAATTTGGATGATTATGAAGCTTTTTTAAAAAAACAATTGGGAACAAATGAATATGAAATTTTACGTGATACCGAATGTTGGAAAGCGATTGTTTCTCCATTTAAAGATAAAAAGTTAGACTTGATGTCTGGCTACTTATTCAAATGGAAAGGAGATGCAATAACGGGTCTTTTAAAACAGTCACCTTTATCTAAAAAATCCCCAATACAAAGTGCCCGCTTGTTTGCTTTGAATGTTCCTAATTTGTTAAAAAATATGCAAACCTTTCATTCAACAATTGAAGAAGATAAGGAAAAAAAGAAAAAATATCTTTCTTGCGAAATGTATACACGTCCAGAGGATTATGAACATCCACGTAGTTGGGGGCACATGACTGAATATTGTTTTTCTGGGGGAGATTTATCCGGTTTACGTGGTCGCTATTTTTGGGATCCAGGTTTGGTGGTACATGGTGTGGAGGAAAATTTTGAAGGCCTTTATCCCATGCACGAGATTTCTTTTAAAGATGGTAAGCGCCGTATCGTGATTCCACCCCCTAAAAATGGGGAACGCCTTATTTATAAAGCCGAAGAAAAATTTTATCTTCCAATGAGAAAGACTCCCGAATTAGAATAAATTTTTCTGGGATGGTGGTTTTGGGTTCCCAGAGCACCTACATTGATTTTAAAGACTGCGTAAAGCCAAAACATCCAGTGAATGTTTTGGATGCGTAAAGCAATGAGCCTTATTGAAAATAAGTTTGCTCCGACAAACGCTGTTTGAAATTTAGGCGGAATTGTTGATTCAAGAGTCCGTAAATTTGCAAAAATGGCTGTTTTGGGATGGGATTTTGCGGACGCTGACCTTGGAAAATTTTATTTCATAAAACCGGCGTTTTCCATCCGCCTTTTTCCTGCGATTGAACCCACTTTCTCGTGGCTTCAAACCATCACCCTATTTCAAAAAAAACGCCCAAACGGGCGTTGCTTTTGAAATGGTCGGAGGGATACTCAATTCACGAGCCAATAAATATTGCTTGCTAAATTTTTTCGATTAAGGTATCATGAAAATAGGAGATTAAAAGTGAAGAAATTATTATTAGCTTGTATATTTTGTTTATCTGGATGTAATACTACTCAACCAAAATATTATAATCCAGAACAAACACTTTCTATCAACTATCCTGATGGAACAACTTTCAAAATTGAAGGGTATGAAGAAAAAGAACACAAAATAACAGTTGATAGATCCCATAAATCATTAATTATAACCTTGTCCAAAGAAGGTTTTGAAGACAAGAAAATTGAAGTTCCAAGTCGTTTTACAAAAGAAAAGTGGGCAAATTTTCGAGAAGGAAAGATATCTACTTTTGAAAAAAGGGGGGAAATAAGTGCTATTTTTCTTTTACCACCAACAAATACTATAAGAGGAACAATTGAAGGGGCTTTCACGGGTCTAGCTATTCCAATGTATGGTGGCTTAACCGGAATAATTTTTGCACCTTTCACGGCTCTTATAGGTGCAGCCACCGGATTTGTTGTCGGTGCTAGTTCAGATGTTTACAATCTTGTTTATGGGATACCATCAGTACTCATTAAAAATCCGTGGTACGAATACAACAATTTGGATTTTTCACATGAAGTTTTGAAACCAACTTCGGAATTCAAAATTCAATGTCATCAACAACAAAATATGTTCATTGGAAATCATAATTGTTTACCGTGTGATATTCAAGACTCGGTGATTGCAACACAGGAAGAATGTAATCGTTGTTCTGCTAAAAGGCAAATAACAGGTGTTAAAATAAAAGGGGATGAAGCTGTTGGTGTATGTGCACTAAGTAGTGATTTTAATCTTCTATCAAATAAAACAAAAATTTATTATGGTTATCCAAAGGATTTCTCACGTTAAAAGTTCGTAAATTTGCAAAAATGGCTGTTTAGGGATGGGATTTTGCTGACGCTGATCTTGGAAAATTTTATTTCATAAAACCGGCGTCTTTCCATCCGCCTTTTTCCTGCGATTGAACCCACTTTTTCGTGGCTTCAAACCATCACCCTATTTCAAAAAAAAACGCCCAAACGGGCGTTGCTTTTGAAATGGTCGAGGTGACTACTATTAAACCCAGAACACCATGTCCCCAAGGTATCAACCTCGCTATAAAAAATATTCTACTCATAAAGCTTGTAATTTACAAGCTTTTTTTTATTAGATTTGTAAAAAAAATATGATGTGTGCAACTTTCCACAACCTATCAGGCACACCAAAAACATAAAATTTGGAATGTTTTTACAAAAATTTATTTGTTTATTTTCAATTATTTATAAAATAATTCATTTTTTTTACATTTTTTCAAGACGAAAAATCGAGCTCGTGGATTTTTACTTATCGAAAGGAGGTCAAGATGACCAAAATCGAAGAATTAGTAAAAATCGTTTTGCCGGATTTTTTAGCCTATTTAAATAAGCTAGAAAGTGGCGAAATTGTTGAGAAAGAACTGGATATAAATGAAAATCCAAGCATTCATTGTGTTGTAAACAAATCGAAAGGAGTCGAAAATGCAAATAGCTTTAGAAATCGCTAGACTTGAAACACTCCCAATTGAGGAGCTGCGGAAACTTTGGAAACAACACTTCAAAACGGAATGTAGCGTTCAGAAGAAGGACTTTTATGTTTCACGTATTGCTTACCGGATGCAAGAATTGGCATTCGGAGGGCTGAGTGTTTCAACCAAGAAAATGATAGCTGAAATTGGGGTTACAACCCCAAAAGCTAAATTACCTCCATCAGGCACTCGAATTATTCGAGAATATAAAGGAGTTGAACACTCTGTTAAAATTATAGATGGGGCTTTCGAATACAATGGTAGGAAATTTAAAAGTCTATCAAGCATCGCAAAACTAATAACTGGCTCAAAAATATCGGGCAATTATTTTTTTGGATTAGAAAAAAAGTAAGGAGCAAAAATGGAACAGAATGTAATCAGGTGTGCAATCTATACACGTAAATCAACAGAAGAAGGGCTTGATAAAGAGTTTAATACTCTTGAGGCTCAAAGAGAAGCTGGTGAAAACTACATCAAAAGTCAAAAGAACCAAGGTTGGGAGTTAATCCCTGAACACTACGATGATGGTGGTTTTAGTGGCGGAAGCTTAAAAAGGCCTGCTCTGAAACGATTATTAGAAGATGTTGAAAATGGCAAAGTTGATATGATTGTCGTTTATAAAATTGACCGTTTAACTCGTTCACTTCTTGATTTTTCACAATTGATTAAAATTCTTGATGCCAATAACTGCTCCTTTGTTTCTGTAACCCAAAACTTTAACACCTGTGATTCAATGGGTAAATTAACCCTAAACATCTTGCTATCTTTTGCCCAATTTGAACGAGAAGTTAGTGCTGAACGTATTCGAGATAAAATTGCGGCTACTAAGAAAAAGGGCATGTGGACTGGTGGAAGTGTTCCTCTAGGATATAATGTCGAGAAGAAAAAACTAATCGTTAACCATGAGGAAGCAAAAATTGTTCGTTATATATTTGAAGAGTATCTACGTTGTAGATCTGAAGTTCAAGTTAGTCGAAATGCCAATGAGCTGGGCTATCATTCAAAACCACGAAAAGTTAGAAATAGCAGTGGTGAAGTCGCTTTGAGTTTTAATCATGCTATGATAAACAACATGCTTAGAAACCCAATTTATATTGGGAAAATTCAACATAAGGGAGAATTATATGACGGTCAACATAAACCTATCATTCCTATGAAATTATGGAACATGGTCCAAGAATTAAAAAGGCTAAATCGTGGAGATAGATTTGCACCTTCTCGTTCAATAAAGAATTCTTTACTAAAAGGACTTGTTGAGTGTGAATGCTGTGGGGCTATGTCGCCTACCCGGTGCAAAAAGAAAAATAAATATTATGAATATTACACCTCAATTAAAGCCATTAAAGAAGGATACCATCTTTGTAAAGTTGGAAGCGTACCTGCTGGCGAATTAGACAGCTTTGTCTTAGAAAAAGTAAAAGCGGCCTTTCGCTCCCCCGAAATTATTCAAGAACTTGTCCATCAGGTTAAAAAACATAAAGATGGATACGGAGTTAAAGAAATTTATGACATCGTTCAGTCAATGGACAAGGTTTTTGAACATTTCGAACCTGTAACGATACAGAATATAATAAATAAATTGATTGCTGGCGTATTAATTAAAAGAGACCGAATTATAATACGTTTTAAACCTTTCGGGATTTCCTTGCTAGATGACAACATCAAAGTGAGAGAAAATGGATATAACGCAAAAACACTTGAATTTACCTATAACGTCACTTTTGCAAGAAAACGTGGCCGTATAAAAATAGTTGAACCATTACCCGATCCAAATGCTCCTCGTAAAGATGAAACAATGATACAAGCCATTTCTCAAGCTTTTAGATGGCAAGAACTTCAAGAACGAACAGGTCTTAACATTGCAGAACTGGCCAAAAAAGAAAAGTTTGATAGGACGTATATGGGACGCATCTTAAAGTTGTGTTATCTTGCTCCAGAAATCATACAAGCCATCTTAGATGGAACTCAGCCTCCGTTATTAAATTTACAAAATTTTACACGCTCACAAATCCCCGTTTTATGGAGTGACCAACTCAAAAAATACGGTTTCAAACACGATTCGTTTTAATTTTTCCACAGCCACCATATAAGCGTATGTATATGTTTTCATACGCTTTTATGCTTTTACATAACGGGGTATATTAAAACCTGTTTTTTTGCTGAAAAAGTCAATTAATCCTTTCGTTTATATATCCAAAAGCATATCATTTTTTCGTAACTATTCCCCCAAAATTTTTTACGAAAGGATGATATATGTTGAAAAAACATAGCGGTGGTATTCCATCTAAAATTGAACGTTACATTCGAATTCATGTAGCAAGTTTATACAGAACAAATTTGTTTCAGTTTCAAGAGCGAGATGACCTTCTTCAGGAGCTCGCTCTTTTTTATATTGAACGATTTTATAAAAAGGATGAAGACATACCTGATGAGCTGCTTTTTATAGCCATAAAACGAAAGGCACAACAAATACTTCGCTCCCGACTATTTAGCATGAAGTCGGGAGTTTTTTTTAATGAGTCATTAAATAGTATGTCAGAGGAAAAAGGCATTGAAGTTAGGTCGGACTTTTGTTTAGAAGATTTAGAAAATAATATCGTTATTAATAAGGTTTTCAATCAACTTAAGCAGAAAGAACAAGAATTCTTATCATTACTATTAAGTGGCTATAGCATAACGGAGGCAAGAAAAAAATTACATGTAGCAAATGAATTTTATGGGTATTTGTGTGAAAAACTCAAAAAAATGCTAAAATAATATCATTGAAATACAAAGAGTTATAAAATATTTTCATTTTTTTGCATTTTTTCAAGACGAAAAATCGAGCTCGTGGATTTTTACCTCATGTAGCAACCAAACATGAAAGGATAAAAAGCTATGAGAAAATCGAAAAATACTGTTTATGAAATGATTAAAACCATTCCCGTTGATAAGTTAATGGCCATGGATACCAGCCAACTCATCTTTTGGGAGAATGAAGTACGTGAGGAAATTAACGAGCTGAAGGAAATCGGCCGTCAAAAAACTCGTGCTTATCGCAGAGCCTTGCTTTCACTTAAATGGCTTCAAGGTATTCGCCGAATTAAAACAAGTGCTGAATATAAAAAAACAGGAAAGATGCCACCTAAGACAGTCATCATGGTCGTAGATCTTTCAAAGGAGGACTAAATGGATAGAAAAACGTCATTCGTGTTTTATCCGGCGGAGTTCCTTGCTTCTGTGTATAATTTCACAAATTGTGAATGTGCAACATTAATTAAGGCTCTTTGTGAATACGCTCTGTACGGAAAAATTACAAAAAATTTATCGGAAAAAGTTCAAGACCGTTTTAATTTTTTGCAAGCAGGCATCGATGAAAACAATCGCAAATATTTTGAAACCTGCGAAAAACGTAAGGCTGGCGGCTCTAAAGGTGGTCGTCCAAAACGTGAAAAAGAAAACCTTAAGGTTTCAGAACCACCTCCAAATTCCGCCAACGAAAAACCTGATAAGGAGAAGGAAAAGGATAAAGGAGAAGAGTCTGAAAATGTTTTTATTAAAAATAATAAAAATAAAGAGACGGAAAATGTGGATAAGTCCGGATATGTCGGTGCTCCAAGCATTGAAGAAGTGGCTGAATACTGCAAACGAAGTGGATATACAATTGACCCAGTTGCTTTCGTTCGGTGGAACGAAGAACGTGGTTGGATGAACGGCAAGAAATACATTGCCGTTGACTGGCGTAAAGCCGTCCGGAAATGGTTTTGCAAGGAAAACGGTCTCGCTTACTCGGAAATGGAGACTATGACGGACATCTGTCATGATGTGCTTAGCAAAGTAAAGGTGGTGCCGGATGAAACCTAAGACCATCGCAGAAATCAAAGCAAACTTGGAAACAGCCGCCTATGTTGACCGGTTGTTGCCGCCTGTCCGTTCTCCCAAATATCGGTGCTTGATGCCCGAGATTATATACACGCCGCAAGAAATCGCCCTGATGGACCGCCGACCGGTTCGACCACGTCCAACTCAGGCACAGGTCAGTTTATGGGAGACTGTCACTTTAGAATGGATACCACTTTTAGAGATTGATGAACGCCGCCTTGTTTGGAAACGGGCCAACCGAATTCCTTGGAAAATTTTATGCCGAGAATTTGGCATTTGCAGAACAAGGTTAATGCTCAAGTATGATAAAGCCATTGTAAAGATTGAGTTTTACCTAAAAGGAAAGGAAAAATGCAGAGTGCAAAAAATGAGTGGACACTTTCAAAAGAAATCGCTATAAATAAGGGTATAATCGGGATGGTTCTACGTAATCGTCCCGTTTATACATTTTTACATATAGCATCCGGCTCGGCAGTTCATCTGTCGGGCCTTTTTTTATAAGCAAAAAGGAGAAAAGATGAAAAAAACAGCAGAGTTTGTTTCGCTCGGACATCCGGACAAAACGGCCGACTATATTTCCAGTTATATCCTTGACCGCATGATCGCCCAAGACCCGGACGTCAAATACGCCGTTGAGGTTATGGTTAAAGACAATACCGTTGTTTTAGGTGGCGAAGTGAAAGGAAAAGTTGTCCTGTCAGATGTCAAAGAGTTCGTTAAAAATGCCCTGAGAGATATCGGTTATGATGAAAAATATGCCGAAGTTTGGGGCCAAAATGCCATAGATGTTCGTAAAATCGAAGTCATCAACCTCATCGGGCAGCAGTCCGCAGACATCAACCAAGGTGTTGTGGCCAATGGTTGGGGTGACCAAGGTGTATTTGTCGGTTATGCCTGTAAAGGTGAAGGCCTGATAAACCGAGAGCTTTATCTCGCTCGCACCCTTAACAATGCCCTTTATATTAAGGCTCGTCAAAGCCAAAACCTTGGAATTGACATTAAAACACAGATTACCTTAAACGACTACGGCCGAATTGAAACGGCTGTTGTTGCCATTCCAATGAAAGAACCGGAAGATTTAACAGATTTTATCGTTGAAACACTCGGAGAAAAGCCCGACAACATCATTGTTAACGGCACCGGAAGTTTCAAATTGCATTCCTCCATCGCAGACTGCGGCATTACCGGTCGCAAATTGGCCTGCGATTTTTACTCTACTGCCTGTCCGATCGGTGGTGGCTCGCCTTGGACTAAAGACGGCAGCAAGGCAGATGTAACCCTGAACATCTATGCTCGCCGTTTAGCTCTTCGTTATTTGGAAGATAACGAAGAGTGCTTTGTCTATCTCTCCTCCTGCATCGGTCGTGCCGAACTGCCCAGTGCAGTTGTGAAGACTATCAAGTCAGGTGTCGAGACAAATACCGCCATCTCGGTGGCCAAAACTCCGATTGAACTGGCCGAAGAATTGGATTTAACAAAGCCGGTTTTCGCCCGTTTATGCCGAAATGGTTTGGTATAACCCTCGGATCTGAGTATCTGAATTTGAGGTTCAGATGCTCAGAATTCCGAAATCTGAATATCTGAATTGGTGTTTCAGATTTTCAGAAATCCGAAATCTGAATGTCTGAAATTATATATCAGACCCGAAGAAGCCCGGAAATCCGCCACTTCTGAAAATAATATCCCGAAATCTTGGTATCTGACTTTGAAATTCAGATAGTCAGAACCCGGAAATCTTGGTATCTTGTTCCCCCATTTCAGAAACCAAGATCCGGGGATTTTGGGAGATACTATCATACTAACGACATATAATCCCGACTTTTGGGCAGAATTGCCGGATAGTATCATACTATGCGAACATATAACATTATATGTCGGTGTTGCCTCACATATAAGACATATATATGGGCTATTCTGACGGAATATCGCCCTATATTGCACATATATCGGACATATATTCGCATAGATTTGCATATATGTTCGCTATGATAAACCATAGCCCGACCGTCCCGTCACAATAGGCAGATAGTATCATACTATCAAGACGGTATCTCGGTTTTCAGGCGGATTACCCGGTTAGTATCATACTATCAACATACTCTCTCGGGTTTTGGCCCGTTTGGGTGGTTAGTATCATACTAACGAGATACTATCTTGGACAGCTCCGGGGCAACGGGTCCTTCCTGGGCTCTGTTCGTATGCGGGGACGCAAGCCGCCCGATTTTTCTAGCGAAACACCTTTTTCTTTACTGGTCACCCATACTCGGAAACCCTTGTGTTTATTGGGGTTTGAGGGTGTCTTATTTTTTCTGGCTGGTCATTTCAAAATCTGGCTGGTCACTTTGCATTTTTTATGGAGAATTACATGGAATTTAATGAAAAATATCCTACCAAAAAGCTCATCCCATATGCCCGAAACTCTCGGACACATAACGATGAACAAATCGCCCAAATTGTGGCAAGCATTAAGGAGTTCGGTTTCACAAACCCAATCCTGATTGGAGATGATGATGTTATAATCGCCGGTCATGGTCGCCTTATGGCCGCACAACGTCTTGGCATGACAGAGGTTCCAGTCATCAGGTTGCCTCACTTAACCGAAACACAACGCCGGGCCTTGGTCATTGCCGACAATAAGATTGCTCTAAATGCCGGATGGGATGAAGAGATGCTCCACCTTGAAATGGAAGAACTCTCGGAATTGGACTTTGATTTGAATCTGCTTGGGTTTAACCCGGACGAGTTGAATGAAATCCAATTATTCGGTGAGGAAAAGTCGTCCGGTAATACAGATGACGACGAAGTTCCGGAAGCACCCGAGGAAGCGGTCACAAAACGTGGTGACATTTGGCAACTGGGCCGACACCGTTTGATTTGTGGTGATACCACCATGATAGATGACGTTAAAAAGCTAATGCAGGACGAAGTCGCCGATATGATTTTCACAGACCCTCCATATAACGTGAACTATGGCTCCACCATGAAAGACAGCATTCGCTATCATGCCGGTTCACTTGGTGGCCGAAAGATTATGAATGATAACCTTGGCGAAGGTTTTGCTCAGTTTCTGACGGATAGCTTATCCAATATGATGATGTATTGTAAAGGTGCCGCCTATGTGTGCATGAGTTCATCTGAACTGCATACCCTTTATAACTCGTTCATCAATGCCGGTGGCAAGTGGTCAACCTTCATCATATGGAAAAAGAACACCTTTACTCTTGGCCGAGCCGATTATCAGCGACAATATGAGCCTATTCTTTACGGTTGGAATGCCGAACAAAAACATCATTGGTGTGGTGACCGGGATCAGGCAGACGTTTGGGAGTATAATAAACCAGTCAAAAACGACTTACACCCGACAATGAAGCCGGTTGAACTGGTGGAAAGAGCTATAAATAACAGCTCAAAAATCGGGAATATCGTTTTAGATGGTTTCGGAGGCTCCGGCTCGACGCTGATTGCGTGCGAAAAAACGGGTCGTTCTGCCCGATTAATTGAGCTAGATCCGAAGTTTTGCGACGTAATCATCCGGCGTTGGGAGGAATATACCGGCAATAAAGCCCAACTTATTGAAAATAAAGCAGAAATAACCGAAAATGATGCAGAATTAACTGGATAAATTTCGAATTACAAGCAACAATGTAATTGTAAGGAAAGGCAGAGAAAGCCTAGAAAAACAAGAACAAAAGGAGCTTAAAATGAAAACAGTTAAAACCTACCTAGTACGCAAACCGAGTGACTTAGAAGAAGTCATGGAGTTAACCAAAAGATACGGCAACGAAGCAACCGAAGTTAAGGTCGCCGAAACCATCCGCTTAGACGAAGAAGCTTATAAAGCGGTTTGTGAAAACCCGGTGGCCGATTACGGGTTTTTAACCGGCAAAGGCGGCTACGATGACGACGGGATGAGACAGGTCATCGCCTTAACCTGCAAGGGCCACAAAACGCTTTACGCCGATCCTTCAGGCTCAGATTACTGCCGTTACTTAGGGATTAAACAATAAGGAGGTTACCATGTTTTACAATAAAGAAAACTTAAACAACGCCTTTAAAGAGTTACGCAAACTGGGGTATTTTGCAAGACAGAACTTCAAATGCTGCCAAAGTTGTGCTTGGGCGGCCGTTCCAATGGATAAAGCCAAGGTAGTCTTTTACCACGCACAGGATAATGAGGATCTAATGAGATACGGTGAATGTTATTTAGCATGGACCGGTGACGTGGATGAAATCGCCACAGTCCTTGAAAAGCATGGCGTTTTGCTCAAAAAGCCCGAAAGTGAAGCCAGTCGTTTTGAAATTACGATAAAATGATAAAAATTATTGAAAAACAAGCACTTATTTTCAAAATAAATGCAGAATTAACTGGATATAATTCGAATTCCAAGCAATACTGTAGGTGTAAGCAAAGGCAAGGATAGCCTAGCAAAACCTAACAAAAGGAGCATTAAAATGGCAAAAGAAAAAAAGAACATCTTACAGACCTTAATCGCCTATGAGCTACACCGAGGCGAAGTTGAGGAAGTCTTGATAAAATTCGGATGGGTTCGTAAAGATGCCTATTTTATGGAAAGCGAATTATACTGCTGGCTTGAAAGAGAGCCTTCAGACGAAG
>JAZQUH010000038.1:0-14791 GCA_045631185.1 Alphaproteobacteria bacterium | reverse complement strand
CTTTAAAAATGAAATAACCGTATCGGATAAGGCTTTTTCCTGATTTTTGAATACATGGTTTGCCTCAGGAATTACTGCAGATTGCCCCGCTGGCAAGGTATTTGCAATTTTTTGCATATATTCATCCGCTTTTTCATCTTCCTTGGATCCAATGATTACCAGAGTGGGATAAACAATTGTTTCCAAGGCACTCATATCTCCATTTGGTGTCTTATAGGGAATATTATTGATTTTAGAATCTGTAATGAAATCGTAATAGGTTTGAGAAGAAATGACACATCCCCCTAATAATTTTTTGGTTAGAAGCTTATCCGGTTGCCCCGCCTTGATATTTTCACTGGCCTCATCCAACATTCCCTCATGCATGGGCAATTTGGGAAAATTCACATTATCCTGAGGGGCAAGCAACACCACTTTTTTAAGATGCGCTGGCTGATGATTTTGTAAATAATGAACGATTTTATTGCATCCCAAACTGTGTGCAATCACATAAACATCCTCATAATCTTTAAGAAAGGAAAACCAAGCATCCAAGTCATAAACACAATCTTCAAAGTATTCATAAGCTGCCCCTTTCATGATATTGGAGAGCTTTTCATCTTCTTTTAAGCAAGGGAAGCTGATTATTTGAAAGGAACCTTGATTATGGGCAAACAGGAAATCTATTTTGTTTTCAATGCACGCTCTGGCTAATTCCCGTGCAAATTTACTTTCCATAAAACTGCCGGCTAATCCCGGGATAAATAAAACGCAAGATTTATGACCCTCTTTAGCATGAAATCCACTTAAAAAGATATTTTGTTCCGTCTTTACTTCTACATATTCATAATGCATCATAATCTCCTTTGATAATATGTGATAAAAGTATCAATATCTGCCGTATGAATGTCATTTCCAATTTTAATCGTATAAGTCACAAAATTCATCCTGTTGTTTAGAGTAACAAAAAGTCTGAGGAAATTCAATAATTAAATTGGTCTACAACCAAAAACAAAAAAAATCAACCTATCATTTTTTTCTTGACTTATCTGGGAATATCTGGTAATATCTGGTAAAACAAAGGATAAAATATGCCCAAAATTAAAGATATTGTGATTACACCGGACATACTGAACAAAATTGCAGAGATTGATCAATTTGTTGGATCCTGGCATGTGAATCTGGGAAAATTGACCCCTGCAGAGTTGAACATTATGAAACGGGTTGCCACAATAGAATCTGTAGGATCTTCCAACAGAATAGAGGGCAATAAGTTATCTGATGCCGAAGTTGAAGAGGTATTTAACCATATTAACAAAAAATCTTTCAAATCTCGTGATGAAGAAGAAGTTGCAGGCTATGCTGACTTAATCAATACTATTTTTGAAAATTATGAAGATATTCCTTTAACAGAAAACTACATCAAACAATTGCACATGGTGCTGTTAAAACACTCCACCAAAGATGAGCGTCATCGCGGGGAATACAAAAAAGACAGCAATCGGGTAGCGGCCTATGATGCAAAGGGAAAAGAAATCGGCACCATTTTTGAAACAGCAACACCTTTTGATACGCCTCAGATGATGAGCGATTTGGTTAAGTGGACAAATGATACATTAGGGGATCATTTCTTGCACCCCATTATTACGATTGGTGTGTTTATTGTGCATTTCTTATCTATTCACCCATTTACAGACGGAAACGGTCGGTTATCACGTGCTTTAACTGTGTTGTTAATGCTAAGAAATAACTATACCTATATGCCTTATGCGTCTATGGAATCTGTTATAGAAGCCAGCAAAGATGCATATTACAGAGCTTTGAGAGGTACACAAAAAACAACTTGGTCGGACAAAGTAGATTATGAGCCATGGCTGACATTTTTTGTGACCGCTTTGCAAAAACAAAAACGCGTTCTGGAAAAGACAATTGCTACAACTCGCAAGGCGGATAGAGAAAAATTATCTGCGACCTCTCAGGAGATTTTGGCTTTGTTTGCAGAGAATTCACAGCTAGGCATTGCGACCATTGTTCAAAAAACTGGAAAGAATCAAGAAACTGTCCGCAAAGCGGTTCAGACTCTTGTTAAAAAAGGATACCTAAACAAAATCGGCTCTACCAGAGGTGTAGTATATTCACTGTCTTAAACTTTTTCAAAAAGAAAGTTCAACTTAGGTGGCGGTTTTTACCTTTTTTCTTATTTTTCAATACGTTTAAGAGCGTTGGTAGGATGATTTGAGCCAAGAGTTTAAGTTGTTTTTCCATGTATTCTCCTTTCAGTTGATGACATCACCATATATGCTCTTGTTGAAAGGTTTATCAACTTATATTTTGAAAAGACATATTTTTGACGATAACCAACACTATTTTTGCATACAAGTCATTTACAAAAAGGGCCAAAAGTAAATGAATATATGCTGATTTCCGTAGAAAATGAAAAAATCACCTACATACAACTGTATGCAAGGTGTTACTTGATTTTTGAACGAAAAGTAAGTAATCGCATCACACCCAAATCATACACACTTTTTTGATCATCCCAGAAAATTTTTAAGGTCATCATAATTACAAATGCACAATTTCCACATTCTGTCCTTGCTTTGCCAAATATTCCACCAGCAATCGCCGATGGCATTTTTCAGGTATCGGTTCTGCACATAAAAAACAACAGTTATCCATATCTGGCGTCAATGTAAAATGACGTGCATGACAAATGCTATCATATTGCACAACATAATCATCCCAAGTAACACGCCCGTCTTTATAATCTCTTAAAAGTGTGGCGGTTGGTGCAAACTCTTTTCTATGTTCATAATCAATATGGCACAGGACTTTTAAAAAGAAAGCCAAATCTTCTGATTTTGAAAATCCAGATAATTGAGTATTGGGCCACAAGCGAACATCAATCACTTTCTTAACATCAGAGTGTTTTAAAATGGTAAAAAACTCTCTGGCAGATTTCCCAGTAAAGCCAATTGTATAAAGACGCATCGTTTTCCTTTCTTAATATAAGAATACACCATTACACATTAAAAAGCAATGGTTGTTTTGTTTGTAATATGGTTTTGCAAGTCCTACACGTACATGAGCAAAAGTCATTTCTTTTAGTTGTTCGTTTAATTTTTTTAGGCCATTCATTTTATCAAGAACATCTCTTAAATAACGACATGTAATACGTAAATCATACTTTTCTCCATCATTGTCCCGAATTTTAATGCGTAACTTATTTTCACTATCTTTATAAAATTCCAAGTTTTGAGCCGGAACTTTAATCGCCCCCAAAGATACACATTTTGTTCCGGGCAAAACATACGAATTTTCTTTTAAATGCCCATTAAAAATAATCGCAATATTCTTTGATAAACTATCTTCCAATTCATAAGCAAGATCTGCGGGTGTATCGTAATGATATAGAGGTATAATATTTTCAGAAATCCAAGTATCTTCCTTTTTGTGAGGATAATCGCGACCTTCCTCTGGTGGGATTGACATTGTTTCAACTTGAATACATGAATGCCCTTTTACTTGTTTTGCTTCTTCTTCAGACCAATGATGCCCATTAATCATCAATCTGCGCATGCGCTGTTCGCTAGGACTCCATCCTGCGATACAATAAGTGTCTTTCATATAAGTGTAATCTGAAACAATAATATTTAATTTCATTTGTTTTCCTTTCAGTTAATAAAAAAGCCCGCAAGGGTCATTCCTTACGGGCAATAAAAAACAGGGCATAGTTCGCCCCGTTAACTGAAGTGGATTATAACACAAATTACTTCAAAAGTCAAGGATTTATTTTGCATACAAGTCATTTGCAAAATGCCCCAAAAACAAAGGATAAATGCATCCTTTTCGTTCAAAAATCAAGTAACACCACCAATTTTTAAAACCGGTGTTTGATACGCCGGTTTTTATATTTTGACAAGGGTAATAAACCCCAACGCTGTTTATGTTAATTTTTTTAAACAGATTTAATTTTTCATTTTTTCAACCGCATGGCATTAGGAACAATTTCAAATCCAAACTTCCGATAGAAGCTATCCAAACCCTTGTTTTTGATGTAGTAGAACAAACTGACCGAAGCAAAGTTTTGTGTTTTTACATATTTTAAGATTTCATTCATCAAAATAGTGCCTATACCTTTTTTTTGATGATCAGGATGTACAACCACATCATAAATCATGCACATTTCTGTATCATCCACACATCTGGCAAAACCAATGGTTTTTTTGCCAATTAAAACTTGAACCATAAATGTAGATTGCTTTTTAATAATTGGCCATTGGTCAGACCGATAGTTTTCCCAATTTAACAATGTGTGCATTTCGTCTATATCTTGTGTATTTATATCTTTTCCAATTTTAACAATAAAATTTTGCTTGTCACCAACCATATTTGTATATTTCATATTATTCCCTTCGATTAAATTTAAAAATAAAGATTTACTGCTCAGATTTTGTTATCTGTCAGAGGCAAGCGAATATGGTAAAAAGATAACACATCGCCGCCGACTAAATTCGGCGACCGTTAAAAACAAAAGAAATTTCTTCAATATTAAACATGTTTTTATTATATCAGGGAATTTTGACTTTGTCAATACAGATTGTTTTATAGATTCATAAAAATTTACTTGACAATAAAAAATGAAGATGTGAAAATACATAACAATTAGAAAAAGGAAAATTCATGAAAAAATTATCTTTGATGACAGTATTGTTGTTATCGTCATCTATAGTTTGTGCCGAATGGATAACTACAGGTAAAGATTATAAAGGTGCTTGTCTGGAGATGATGTGTGATTGTGTTGAAGATGAGGCTGGAAATGGATATTGTTGTCCAAGTGGTACTTCTTTTGTTAATACAGGAAATTCTCATACAACTTATACAGCTTGTAAATGTCCCGAAAATCAAACATGGGATACGACAACATCTTCTTGTGTGGAATGTGTAACGGACGAAGATTGTGAGGGAGAACTTGTATGTGGGGCCGATAAGGTTTGTATTTGTCCGTCAGGAACAAGTCAATATACCAATTATTTAGGTAATAAATCTTGTTGTAACACAACAACACATACACTTTCTGATATAACAGATACACAAAATAAATCGTGTTGTCCAATTGGTCAAACGTGGGATGCAACGACAAATACTTGTACGTCTTTAACCCTTTGTACACCTTTATATAAAAATAAAAACAAAATTAATGATGAAAAATATAAAGCAGGGGAATGTTGTGAGCCTGAACAAAAACTTGTAAATGACATGGTAAATACGTTGTTTGAGGGGTATAAAACCAAAGAAGAAAGATATGGGTGTTGTTTGGCTGAAAATGTTTATACAAAACCAGATGGTACGACAGGCTGTTGCAACCCCGAAACGCATGTTCTTTTGGATATGACAGGAACGACCCAAAAAGCCTGTTGTCCAAATAAAACGCCCACTTGGGAAGAATGTAAAGACTTATATTGTTCTGTTTGTGCCACGGGAAATGAATTAAGCGGTGTTACCTTTGACAATGAAAAAATGTTGCAAGATGCAGGGTGCCAATGTTCTTGTAATACAGAAGCGGGATACAATCTGCATCAATTATCCGATGGAACATATGGTTGTTTGCCATATTGCACGAAAAACTCAGGTGTTTTCTTGTTGGTTGACAGAAGTGGTTCTACTTTTGACAACGGTGGCCAAGCCGACGTATGTGACAGCGATAAAGACCCGTGTAAAAAAATAAACCGATTTTTGGATGGATTAGATTTATCGGACAGAAATTACGCCATTTATAATGAAGAAACCGGAGGTTGTAGTTATAACCAAGCCATGAGCATGCTACCCTTTGGTAAACATTCATCTAATGATTATGAACTTTGGACAAATGTAAACTATCAAGTCAAGTGCAATGATTCTAGCGGCACTTATTTTGATGAAGCATTAAAACATATAGAATCCAAATACTGCAAAAAAGATGAACCGATTGTTATAATGATTATTACAGATGGTGAAGTACAAAACGATAAAGATAAAATGGCATCAAGCATGAACAACATGATGGGAAAATGCAACGCACAAGTTATATACATCGGACCAAATAGTTCAACTTTAAAAAAATATATGAATAAAAATGTATCCAATTTTTACAGCTATGATTTTTCTGATAGTGTTCAAAGCTGGGTTAATGCAACAAATAATGCCATTGAGGGCAGTTGTATTCCAACAGATAACAGCGACAAAACATTCAACAGATCCGATTCATCATGGTTTTGCAATGTATTAAATGGCGGTTCTGTTAAAGGAAACTCTTATCTGCATTTAACAAAAGAACAATGTTTTTCCTGTTCCAATACAAAATATAGAGAACATCAAAGTCAAAATAAATGGGGAAACGCCTATGTATGTTGTGGAAAAGACAACGATAAAGGGACTTGCAAAGACAGCCAATATCAATGGTATTATAAATAGTAATTGCCTATTTATTGGAAAAATTATCTTTTGTATTTAAGACGCAAAAATTCCTGTCCAAGTGGCGTTCATTTGGGTAAAAGTGATGGCAAAAATCAGGATTTTATTGAACACCTATCGGTATAGGTGTATTACAACTATAACAAATGCCTTCCTCATCTATCATAGTTTTATCCGTATAAATTTTTCAAATTCTCTACTTTATCTATAATCGTTCAGATTGTCCTGATACATTTTCCAAAACATTTTTTCATGGACATGGCCAAAGACGGGAATCAGGTGTAATTTTGATTTGGGTAAGGCTTTGTGTAAATCATAAGCTTGATACATCGGGCAACATGGATCCCATCTGTCTTGATAGATTTGTACAGGAATATCTTTAATTTTTCCACAATTTGCCAGAATTTGATTTTCCTTCATAAAAAAGTCATTCATTTGATAATGCATAAAAACACGGAACTTTTGAATTTCTTTATCTGTATATTCTTTTTCCTTAAAATGCCATGACAAAGCCCCATCAGATGTTTGACTTTCCAAAGATTTATAATACTTCATGGCTTTTTGCTGGTCGGAACGCTTTTCAGAAAAAAGCAATTTTCCAAAATATTTATCTGGGCTTTCTTTTCCCGCAATTTTCTGTAATTCATCCCACATATCCGGATAAAACAAAGGGATGATGGGCGTTAAATATTCTGCGTCTTTTTTGCGGGCCAAAAAGATCGCATTGACAATAATTTTCTTCACCCGCTGTGGATAAGTTTCGGCAAAAAACAAAGCACAAGTGGAACCCCAGGAGCATCCCGCCACCACAACTTTTGTTTTGATTTTCAAATAATCCAGCAATCTGTTGGCATCTTCGGCTGTTTTTTGAATGGTATTGTTTTCAAAGGCATCCTCATATTCGGATTTACCGCATCCCCGTTGGTCAAAGATAATAACACGATACTTTTTTAAGTTATAGTTATAGGCATAGGAAACATTGGCGCCACTACCCGGGCCTCCATGAAAGCAAATAACAGGTTGCCCTTTGGGATTTCCTATTTCCTGAAAGAAAATTTTATGTCCATCTTGTTCGGGCAAATAACCGGTATTATATGCTTTGATAAAACGATTGCGTAAATGATATAAAAAATGTGCCATCTTTTCTCCTTTTTTATCAGGGTATATAATTATTCATAAAAGGTCAATTAAAATAATTGAATTTCTTTTTAATTTTGATTATATTAAACAAAAAGGAGTTATTTATGAACGAAGTATTACAAAACATTTTAACACGTTGTAGTGTAAAAAAATACAAACCCGATATGGTGGAATCGGATAAAATTGATCAGATTGTTCAGGCAGGCCTTTATGCCCCCAGCGGTATGAATCATCAATCGGCCAAAATTATTGTTGTTAAAAATAAACAAGTACGAGATGAATTGGCCAAAGTCAACAGCCAAATTGGCGGATGGGGTGAAGATTTTGATCCGTTTTACGGGGCCCCTGTTGTTTTGATTGTGGTGGCGGATAAAGATTGGTTTACCGGTGTTTATGATGGTTCTTTGGTGATGGGCAATATGATGTTGGCGGCCCATTCTTTGGGTGTGGGCAGTTGTTGGATTCATCGGGCCAAAGAAGAATTTGAAATGCCAAAATATCGTGAATTTTTAAAATCGTTGGGAATTGACGGTAATTATGAAGGCATTGGTCATTGTGTGTTGGGTTATCCCGACGGCGAACTGCCTCAACCTAAAGCCCGTAAAGAAAATCGTGTTTTTTATGTGGATTAAAGATGTTAAAAGCACCATTGGAATATCGCCAGAGTTTTCAGGTTGAAAACAAAGATACAGCCAAATCCGTTCAAAGTGGCGGATTGGATGTTTTGGCCAGCCCTGTTTTAATTTCATGGATGGAAAAATGTGCTTGGCAAAGTGTTTTGCCGTATTTGGAAAAAGGTACGGATACAGTCGGAACATCAATTGAAATGAAACATCTATCCCCAACGCCTGTTTCAATGATGGTGGAATGCATTTGTACTTTAACATCCGTTCAGGGTCGGGAATTAAGCTTTGAAATTCACGCCAAAGACGGTAAAGATTTAATTGGTGTTGCTGTTCATAAACGCTTTATAATTAAAACAGATTCTTTTTTTGAAAAAGCCCAATCCAAATTAAAAAGCTGAAACTTTTATAAAGAGCTTGATTTTTTTGGCGTTTTGGATTAAAATTATCCCCATTAAAAATGGAGAATGAATTATGCAAAACAGTTTTTTTGATTATTTAAAAGAACGTGGCTATGTGTATCAGGCCACAAATGAAGCCGAAATTAAAAAAGCAATGGACGGGGATAAACCAATTACTTTTTATTTTGGAATTGATCCCACGGCTGATAGCTTGCACATTGGACACTTTTTTGGTTTGATGATGTTTCGTCTTTTGCAACGTCAAGGTCATCATGGGATTTTGGTGATTGGTGGGGCGACAGCACTGGTGGGTGATCCCACGGGTAAATCTGATATGCGTAAAATGATGACCAAAGAAACGGTTGCACACAATGTGGAAGAAGTTAAAAATTTGGCTAAACGCTTTATCAAAACAGACGGGGAAAATCCCGCTTTGATTTTGGATAACTCTGAATGGATAAATGTGCATAGTTATGTTGATTTTATGCGTTTGGTCGGCACACATTTTAACGTCAATAAAATGTTGGCATCCGAAGCCTATGCTTCCCGTTTGGCCAACGGTGGTTTGACTTTCTTGGAAATGGGCTATATGTTGATGCAGGCCTATGATTTTGTGTATTTAAATCGTCAATATGGATGCACCTTGGAAATTGGTGGTTCTGATCAGTGGGGAAACATTGTGGCTGGTACTGAACTCAGCCGAAAAATGAATGTTCATGATGAAGGCAAATCTCACGAAGATCGTCCAGATACATTTGGTCTTACTTGTCCTTTGTTGATGACGAAAGAAGGGAAGAAGATGGGTAAAACAGAATCCGGTACCCTTTGGGTGGCGCGTGATAAAACAGTCCCATATACTTTCTACCAATACTTTTATAATACTGATGATGCTGATACAGGGAAATTGTTAAAGGCCTTTACCGATATCCCAACAGCTGAAATTGATGCTATGTGTCAAAATGATATTGTGGCAGCCAAACGCCGTATGGCCTATGAAGTCACCAAATTAGTGCATGGCGAAGAAGAAGCCAACAAAGCCATTGAAGCCGCCAAAGCTTTATTTGAAAAAGGCACCAATATGGCCGATGTTCCGACTCAGGAATTTAATCAATCCGATTTGCAAGACGGTATCGGTATCTTGGATTTGGTAACAAAGGTTGGCTTTATTCCTTCCAAAGGCGAAGCCCGTCGTTTGATTCAACAGGGCGGTTTGTCTGTCAATGGCAAAAAGGTAGCAGTTCCTGAACAAAAAATCACATTGGATGATATTCAAGATGGTGCCATTTTGTTACAAAAAGGCAAAAAGAACTTTTTAAGATTAAAAATCAAATAAGTTTTATACCATAAAAAAAGCCCCTCGTTTGAGGGGCTTTTGTTTTAGTTCCAAATGTTAAAAGTTGTATTTGGCTTTTAACATACCGGTATGGCTTTGGAAATCTTTTTTGAATGAACCATTGTAATCCAAAGATAAGTTCCAATCGCCCCAGGTGGTTTCCACACCAACGCCCGTTTCAATACCAAAACGTTTTAAACGTTCGCCCGTGATTTGATAATTACCACCGCCGATAATGTTGACATTTGCAACGGAATTATCGCTGATGAAATCATAGGTGGCTGCCAAACGGATGTTGGGGGCAAAGGTGAAATCTTTTGTTTTAATATCGGCACTGTATTTAGCACCCAAAATACCGGTTAACAAATCATTATTATCGGATTTGATATATTGTGCACCGTCCGAATAGGCATCTTGTTTGGCCAAGATATAACGCAATCCGGCATAAGGTGTAATACCACTGGCAAAATCATAACCTGTGGTCAGGTTGGCCGAATAAGTATCCACATCATATTTGGTTTTCATCATAATGCCCATGGGTGCTTTTTCTTCGGTATATTTGGACAAACCATAGCTGATCATACCATTGACATACCATGCATTGGGTTGATATTGGGCATAGGCAAACACGTTGTGTCCGTCCACATCCACATCATTATTACCGGCATCGGCATTGGTGTTGGTATAACCATAGCCCAAACCTAAGGTTACGGCCTCATTCACTTTACCGTCAATACCAAAAGCAATACCACGTGTGTTGGCCGTAAAGCCGTCACTGGATGCATTGGCATCTTGTTTTGTGTGATTATACAAACCCTGTACCCACAAAGCACCACCAATAAAGGCATCACCACCGGCACGTCCCATGGCGGACATACGGTTGCCCGTCACATTGGACAAAACATTGTTCACGCCCTGGGCCACACCCATCACTTGTTGCGAAGTGGTCGGCGCTAATTCTTTGGCTGCTTGAGCCGCTTGGGCCACATCACCCGATTGAACGGCCGTTGAAATAGCCTTTAAAATCGCATTATCGGATGTTGAACTGGCAATCGCTGAAATAGTCGCTGCTTCTTGCACTGTTGCACCGGCAGATGTCAGATTTTCAACAATCTTTTCTGTGGATTTTTTGGTGATTTTAATTTGACCATTGCCATCAGATTCAAAATCATATAAACTATTTGTGGCTGTAATATCTTTAAATTTGGAATCGCCATTTTCAAATAATTTATATGTTCCATTTACCAAACCGTTTTCTACGACTAAACCGCTTACTGTCACTTTATCCAAACCTTTTGCTGTTCCAAAAATGGAAGCGGTAGATTTGAGTTGAGCAGTCAAGCTTGTAGCTTCTGTAAAATTAATGATTCCGTTGCCGGTAATACCACCATCCAATGTCAAATTACCGGAAATATTCAATGTGCCAGCATTGTAAATATCATTTGCTTTTCCACCAGCTGTATTACCTCTGAAAATGTTTGTGCCGGATAGAATAACAGTTGCATCTTTTTCGTTAAAAATTGCACCTCCTTTTGACGTTGCAATATTGTTGGTAAAAGTTCCGTCATTAATTTCAATAGATGCAACTTGGGCTGTGTTTTTTTGCAAACTTTCAGAACCATGATTGTAAATAGCACCACCGTTTTCGGCTGTGTTTTTAACAAAGCTAGTGTTTCCGACATAAACGGCATTGGCATTCGTATTGCTGGCATAGAAATAGTTATCTAATGCTCCACCTTGTTTAGCAGCAATATTTCCTGTAAATGTTGAACCGGTAATATCCAAAAAAGCGTTAACGTTTGCGCCATTATAAAAGTCTCGAGTACCTATAGCACCAGCGGAATATTTAGATTCGTTTTCAGTAAAAATTCCCCCTTGTATATTTGTTTTTGAAGCAGCGCCTAAAGCGATTGCACCACCTCCGATTGGAATTTCATCTTTTGCATTTAATGTTTGAGCAATGTTTTGAGTAAAAGTTGTTCCTTTAATAGTCAAATCACCAAAGCTTGCAACTGCACCACCGTCAAATTTTGCTTCATTGTTTGAAAAGGTTGATTTTTCAATGGTTAAAGAAGAACGAGTGCCTGAACCACTAGTTCCTAAAATGCCAGAATCAGCAACATTTTTGGAAATTGTAAATCCGTCACCGACGCTTGCAGAATACCCTTTGGGCACAAAATAAAGTGTTGTAGGAGATAGGTAATTTCCTCCAACATCTGATAAACCAATTAAATCGGAGTTAAGTGTACCTGTGAAATTTGTATCCGCCATTGCGGGCAAGGCAACCATAGCACCCATTAAAATGGTTGCGTTCAATAAAGCACACTTTCTTAAAACTTTTGCATATCTGTGCGATAATTCCATCAATGTTGTTTTTGAATATTTCATATTATTCCTCCTTTGATTAAAAACAGAATATTTTACAAGTATGATTTATTATATGCTTTACGTGTTTAAAAGTCAATATAAACAAACGATATTTAATACAAATCTTCAGGATTTAAACGCACGCCATACCAACTGAGTCCAAAGTGCAAATGGGGACCTGTGGCACGCCCGCTCATCCCGACTTCACCAATTTGGTCACCTGCTTTAACAATTTGCCCATCCTTTACATCAATTTTGGACAGGTGAGAATAGCTGGTATAAACACCATAACCATGATCAATTAAAATGGTGGCACCGGTATAAAACATATCAGGATGAGTCAATACAACCCGTCCGTCGTTGGCCGATAAAACAGCCGTTCCCATGTTGGCGGCATAATCTGTGCCACTGTGACCTTGGGTCACTTGGCCGTTTAAAATACGGCGAGAACCGAAGGGACTGGAAATCCTTTTATATTTGGCCAAAGGTAAGTGCCACTTTTGGGGGAAATTTTGAAAATCGGATTGTTGGCGTTTTTGACGCATGGCCAATGCTTCACCCGTAATGCGTTTTTTTTCTGATTCAGGCGGGCTAACTTTTTTTGGGGGTAAACCATTGACATAATCTTCTTGCCATTTGCGTTTTTGGATGGGGAAAGAAACATCCCGTACCTGTCCGTCTTTTTTGATTTTCAAGGTTAGTTTTTTGGCATCTTGTGGTACGCCGACAACAAAACGCCCCTGATATGTGGGGATTTCACCTAAACCCGTTGTCGCATTTTTTTTGTTTTCATTTTGAATAAAAATTTGGGTATCTTTGGGAACGCTTCCATACAACAAAGCCCCCTCGGTCAATTCGCTTTCCCACACAATATCCGGTGTGTTCACAAACGTGCAACCCGAAAAAATAAACAAGCCCAAAATCATCAAATATTTCATTGATTTTCTTCCTTATGCTTTTTCAAAAACGGTTGCAATGTGATAATTGCCACGACCATCGCCAAAAAGTCCGCTATCGGTAAAGCCCAAACCAAACCATCCAATTTATACAGATGGTTTAACACGATCATCAAAGGAATATCCAATCCGCCTTTACGCAATAAAGATAAAACAATCGGTGTGATTTTATAACCGACCGCCTGAAAAATTGTGATGATAATTACACTGATGGAAACACACGGACAGGTCACACACATTGTTTTTAAAAAGAACTGACCGAAACGTACCGTTTGCGTATCATTGATAAAAAAGTGGGCAATTTCGGGGGCAAAAAAGAACAAATAAAAGGTTGTTAAAACCGATAAAATCAGGCTGTAAAACAACGTGACTTTGATGGCCCCTTTCATCCGATTATATTTTTGTGCCGCATAATTATAGGCAATCAACGGCAAAACACCTTGGGCCATACCGTTGGCAATGGAAAAGGCAATGACATCCACACGTTTGGCGATCCCCATACCAGCCACCGCCACAGTGGAATAACCGGCCAACAGGATATTTAAAACAATGATAGAGGCTGTGGCCGTTGCATTGAAAATACAGCTGGGGAAACCGACACCGATAATTTCTTTGGCAATGCCTTTTTTGGCCCGATAATAACGTGGGTTGAGTGTGATAACAGTCTTGCCTTTTTGACGATGTAAAAACCACAAAAAATAACACGTTGAAAAGCTGATGGAAATAAAGGTGGCAATGGCCGCCCCTTCAATTTTTAAATCAAATCCAAAGATGAAAATAGGATCCAATAAAATATTCAAAATAACACCTGAGGCCATACCGATACTGGCCTGTTTGGCAAAACCTTCCGATCGAATCAAGTTGGCCATCATCGGGTTAAACATAACAGGGATGGCCCCAACAGCGATGGTCCAAAATAAATAATCCGATGCAAAACCGTATGTTTCATGATTGGCACCGACCCAGGGTAAAATTGTTCCCCTGAAGGCCCAAATAATTGTGCCATACAAAAAAGCCGATGCCATGGATGTCCACACGCAAAAAGCCGATCCGGCACGGGCTTTTCGCAAATGCTTTCGGCCCAAACATCGGGATATAAAACTGGCCCCACCGATTCCAAACAGGTTGGAAATACTGGCCGTCAAAATAAACAAAGGCAAAACCAAAGTTGACGCAGCCACCTGATTTGGGTCATTTAACTGACCGATAAAAAAGGTGTCCGCCATATTATAAATAACCCCCATCAACTGACTTAAAACAGTGGGGATTGCCAAAATTAACACAGCTTTTGAAACTCTTGTGCGTTCAAAGAGTTTAAGATTTTGTATTTTCATGCGATGGATTTTAAAATACTTTTGTGTGTTTGTCAATAATGATTTTTACCTGAATATGACAAGGGATTCAAAAATAACTTGCTTTTTTGGTTTGATTCAGCTATAATAACATCACTTTTTCGTGTCGGAGGGTGGCTCAGCCTGGTAGAGCACTACGTTCGGGACGTAGGGGTCGTGGGTTCAAATCCCATCCCTCCGACCAATA
>JAZQUH010000037.1:0-1299 GCA_045631185.1 Alphaproteobacteria bacterium | reverse complement strand
GACAGATTTTTGCGGCAGCAAAATTAAACTGTGGTGTGGCGGCAAAGCAGAAAATGCCAATTGTACCGATGTCGCATTATGAAAAAGAAATTTTGTGATTTTTTGCCCACTGACGGTTTTGTGAAAAAAATATTTTTGTTTGATTTGTAAAAAATCGTCACTTGGTTAATTTTGATAATTATTAAAAAATATAACGAATTATAACAAAGTAAATAAAACGCCCGTGGGATGGGCGGTATGGCGTTATATTTGTTGTGCTTTCGATTCGGGTGCGCGCATGATTATATCATATTTCCGGATTGTCATCAAAAATCTTTGGTGTTGTGGATGGGGATTTTTGCCTGATACAATTACAGTAGCCGGATGAAAATCAGGCGAAGATTAACAAAACAGAAAGGAAAGAAAATGAAAAAAATTACTTTAACTTCTTTGTTGGCTTTTTTTGTAGTATCAGCAGCGTCGGCGGCAAATATTATCGATAATAATCCATTGTACCGCCCATCGGCAGGTCGCTTTTACAGTGTGACAACTTTGGCGTCTCATTCCGAAAACACAGAAGATTGGAAATTGGCCGAAGAGTTTGGATATGGTTTAACAGATGATTTGGCGTTGATTGTAAAAACAGATGCGTCCGAACGTGAAACTTTTGATTATATGTCTTGGGACAGTGTTGCAGTTGGTTTGAATTATCGTTTGATGGATGTGGGTGATTGGCGTGCGGATATCTATGGTGAATATGCTGTCAATCCGGTTTGGGGTGATCATCAACCTATGTTGGATGAAGTGCTGACGGACTATACGTGGACATTGGGTGTGCGTGCGGGGTATGTTGGCGTGGGTTGGACGGTTGCCGGTCATGCAGAATTTGATTATAAAAATTCGGAATCATTTAATTGGGGCGACGAAGGTATTCATTCTTTGAAATTGGGATTGGATGGCCAATATTTGTTGGATGACCAATGGAATATGGTTGCGGGAATTGAATACACGGGTATGTTGGATGACCAATTTGAAGATGCCGGTAAATGGACCGCAAAAATTGGTGCAAACTATAACATTGATGAAACTAAATTCGTTGGTGCGTATATCTCAGGTGAAATGGGACATGAAACCGGTGATTGGGAATGGGCCGATGGATTTGGTTTTGGTTTAACGTTTGGTGTTGAATTTTGATTTGACCATGAAACCAAAAATATTCACCCCCGAAATGTCGGGGGTGTTTTTTTATCGTGTTTTGTACTGTTTGCATATGTTGGTGATGTCTTTTCCTGTGGCAAATGCATAGGATGGGTTGAAACA
>JAZQUH010000036.1:0-2174 GCA_045631185.1 Alphaproteobacteria bacterium | reverse complement strand
TTTATTTACCGTTACCGGGAACACGGCGGATTGCTCTTGTGGAAATATTTTCCGAACTCCGGACACGAATTATCAAAAAATGCTTTGGAATTGGCAAAGGTATGGTTTGATGATCTGCTTTCCGGTAAAAAAGTCATTGCCTACGGCGAGGATGACACCCGGCAAATCAAACAGCGGATCGACACCGAATTCCGTAATCCATTATACTCTGAAAAAATGCAGGAGTTGTGGCAGAAATGATGGAGTTTACCTTTGACGGCATTGTCCGGCAGGGCTTCGGCTTTTACAATCCCAATCACGCGGCGGCTCTGATTTGTGCCATTTTCCCTTTTTTGTGGGGCTGGAAAAAATATGCGTGGATTGGTTGGATTTTAACTTTTCTTTTAACCATTCCTCTGGTTATGACCTATTCTAGAACCGGAGTTCTGGTTCTCGGATTTGAGTTGGCCGCATATTTCATCATTTTCAAAACAAAAAATTGGAAACTGATTGCCGCTATTGCCGGAGGAATTTTGCTGATTTTGTTTATCGGCGGAATTTTCGGGCGTTTTTCCCTTGATAAAGCGGTGACCAACCGTCCGGAAATCTGGATTGCCGGATTGAAACTTTATGCGGCAAATCCGCTGGGCGTTGGTTTGAGCAACTCCGGAATGATCGTTTCAAACTTTATGCTTGAAAATATCCAATGTCGTACACTGGTTAATTCTCATTTGACTTTACTGGTGGAATTCGGCACATTCGTCGGATTTTTCTGGATTTTATTTATCTTTTATGCCTTGCTTACCGGAGTCAAAAAGCCACGGACATGGTGTGCTGTTGCGGGACTTTGCATTTCATCAACCAGTGCCAGCATATTTGACTGGGATCTGCTTTCTGATTTTCAGAATTTTGGAGAGCTGTCGCTGCTGAATTTTGTTTTATCGTGGCTGATGTTATTGCTTTTCCTTGCCATGACACTCTATTTGCTGTGGGACAAAATCAATCTGAAACGCTTGGGGTTCGCCGCCGGATGTGCAATATTGTGCGTTATCCTGCCGTTTTGCCTATGGAAAGCTGACACGCCGAAAGTAAAGAGCGACATTGTTTATACTTCCTCTGATGCACCATTGGTGCTTTACGATGAAGAATGGAACCTGAAGTCACTGTTTCCGTATTGCAAAGACGGCTATCAAATCCCGTTACAGCCCGAATTGGTAAAAATTAAAACTGAAAAGATATTCCTTTTTGGCAATGCCGCTGAATACGCTCCGGAATTTCCGGAAAGCAAAATCACATATATCAATCCCCCGGAGTTCTTTGAACCGGTCGCAAATACGCAAAAAATCATCCTTCCTTCACACGACACCAGAGAATTTTTATTTAAAACTGTTCGGCAATAACTTTTTTAATCTCTCTTTCCGGGTTGTGTGATCCGCAAGTGGCAGAGGACAAGCCTCTCTGATGCCATTTGCGGATTGAAATAAAAAGTTTATATTCTTATTTATTGTTCTGAATCAGCATAAAAATGAGAAACACATACGCCACAAACTTCATTCCCCTCATTCTGTAAATTTGCTAATTGAGAACGAATCTTTGAAGCATCAGCAGAAACAAGAATTCTTCGTCCTTTTGGGAGGCTAATTAATTTTTCTCCACATATTGTTTCTCGAGATTTATGCAGAATAAACGTTCTTTCTCCATTGACTGTTTTTATTTCACCTTCTGCAACATGTATATTTTGAGCGTTATCTGCATCAATGTCTTTACTTGGGTAAATAGCCCACCCATTACTTCCTTCATGTTCAAATTGAATTTGTGCCATAATTGTTTCTCCATTCTGTTTTTTGATTTACATAAAAGTGATAACAACAAGTTATTACAACATATAACATACACCTGAATATAGAATTTTACAAATATGATAATTTCGAATTTTATTATAACGCCTACTAAGCTTATTAAAATTTATTTGCTCCTGTTTGGTTATCTTCTTCTTTCCGGGTTGTGTGATCCGCAAGTGGCAGAGGACAAGCCTCTCTGATGCCATTTGCGGATTTTTTGTGCGAACAACCCGAAAGGAGGATAAGATGAAAATCAATGTTACAATGTTCTTTCTCGCTGAATTACGCCGCAAAAACAGTAAAATCGCCAAGCGTGTACTGCGTTGGTTTCAGCGGAACCGCTGGAGCGTAATT
>JAZQUH010000035.1:0-1101 GCA_045631185.1 Alphaproteobacteria bacterium | reverse complement strand
TATTCTGCCGCAAATGGCAGTTGGGACCCTTGGGCAGACAGGCAGTTTATGCGTTTTTTGTTGAGTTTGTCTGTTCTGATTTGCGTTTCAATGGTTAATTTGCGGTTGTGGATGAAATATGCCTATCTATTTTATGGGATTAGTTTTTTGCTCTTAATTGGTGTGACGTTGTTTGGGCATGTGGGCATGGGCGCGCAACGTTGGCTCAATTTAGGCTTTATGCGCCTGCAACCATCTGAATTGATGAAAATTGCCCTTGTTTTGGCTTTGGCACGCTATTTTCACGGGGTGACATTAAATGAGATTCGGTCCATCAGATCCATTGTTCCGCCTTCATTGATGATGATTTTGCCCGTGGCGTTGATTTTGGAACAACCAGATTTGGGAACGGCGCTGATGCTTGTGTTTGCAACAGGGGCCATTTTCTTTTTGGTTGGGGTCGAGTGGTGGAAATTTGCCCTTGTTGGCACAGGTGTTTTAACAGCCATCCCCATTTTGTGGACCTGTTTGCATGAATATCAAAAAAAACGGGTGATGACGTTTTTAAACCCTGAAAATGACCCTTTGGGCAGTGGATATCACATTATGCAGTCCAAAATTGCCTTAGGCTCTGGTGGCGTTCTTGGGAAAGGGTTTATGGAAAGTACGCAAAGCAGATTGAACTTTTTGCCTGAAAAACAAACAGACTTTATTTTCACTTTGATTGCTGAAGAATTTGGATTTTTGGGTTCCACTTTGTTGATTTTGCTTTTTTTGAGCGTTATCATTTATTGCTTTTATATTGGGGTGATTTCAAACAATTATTTTGGAAAAGTTCTTGCCACAGGCTTGGGGGTTAATTTTGCGCTCTATGTGTTCATAAATATTGGCATGGTTTCAGGGTTGCTTCCTGTTGTGGGTGTTCCACTGCCTTTGGTTTCCTATGGGGGAACGGCTATGATGACCTTGTTTTTTGGTTTTGGGTTGGTTGAAGCTGTTTATATCAATAAAGAAATGGTCATTGGGCGTAATGGCTCAATTGATGATGAATAAAAAAAGGAGCAGGGTATGTCCAATTTAGATGTACTGTTGGATCAGGCTTTTTTAGCGTATAATCAAAAA
>JAZQUH010000034.1:0-153074 GCA_045631185.1 Alphaproteobacteria bacterium | reverse complement strand
CACAAACAAGCGTGTGGCCGATGATAAACCCGAAGTTCCTTTGCTGGCATCAATTTTGGAACACAATTCGTGTATCGTAATCCCCTCCCTTTGGCAAATATCCGATAAAGATATCCACGTTTCACGGTCCAAACGCATACTGGTTCTGCGCCCATTGACAATGACATTTTTACAAACTAACATTTTTTTCTCCTTTTTTAAATTGTTTGTTTTATACTTATAGGTATATTTCATATATATTGCAACCAAAAATATAAAATAATATAAATAATATTTATTATTTGGTGTATTGTTTAGCAAAAGAATAGCCCTCGGTAAATTTGAGGGCTAAATTTTTATCAAATACGATTATAACAAACCGTCTTTGGTGGCCATATGTTTAACCATACGGACCAAAGCGTTGGAATAACCCCATTCATTGTCATACCAAGAAACAATCTTGAACATACGTTTTTCGCCTTTCAAGTTGTTTTGCAATGTTGCTTTGGAATCATAGATACTGGCACGGGAATCATGGATAAAGTCTGTGGATACCAATTCTTCATCTGTATAACCCAATGTGCCTTTCATATATGTATCGGCGGCTTTTTTCAACAAAGCGTCAATTTCTTCAATACTGGTATCACGACCGGCAACAAATGTCAAATCAACGGCGGACACATCCGGTGTCGGCACACGGAAAGACATACCCGTCAATTTACCTTTCACAACAGGCAACACTTCGCCCACGGCTTTGGCAGCACCCGTTGAAGACGGAATAATATTGACAGCAGCTGCACGACCACCACGCCAATCTTTTTTGGACGGACCGTCAACTGTTTTTTGTGTGGCTGTATAAGAGTGAATGGTTGTCATCAAACCTGTTTCGACACCAATACCTTCTTTTAACAACACATGAACCAACGGAGCCAAGCAGTTTGTTGTGCAAGAAGCATTGGACACGATTGTGTGTTGAGCCGGATCAAATTCTTGTTCATTCACGTTAAAGACCATTGTTTTGACATCGCCTTTACCGGGGGCAGAAATCACAACACGTTTAGCACCGGCTGTAATATGAGCTTGGGCCTTTTCGGATTGTGTGAACAAACCTGTGGATTCAATCACGTAATCAATGTTCAAATCTTTCCATGGCAATGTTGTCAAATCTTTTTGCGCCATCAAGCATTTGATTTCATTACCATTGACAACCAAAATATCATCTTCTTCCAAAGCTGGATTGGATTTTTTCGTTGTGATATCGGCTTTCATTTTGCCATGAACTGAATCATATTTTAATTGGTATGCAAAGTATTTGGCGTCTGTTCCCATATCAACGACGGCAACAACATCAATATCTTTGCCCAACAAACCTTGTTCTGTAATCGCTTGGAACACCAAACGGCCAATACGACCAAAACCGTTAATTGCAACTTTTACTGTCATTTTTATTTTCCTTTCTTTTGTTTAAATACGATAAAAAATCGTGGTTGTAATATAAGCATATTTTTTTTGTTTTTGCAAGATATTTTCTTGACTTATTCCGACTTTTTATAATAGGATATAAAAAAAGGAGGTTTTTATGTTCAATGCATTACGAACACAACTGCAAAATATTTTAGGAATCACCAATCTTTCCTGGGTCAGTTTTTTATTCCAATTATTGATTATTATTTTCGGTTTGTGGTTTTGCTATAAAAACTTTGTTAAAAATTCACCGGTTGAAAAAACCGTCAAAGGCATGTTGATTTTTATGGTTTCTCTGTGGTTACTCAGTGAATTTTTCATGTTTTTCCATTTGCGTATTTTGGCTGGATTATTGCGTAATTTAATTTTGCTGTTTATTTTATCAGAAGTAATTATCTTTCAACCGGAACTCAGACGTCTAATGTCATTATTGGGCAATCAAGTTACCCTTTTTTCAAAAGCAAAACGAAAACAACTGTCTGACAGTTTGGTCAATATTTTAATTCAATCTATTGCTTATTGGCGTAAATACAGAACAGGCGCATTGATTGTCTTTGAAAGACAAGAACCCATCAACACGGTTTGTACAGGTGGAATATCTTTGGATGCCAAAATTTCCACAGAACTGCTTATCAATCTGTTTTTTGTCAACACACCATTGCATGACGGTGCTGTTATCGTTTCACAAAATCGCATTGCAAAAGCCGGTGTTATTTTACCACTTTCAAAAGATGCAACACTCAGCTGGAAATATGGGACCCGTCATCGGGCAGCCATTGGTTTAAGTGAAACAACTGACGCTTTGTGTTTGGTTGTATCAGAAGAAACTGGAGATGTTTCTTTAATTCAAGACGGCAATGTCCAAACATTTTATGAAATGTCAGAACTTGAAAAAGCATTACCCGAATTTCTGTCTTCCTTAATTCAAAAAAATCCACCTAAAACTTTTTGGCAAAAATTAAAATCTTTCAGTGATAAATAACTTGACAATGTATTTTGATATCTATATGATAGAATAAAAAGAGGGGAAAATGGAATTAAATGAATATTATGTGAAGCAAATTTTTCGTTCAGCAGGATTGCCTGTTTTGGACGGCCAAATTGCTTATACACCGGAAGAAGCCAAAGAAATCGCTCAAAAAATGGGCGGAAATGCTTTTTGGTTAAAACCACAAATGATGACATCTGACCCACCCTATACAGATGAGGAATTGGAACATAAATTTTTTGCTACGACACCTCAAGAAGTGGAACAAAGTGCCATTTTAATTTTGGGCGAATCTTTTCATGAACCGAACCCCATCTTTTCATCTACTATTCAACGCCTTTATATCGAACAAGCCACGACAATAGATGTTTTTTGCCGTTTGGTATTTCGTGTTGATTTTGAAAATCCGGGAATTACTTTTTCTATCTGTCAAAATAATTCGGAAATTTTATCTTTGTCCGTTGAAAACATGAAATTAAATAACGACTTTTATAAAAAAGTCTGTGACAAATTAAAGTTAAAAAAAGCTGGTATAAAAAAAGAATTTATTAGCATTTTAAATAAAGCTTTTCAGTTGTTTTTATCCTATGATGCTATGGCTATTGAATTAAGCCCTGTTGTTTGTAAAAATGAAAAACTGATTGTCGTCAACGGTCGTTTGATTTTTGATCCGGATTCTTTATTTCGTTTTCCGGAATTAGAAAAATGCCGCGAAACAAAATTGGGGCATGAACGAGAAGCATTAGCCAAAAAAAATGCTTTCCGCTATACAAAGTTAAATGGAAACATTGCCTGTTTGAGTAATGGTATCGGTTTGGGATTAGCCACAATAGATTTAATTCATAAAAACAACGCTTCTGTTGCATGTTTATTGGATGTCGGAACAAATCCGACAGTAAAATCCATCACAACCGCCTTAAAATTGGCTTTGGCTGAACCAGATGTGGATGCTATTTTAGTTAACATTTTTGGCGGATTGACCAGTTGTAAAAATATTGCCCAAGGCTTGGTTGACGCATCTGGCGAAATCGCCATCGGCGTTCCCATTGTTGTTAGGATGGTTGGTTTGGATGCAACGGAAGGTGAAGCCATTTTAAGAAAGTCACTTATTCCGTTTTGCTATACATCTCAGATGGATTTGGCTGTACAAGAAGTTATTCACCAATCCAAGGAGGGTTATTAATGTTCACTTTTCCAACATCGAAAACACCGATTATTTTTCAAGGTGTCACCAGTGAAATGGGCCTTTATCAATTGGAACAGGCCTTAGCATATGGCACCAATGTTGTGGCGGGAATCAGCCAAGAAACACATCTGACAAGTTTAATGGGCATTCCTGTATTTAATCAGGTAAAACTGGCGGTTAAAAAATTCAATCCTAAAATCAGTGTTATTTTTTCAACACCCGCCCATGCTTTAGAGGATGTAATTCAGGCTGCCAAAGCCCGTATTCCTTTAATTATATGCACCACAGAACATGTCCCAATGCACGATGCTTTAAAGATGCGCATGATTGCCCAAGAATATGGCGTTCAATTATTAGGCCCTTCATCCAACGGTATTTTAAATGTTGGTCAAGCACTGGTCGGCACCCTGCCCGTCCACTTATTTCAAAATGGTAAAGTCGCTATTGTCGGTCGTTCCAGCTCTTTAATTTATGAGGCTGTTTCTCAATTAAACGAATGTGGTTTAGGGGTTTGTAAATGTGTCACACTGGGAACAGACCATTTAATCGCAACTGATTTTGTCCCCGTTGTGCAATCTTTGTTAAAAGATAAAGTCAGTGAATCAATTTTAATTATAGGACAAGCACACGGTCAGTTGGAACAAGAATTGGCAGACTTTATCAAAAAACAAAAAAAACATAAAAAGATATTTGCCTATATTCCAGGGCGTTTTTTAACTCGCTCAACCAAAAGGCCTTTGCTGGGTATGGAATCGGTTCTGTTTTCAGATATTATTGAACAAAAAAAGAATACTTTTGAAAAAGCTGGTATTCACTTTATTGAAAACGTCGATGAAATGGGCAAACAAATTTTAAATACGATTAATCAAAAGAAAGGTAATCAATGAACTTTTCCGAATGTCTGACTGTTAAACTTTCGCATGATTTAGCCGGTGGTATCGGGGCTCTATCCAGTACTGTTGATTTAATGAATTTAGACCCTTCTTTTGTTAATGAAGCGCCACAAATGTTAAAACAAAATACGGACATGCTGATGGCCAGATTAAAATATTATCGTGCTTTATTTGGATCAGAAACGAAATCCATTTATAGTGGTTTAGTTTTGGATTACTTAAAAACATTGGGGCCTAAAATTTCTTTTTCAGGTGAAATCAATACACGATTGGAGCTTTCTTTGGTAGCCTGTGGTGTTCAGTTTGCCATGGCCGGTGGTGAAATTTTATATTCAAACAATGCTTTAATTATATCTTCTAATAATTTGATATTAAAAGAAAATATGATAGAAATTTTATCAAACAAAAGACAACAATCATCTGAAGTGGAAACTTTGGAAGCCGAATGGCTGATTCAACAGCTAAATCAGAAAAATCTCACCCTAAAATTGATCCACGAAGACAATAAAATCAAATTAGAAATTATCTAGAACGCTTATATAAATATGTGTATCTATGTTGCCCTAAAGATTTAGAAACATTTTGTTTATGAATTGTTTGCAGTTTTTTTTACTTTCCTGGCGTTGACGATAATATCCTTCTTGTTTTCTTTTTTCACCTTCAACGATAGCCCACCATATGGGAATAAAGTACCCAAATCTAAATTTACTCTTTTTATTTCCTTATCAAAAAAGAGGCCTTCTTTTTAAGGAAGGCCTCAGGTTGATCATTCCAACTTATTTGCTTTCGGCAAGTTTTGTATAGAACGCCCAACGTTCGTCTATTTGCGCTTGAGCATCTTTCAACAACTTTTCGTAATTTTCGGCATTTTGTTGTTTCACATACTTAAAGCGTGTTTCTGTTGCCATAAAGTCAGCCACAGGCATTGAAGGTTTAGAATCCAATTGGAACGGATTTTTACCTTCTGCTTTCAAACGCGGGTCAAAGCGATAAAGCGGCCACAAACCTGACTTGACAGCCATTTGTTGATGGTTCAATCCATCTTTACCGATATCATAACCATGGTTGATACAATGGCTGTAAGCAATAATTAAAGACGGTCCGTTAAAGGATTCGGCTTCATTCATGGCTTTCAAAGCCTGCATATCATTGGCACCCAAAGCAATGCTGGCCACATAAACTTCACCCGAACTCATGGCAATAGCACCCAAGTCTTTACGGGGTAAAGAACTGCCCGAAACGGCAAATTTGGCACTGGCACCAATCGGTGTGGCTTTGGAACGTTGTCCGCCTGTGTTGGAATACACTTCTGTATCCATCACCATGATATTCACGTTTTTACCTGAATACAAAGCGTGATCCAAACCGCCGTAACCAATATCATAGGCCCAACCGTCACCGCCCAAAATCCAAACGGATTTTTTGACCAAGTAATCGGCATGTTCAACAAGCAATTTGACCTTTTCACCGGTTAATCCAGCCAATTTTTCCTTCAAGCTGGCAACACGGGCACGTTGTTCGGCAATACCCTGTTCGCTTGTTTGATCGGCATTCAAAATGGCATCCACCAATTCAGCACCAATGCTGTCTTTTAATTCAGACAACAATTGAATAGCAAATTCTGTTTTGGAATCAACAGAAGTACGCATACCCAAACCAAATTCGGCATTATCTTCAAACAAAGAGTTTGCCCAAGCTGGACCACGTCCATCGTTGTTTTTGGCATATGGTGTTGTCGGCAAGTTACCACCGTAAATGGATGAACAACCTGTTGCATTGGCAACCAACAAACGATCACCGAACAATTGTGTCATCATTTTAACGTATGGAGTTTCACCACAACCGGCGCAAGCACCCGAGAATTCAAACAACGGACGCATTAAGGCAACGCTCTTAATCATCTTTGTGTTCAATTTTGAACGATCAGCATCAGGCAATTTTTCAAAGAAATCAAAGTTTTTGATTTCGTTATCCAAATTCTTTTCAATCGGTTCCATTACCAATGTGTTTTTGGCCTTCATCGGACAAACTTGAGTACACAAAGTACATCCTGTACAATCTTCAGGGGCCACCTGAATTACAAACTTATCACCTTTAAATTCAGGTGTTTTGTAATCAGCAGACTTAAAGCCGGCCGGAGCATTTGCCAAAGCTTCAACTTTTGCCACTTTGGCACGAATGGCTGCGTGCGGACACACTGAAATACACTTACCGCATTGGATACATGTTTCGGGATCCCAGCACGGAATTTGTGTTGCCACACGGCGTTTTTCATATTTTGCTGTATCAGTTGGCCATTTACCATCCACGGTCCATTCAAAGGCCGAAACAGGCAATTCTTCACCACGACCTTCAATAATGGCACCGGTTACTTTTTGCAACAATTCAGGGGCATAAGCCGGAATACCGGGTTGACGGCGAATGGTTGAATTGGCCTGACCAATTTGAACTTCATGCAAATGTTCCAAAGTGGCATCAACCGCTTTGATGTTGGCATCAACAACTTCCTGACCTTTACGCATATATGTTTTTGTAATGGCTGCTTTAATCTTTTCAATAGCCACATCTTTTGGTAAAACGCCGGAAATAGCAAAGAAACAAGCCTGCATAATTGTATTAATACGGCGACCCATACCTGTTTTTTGGGCAACGGCCACAGCATCAATGGCATACATTTTAATTTCTTTGGCGATGATTTCCTGTTGTACTTCAACGGGTAAACTGTCCCAAACGTGTTCAATGGGTGTTTGTGTATTCAACAAGAACACTGATTTCGGGGCTGCAACAGCCAACAAATCAATCTTATGCAAGAATGGTTCGTGGTGACAGGCCACAAAATTAGCCGATGTAATCAAATACGGGGCTTTAATCGGATTTTTACCAAAACGCAAGTGAGATGTTGTCATCGCACCTGATTTTTTGGAATCGTACACGAAATAAGCCTGACCATATGTATCATCATTATCTGCAATAATTTTGATTGAGTTTTTATTAGCACCCACAGTACCATCGGAACCCAAACCAAAGAAAATACAACGGCTGACATCTTCACCTTCTGTATTATAAGAAGCATCATAAGCCAAAGAAGCATGAGTTACGTCATCATTGATACCAACGGTAAAGTGATTCTTTTCTTTGTTTTCAAAAACAGCCTTGGCCATTGCGGGTGTAAATTCTTTTGAAGAAATACCATAACGACCACCCAAAACTTTTGGCATAGCGTGACCATTGACGGCGGCTTCGGCCAAAGCAGAAACAACATCCAAATACAACGGTTCACCAACAGAGCCGGCTTCTTTTGTTCTATCCAAAACTGTCACATATTTAACAGAGGCAGGCAAAGCTTCCACAAAGGCTTTGGATGGGAAAGGACGATACAGGCGGACAGCCACAACACCGTATTTACCACCATTGGCATTCAAAGCTTTAACTGTTTCTTGTAATGTTTCAATACCTGAACCCATAGCCACAACAACGTGTTCAGCATCTTGTGCACCAAAATATTCCACAATATGATAAGAACGACCAATCACTTGTTCAAACTTACGCATACATTTTTCAACAATTTCGGGGCATGCTTGGTAATATTTATTGGCAGCTTCCTTAATTTGGAAGAACACATCCGGGTTTTGGGCAGTACCACGAACGGAAGGATTATCCGGTGTCAAAGCATTTTTACCGGTGAAATCTGTCGGGATATCGGCCATCAAAGCACGCAAATCATCATCACTCATCATATTGATTTTATTGATTTCATGTGAGGTACGGAAACCATCAAAGAAATGCAAGAACGGAATGCGGGATAAATAGGTGGACATTTGGGCCACAGCAGCCATATCATGGGCTTCTTGAACTGAATTGGAAGCCAACATGGCAAAACCTGTTTGACGACAGGCCATCACGTCAGAATGATCACCAAAGATGGACAAAGCATGACCGGCAACTGTACGGGCGGCCACATGCATCACAAACGGCATCAATTCACCGGCAATTTTGTACATATTGGGAATCATCAACAATAAGCCCTGAGAAGCTGTATATGTTGTGGTCATAGAACCAGCCTGCAAAGCACCGTGAACGGCACCAATAGCACCGGCTTCAGATTGCATTTCCAATACTTCCGGAACTTTTCCCCAGATATTTGTTTGCTTACCGGCTGCCCAAGCATCGGCCCATTCACCCATCGGTGAAGACGGGGTAATCGGATAAATGATAGACATTTCGTTCAGCTTATAAGCCACCGCAGCGGCGGCTTCGTTTGCATCTAACATCTTTGTTTTAGACATTTTTTTCCTTTCTTTAAGTTAAACAAAAACACAAAATACGATGTCGTCGGTTATACACCTTTTACAAAAAAAAATCAAGTAATATCTTTATTTTTTCAACAAAATTATCCATTTTCTAAACTTGACTTTCGAATAAAAATCCGATAAAATAAGACTTATGTTGAAATTTAATCTTTTAAACACTGAAAATCAAGCACGTCGTGGACAATTGCAAACAGCTCACGGCATTGTCAATACACCGGCTTTTATGCCTGTCGGTACGGTTGGTACGGTCAAAGCCATGACAGTGGATGCAGTGGCCAGTACAGGTGCCGAAATTTTATTAGGAAATACCTATCATTTAATGTTGCGCCCAGGGGCTGAACGTGTGGCAGACTTCGGCGGATTACATAAATTCATGAATTGGCACAAACCGATTTTAACCGATAGTGGCGGTTTTCAGGTGATGAGCTTATCTGGACTTAGAAAAATAACAGAAGATGGTGTTAAATTCCAATCGCATTTATCGGGCGAAAGTTTCTTTTTATCCCCTGAAAGATCCATGGAAATTCAACATTTATTGGACGCTGATATCACTATGGCTTTTGACGAATGTATCAAATACCCTTCTCCACGCAAAAAAGTGGAAGAATCCATGCGTCGTTCCATGCGTTGGGCAAAACGTTCGAAAGAAGCTTTTAAAGACCGTGACGGTTATGGCTTATTTGGTATCGTTCAAGGCGGTATGTTTCAGGATTTGCGTATGGAGTCTATCCAAAAACTGACCGAAATCGGCTTTGACGGTTATGCCATCGGCGGTTTAGCCGTGGGTGAAGGTCAAGAAACAATGTTTGAGGTTTTGGATTATACTGCCCCTGCTTTGCCACAAAACGCCCCCCGATATTTAATGGGTGTCGGTCGCCCCAGCGATATTATCGGCGCTGTTGCCCGTGGTGTGGATATGTTTGATTGCGTTATGCCATCACGTTCGGGGCGTACCGGTCAGGCCTTTACCAGTCACGGGGTCTTAAATATCCGAAATGCAAAATACATTGACGATCATCAACCTTTGGATGAACAATGCTCCTGTCCTTTATGCCAAAATTATACCCGTGGTTATTTACATCACTTATTCCGTTCGGGTGAAATTTTGGGTGCCATGCTGTTGACACATCATAATATTCATTTTTATGAAAACCTGATGAAACAAATCAGAACCGCCATTGAAAAAGGTGAATTCACCGCTTTTTATGAAAACTTTCAACAAAAGTATGCTAATGACCGAAAAATGTGAAGAATTTCCCGTTGAAGCCCGTTCCAGAAGTTATGAAGGTTTAAGCAATTTAAATCAGGAAGTTAAAAAACTGACCCAAAATGCCTTAGGGAAACATGGTTTTGTTCAAGTAGAATTATTGTCCAATTGGTCAAATATATTGGGTGAAGAATTATCCTATGGCATTAAGCCCGTATCTTTATCTTTCCCAACAAAAGAAAGAAGCAAGGGCACATTAAAAGTACGCACGGCCGGTGGTGCGTTTGCCCTTCTCTTTGAACATCAAAAAGGTCAGGTTATTGAAAAGATAAATACTTATTTTGGCTATCCCGCCATACAGCAAATTAAAATCGAACAAAATGGCATGCGTTTAAATATGCCACAACAAAATCAACAAAATGTTTGGCCATTGGATGAAGAAGAAATTGAAAAACTGGCCCAAAAGGTTGCCCATATTGAAGATGATGAACTCAGAAAAAAAATGTTGGAAATCGGCATCCAACTGATTCAAAAGGGAAAAAAATGAAAAAAGCCCTTCCCTTTATTTTAACATTAATGGCGGGCATTGGCTTTTTTATAACTTACAAACAACCAAATACTTCTTGTTTATTTTATCATCAAAATAAATGTTATAGAGAAAACGAAAAGGATATCTTTTTTGTTGGACTACCCGAAAACTGCCAAGTTTTTAAAAATAAAAAAGTGCAATATCTTGAATGGGGAGATTTGAGTATTTGGGCTTGTTTACCCGAAAATCAGGACGAAGAAGATATCGAAACCCCTACCCCATTAAAAAACAACCTTTGTCCAAAAGATTATCCTTTAATGGACGTTTTGGGCCATTGTTATTCCTGTAATACAGAACAAGCTGTTCAAGTTGCCGGTTTTGATTATTCTGTTTGTCAAGGAAAAAGATATCTAACAAAATTCAGAAATTCATCAAAATCCTCTCTTTGTCCCGAAGTAAAGGAAATTCAAGATCCTGAAATTTGTTTGGCGTGTCATGGTAAATGGAAAAATGAAAAATGTACCACCTTTTCGTTAATTCATGAAATTTTTTGTAATAAAAATGTCGATTGTCCAGACAATCAATACTGCTACCCCTTTCAATATAAAATCCATCATCAAGTGGGGATTTGTCGTCCAGTCACTAATCAAAAATGGTTTTTATCAACAAAAGACGGCTATACCTTTGAAGACGCGTCTGTTTTTTGCCAAAGACAAAATGCCCATGTCCCAAGTTTAAATGAATTAGAAAATGAAAAAGATGAGATTTTAAATACCATTCCTGATACAAAAAAATGGATTCATTTTGATGAAGGAATGCTTTATTTGGACTCTTTAAAATCGGATATTATCACCCAAGAAAAAATCTCCACCGTTTCCGGCGGAGATAATTCCTATGCCCTATGTCATCAAAATTAAGCTTTTTTGACAAACAAATTACAATGGCAATGTCCCATTTCTTCAATTTCTTTTTGGTGTTCACCACAGGGACAAAAACCACGGCTAACGTCACAAGGGCAACAACCGTTGCAAGCCGTCAAGCAGCGATTGATAATTTTGTCGGCAAACGGTGATAATTGGTATCCCTTTGCTTGCGCATATAATTCTATAGCATGTTTAAAGTGTTCATTTGTCATTTTTTATTTTCCTTTCATTATTAAAAACTAAACCACGTCATCAACGCCAAAGCCAATGCCGCATACATTCCCGCCACTATATCATCCATCATAATCCCCCAGGCATTATGCACTTTTTTATCAAAAAAGCTGACCGGCCAAGGTTTTAAGATATCAAACAGACGGAAAAACAAAAATCCAAATAAATACATTATCGGATTTAACATATCATAAGGCAAAAACGCAAAGACCAATAATTGCCCGGCCAATTCATCAACAACAACAAAACCGGGATCTTTATCTTTTTGATTTTTAATTAAAGTCGGTATTGCCCAAACGCCCAAAACAAAAGATAAAACAACCGCACCCCAAATCAATAAAGGACAAAAAACCAAAAAAGGCGCAATCAAAACCGCCACCAAAGATCCCCAAGTGCCAGATGCCGGTAAGAAACCAACCCCAGCCAAACTGACAACCGATAGTTGTGCCGGATGTTTTTTAAACAATGGATGCTTGAGCATTTTCATTTTCTTCCTCCTGATTCTCTTCTTGCGGAAAATATTTTATAATAATATCATCTAATGTTAAAATGTCAAGTTGTTTATTATCGGATAAAGTAACAATTTCGATTCCATGTTGATTAAACCAAGGAACAATAGTGTTGGCATTGGCCAATGTTCCTTGAGCCAAAACAAGCACAGGTGTCACAACTGAATCAGGCTCCATTTTCATTAAAATGTTCTTACCTAAGACAATTTCTTTTAATGCCGTTTTGTTTATAGTACCATTTGTCCAAATAGCACTTTCCAAAGGTTCAGTTATGTTTGCTTGCCAAATCCCTGGATCGGCCAAAACTTTAATCAAAAAAGCATCAGAATCATTGGAAATTGTAATAGGAATCAATTGATTTTCCAACAAAACATGCGGGAAAGCAGTTAAACCAAATTCTTGGGCAAGCGTTTCAATTTTTTCCAAGGCATCCGCCTCCCCTTGATGTTTGGGAACGTAGTCCATTTTCGTTTCGGTTTTGGCAGATGGTGTTACTTGCATTTCATTTACATTGAATTGAGATGTCATTGCTTGTGTTTGAACGACAGGAATTGAAGTGGATTCCAATTGAACCGACTTTCCTTGTGAAGGCATCTGAGACGGCGTATAGGCCGGAATAAAAGGATGGGAAGCTGTTGCCAGTCGAACAATAGAACGTTTACTATTCCCCAAAAAATGAAGAATAAAATAAATGCCTATTAATAAAATTGGAATCCACAAAATAATACAACCAAGAAACAAATAATCATTCATATTATTTATTTTGGACCAATTTTCGTATAACATTTTCCAGTGGTCTGAGGAAAAAACATCAAATTTCCATTGAGATTTTATAAAGGCTTTAGAAAAACATAAATAGCCCCCAGACCACATCAAAACAAAAAGAAATCTAGACACTTTTCTCCCCCTTTTTTCTGTGTTTATCTCATTGAACTTTTCAAAAATTTATCCATCATTTGACCAGATACATTTTGAGAAGTAGAAGATTTTTCCGCAGTGGTTTTAGAGGTCTGCGTTTTCTGAACAGCTGAAGATTTTCTGCTTCTTTGGACAGTCGCTTGAGCCACTTTCACTTCTTTAAATTCAAAACCATATTTGGCTGCCACTTCTTTATCCAAAGTATGCAATTTTTGGAACAATTCAATCAAACCAGTTTTCGTGGCATATTTGCCTTTTGTTTCATGACCAACGACCTGCTTAATGGCATGATCTGACAATTCTTGGCCATCATCTTTATAGACAAAGCCGTCTTGTTTTTTGTTTAAATCAATACCTTGCAAACCAAGATGAGATTGAACAAACTCACGTTGAGCTTTTGTCAAAGTATCTTTCTGTTCGGAAAGTTTTTCTGTTTTTTCAACCAATTTTTTAGCAGTTTCCTGTTTCTTTTGAACTTGTTCTTTTTTCTTGGATGTTTTTGTTTTAATTTCAGCACTCGCTACTTTTTGAACAACAACATCTGCTTTTTGCAAAGAATAACCATTTTTTTCAAGTTCTTGGAAGAAATCTCGAATCATTTCTTTTACCTGAGCAGGTGTCATCTGATTGGGTTTTGAATCTTCAGACGCAACTACAGCTTGTTTTTCTTCGGATGGTGTCAACTGATCCTTCTTCGGCTCTGCTACATCAACAGATTTCACTTCTTTGACTGGTGCAGATTGAGACGGAGTTTCTACCTCTGTTTTTGCCGGTTCAGTTTTCGTTGCATCAACCACAGGTGTTTGCACAACTGTTTCCGGTGTTTTTGAGATTTCTGTCTTTTCCACTTCAGATTTAGATGTAACTATCAAATCTTTTGTTATCCGAGGAACATTATTACCATTATCATTTTCTACAGCATGAGCTAATTCTTCGGCCCATCCAGCTTGTTCTGATGTTTGAATCAAATCATTTAAACCAGCGGGTTTTTCACCTGTAGAATAAGCACTACGCACTTTATTAAAGAACTGGGCCTTTGGACTTTGAGCTAACTGTTCCGGAGTCATAGAAGCAGTTTCCTTGAATCCAGGCACATCGTCATCCATAATATTTCGAGCCATTGTTTCATTTAAATTGTTTAAAGACCCCAACTTATTCAAATCAGGAAAAGAAAATTCTTTCTTATTCTGTTCAATCGGTTTTACATCCTCGGCTGCGGTCTTGGGCTGTTCCGCTTCACTTATAACTTCGGGTTTTACCTTGCCCGAACGATAAGATTCAAGCTCTGCTCTCAATTGAGCATTTTCTGTCTTCAACTGGGCATTTTCAGTTTGCAGTTGATTCATTTGTTCTTTTAACTGGGCATTTTCCTGACGCAACTGACCAACTTCTTCACGCAAACCTTGAATTTCAGCTGTCAAAAGTTGCATTTGTTGCATTATCGCCTGCATTTCGGGTGACAAAGCCGGCCCAGTTGGAGGCACAACTGTTCTATCTGCAGTTGGCGGAACAACTGTTCTGTCCGCATTTGTCTCAGAGGTCTTATCCCAACCCATCACATGATTTAACAAAACTTCAGGCGTCACAGGACCTTTATAGTCAGCTGGATAAATACCTTGAAGCAATTCAGGATTTTCCTTAGCAACACCGGCAAAAACCCCTTTTAAACGTTTCATTAATGCTTGATTCTCTGGTTGCATCAAAATTTGTTGGGCATTTTGTGTTTTTTGTTCCTGATTCATAGCCTCTGTTTTTGGTCCTAAAACACCCTTTTCAGCCATTTCACCAAACAATTCAGGATCCTTTTCAATCATCTTTTTCATAAATTCTTGCAAAGCTTTCGCCTGACGTTCTTTGCCACCTGAAAGACCAGAAGAAGCAGAAGTTTTGTCTTCCTTGTCTTTTTTACCCGTACCAAGATCAGCATATTTATTAGCTTTTAGCTGTAAATAAGCATCCAGGAAATTAAACGGAAAAGCCAACATTGACATTAACATCTGAGAACCCAATTCTTCAGGATTATTAAAAGATTGATCAAAAACATCCTTATTAAACTTATCTAAGGCTGTATTTAAAGGAACGAACACGTCTTTTAATTGGTCGCCAACAATCCCACCAGCTCCCTTAACACCTTCCCATAACTCTTTACCAGCTCCCTTAACACCTTTCCATAAGTCTTTACGAGCTCCTCCATCTTTCCAACTATCTTTTGTTTTTTTGGGCTTTGTCCCTTCCTTAGAGGTTGGTGTATATAAATCTATGCCAAAAGCAATATCTCTATTTTTACGACCAGCTTTCCAAAAATCTTTTAACTTTTTAATTTGTTCTTTATCTCGAATAACCCACACAGCGTCGCCTTCACGAATTGGATTCAAACTCGTGTGCATATCTTCAGTGGCCATTTCATGTTCAGGATAAATACCGCGCAATGTTAACATTTTCATCGCACGATGTTTTTCTTCATCTGTTAAAACATTCGGATTAAAATAATAAGGACGGACATAGGGTTTGAAAGAACCTTTCCAAACACCTGTTAATTTGAAGGACATATCCGGCCCCTGTTCCCAATTTCCTTCAAACCCTGGACCTTTTTTCATAGCGCCTTCTGGTAATTTCCATGAATCTGGACGTCCTTCTAAATCAGTAGCTTCTGCTTCATCATAACGTTCAGAAACTCCTGGTCTTCTAACCTCTAAATCTTCTTCTCCTTCAATTTCAGGACGAGTGCTTTTAATTAGTCTCCTAATGACTTCCTCTTCTTCTCCTTCAATTTCAGGACGTTCTGGTGGGGCCATTCTCACTTCTTCCTCATCCTTTGAAAAAGGAGCTGGTCGTCTTATTTCTCTTGTCAAATCGTTAGAAAGCTCTGATAAAGCTTCTGATGGTAATTTAGGACAATTATCTACATTAAAATGTCCTCCGATATAACGAGGTTTTCCTTCCAAAGATTCTAATTCCGGATTATCCCCAGCAAATACATTACCCAAAACAATGCCTGGCGCACCTTCAAGATTGGATATTTGATTGTCATGGCATGCAAAATTTCCTTCAACAACAACATCAGACATATTTGGTAATTTTTTCAAATCTAAATGTCCCAAGGGCAAATGACCATGAACTTTCAACATCCCATTTTTACCAACAGAATAATCAGCACCAACAATTTTTAAAACATCTTCAGCAGAAGTAGCTTCTTCAACTTTTCTACCTAAAGAACGCCAAATTTGTTGCTCTTCCGCTGTCAGCGCATTGTATGTTCTTTTTTGGTGATAGGCATCCACAACAGCCTTTTCCTGAACAGTCAACAAAGAATTTTCCGAAGCCGACAAATCATTTTCAGAATCATTCACTTGAACAGTATCCATTATCAAGCAATCAACATTTTCAATTTCACCATCATCAATGGCCAAATCTATACGTTTTGCCAAATTAAGAGCAGCGGTTGAATCCACAAAAGAGTTCAAACCCGACAAATCATTTTCCGGAGATTTGCGTTTTTCTTCATAACCCTCACGAACCAAATCCAATAAGGCCTGTTCATTAGGATCTTGCGTTTTTGCCGCCACATCTTCCAAACGAGCCAAAACCTCACTTATTTGTAAATGACGATCCAATGTTGCCAAACTGCGAATTTTTTCTGTATGACCTTGTGTATAGTCTATATTATCAGGTTCACCATCATCAATCACATTGTCAATGTGTTGAGCAAACTTTAACATATCCGTTGAATTGATACGTCCATTTAATCCTTGAACTTTATAATCAGGATTTTCACGTTTCAATTGATATTGACGTTTAATTTCATCAAACAACTCTTTCTTTTGTGTTTCATTTTCTTTAAATTCAACGTCTTCCAAACGGGCTAAAACCTGACCGACAGGCATATGTGCATCCAAATTATTTAAATCACGGAAAGTGTTTCTAACAGCTGTTTGGAGATTATCAGTTTTTGGTTGTTCATCATTGACAGCAATTTTTGCCTGAGGATTTTCCGCCGCATCTTCAGGTTGTTCAATATTATTTTCAACAGGGTTGACTTTCTCAGCAGTCTTAACATCCGGAGAAGTATGTTCTGCCAAATAATCGGCCGTTTCACGTTCTGGATCTGCATAATAATAATCTGTTTTATTTGTTGACATATCTTTTTCTCCTTGTTTTTGTTCTACTTGTGCATCCTTTGTATCGGCGGGAACGTCAAACACCTTCACTGATTCTTCTTCCTTTTGCTTTTTTATTGTTTCTTCTTTTACAACAGGAGGAACAACCCATGTTTCCGTTGATTCTTTTTGAGGTGTCGGATCTATAAAAACAACATTTTCATTCGTATCATTAGAACTCTCTTCCTCTTCATGACCCGAAATTATTGCCTCCAAATCTTCTTTTTCTTGTCGTTTTTGTTCCAAAAATTCTTTTAATTTTTCTTTATCTTTTTTATCCACTCTAATACGATAATCGGTCGAACTATTTGTCTTTTTATCATTATAGTGAGTTTCTTCCACTTCAATGCCTGCTTGTTCTAATTCTTCACGAATTGTTTCAGCATTATTCTGACCATACATCGGATATTCCAAACCACCTTTACCATTTAAAGTCCATGAATTTTCGTTTAAGAACCAACGATTTTCGCTTGTACCTTCCGGACGTTTACCTTCCATTTCTAAACGACGATCATTTTCAAATTGCATACGATTTTCTAATTTTTCAACCAAATCATCATAACTATTTTCCTTAGCCTTTTTCAAACCAGCTTGCCACTCGTTCCATTTTCCCTTATAAGTTTGCAAATTCGATCTTCTTTCCAAACCAGCAAATTTCCTTAATTCATCTTTTATTTCATCTGAATCATTTTCATCCAACCCATCAATAAAGTTATCCATAGAGGCCTGAATAAGATTTGATCGTTTTAACAATGTTTTAACCATTTTCAAATTACCGGTATCCACAGCAGCATCCAACAAATCGTCATATTGCCCATCTACCCCCAATTGAGAAAGAATATCTTCACCGGAAAGACTTACAAATTTTTCTATCGTTTCTATATCTCCATTTTTTATAGATTCTTTTAATCCTTCTTCGGTAAACTTCACTTCTTGTTCTGACATAGGAAAACCTCCTTAAAATAAAACCAGACCTATATTAGGTCCAGTTTATCACAATTCATAGTTTTGTCAATAAAAAAATGAATAAAAACAGCTTTTTTTTAAATAAATCCTTTTTGAGTTGCCTTTATCAGGATTTGCACACGGTTTTGAACCCCAAAAGCACGCAACAAAGCACTGATATGCATCTTAACCGTCGGTTCGGCAATATGTAAAATATTTGCAATTTGTTTGTTGGAAAAACCTTTGGCCAACTCCTGCAACACCGCCACTTGACGCGGTGAAAGGAAAAGGCCGTTTTCCAAGGCATAATCATGTTTATTATATCCGATAGTCATGTCTTTTCCTTTCGCTTTTTTTATTCACCCAATTCTTTTTTCATTTTTTCCAATTTATCTTCTTTACAGCAAATGGCACGACTGACTAAATCAACAATAACCTGATGACCGTTATTTTTGGCCCAATCCTGAATCATGTAAAGCGTCTGTAATTTTTGTTTTTTGGTTTCAAAAATATACTTTTTCATTTCCAAAGGAAATTCTTCCCAAGCACCGCGAATTTCTTCTTTCAAAAGATCTTTTTCTTCACGGGTTAAATGATTCACGCCTGTTTGCATATCTACTTTCGTTTTTGTTTTCATATTCCCTCCTTTTCGTTTGATTTGAAAACAGTGTTCAGATGTGGCAAAAACTAAGAATTGTCAAGATTTTAAGGATAAAAAAATACCCCAGATATAGAGGGGTATGTTTTTACGATATAACAATATGAAAAATTATTTTTTAATTGTCTTTTTTGTTTTCTTTTTTTGTTGTATCGGATGGGTCAAACGCACCTTTTTAATACGACGGGCGTCCACATCAACAATTTGGAACTTGATACCCGAAGGATGGGTAATCACTTCTCCTTTAAAGGGTAAACGACCGGCTGTATGAAACACTAAGCCGCCCAAAGTATCAATTTCGGCTTCTTTATCTTCGGGCATCACAAAAGCACCAATCATTTTTTCCAAACGTGACAATTCAATTCTGGCATCCGCTTCAATCACTTTTGGGGAAATACGTTTTAATTGAGGCGGTTCATCCAACATATCGTGTTCATCTTCAATTTCACCCACGACTTCTTCCAACAAATCCTCCAAAGTAATCAAGCCCATACAACCGCCAAATTCATCCACAACTACCGCCATTTGCATACCTTTCGCCTGCATCATGCGCAACAAATCCAAAGCACGCATACTGGGCGCCACAAACAAAACATGACGGTTCATAATATCCAAAATATCAAAATGCTTTTTCTTTAAAAGCGCATATAATACATCCTTTGTATGCAAAATTCCGATAATGTTATCCAGAGTCTTTTCATAAACAGGCAAACGGGTATACTTATCCCGTAAAATAATTTTTTTTATTTCTTCAGGTTTAGCGTTTACAGGAATCGCACAAATTTCACCACGTGGCAAAACCACATCACTGGCCCGTTTGTCGCGCAGTTTAAACATGTTTTTCAACAACAACATTTCGTCTTTATCAACCAAGACATCTTCACCACGTTCTTCACGTTCATCCATAATTTCTTCAATAGTTTCAATAACTTCATCTTCTTCTGGATGTTTTTCAAATATCTCTTTGATTTTATTAAACATTATATCTCCTTATAAGGATTTTCATAGCCCATTTTTTCCAACAACTTGATTTCCAATTTTTCCATCTTTTGCGCTTGTTTGTCGTTCAGATGATCATAGCCTTGCAAATGCAAAGTTCCATGCGTTAATAAATGAGCCAAATGTGCCGAAAAGGATATCCCCTTTTCTTTTGCCTCTTTTTTTGTTGTTTGATAGGCCACCACGATATCGCCCGCCAACAAACCTTCATTTTCAAAAGAAAGCACATTGGTTGGCTTATCTTGATGACGATACTGTTTATTTAAAGAATGCACAAAATCATCATCGGCCAAAACCAAAGAAACTTCGGCTTCATCATTTTTTTGCCAAGCATTTTGGATAACCTTTTGACAAAAAGATTTCAATCTTAAAACATGCAAATAATAACGTTTATCACGAATTTGAATATCTATTTGCATTCTTTGTCTTTCGCATAGGCATTGACAATTTTGGAAACCAAACCATGACGCACCACATCACGTTCATCAAAGCGAACAAAAGCAATTTCATCAACGTTTTGCAAGATTCTTTCGGCTTCCTTTAAACCGGATTCCATGCCTCGGGGCAAATCGGTTTGAGTTAAATCACCGTTGACCACCATCTTTGAACCTTCACCCAAACGGGTCAAGAACATCTTCATTTGCATGGGGGTTGTGTTTTGCGCTTCATCCAAAATCACCACGGCATGTGATAAAGTCCGACCACGCATATAGGCCAAAGGTGCAATTTCAATTTCACCGTTTTGGATTTTTTTATCCACAATATCACGGGGCAACATCTCATACAACGCATCATAAAGCGGACGCAAATACGGGTCAATTTTTTCCTTTAAATCACCCGGCAAGAAGCCCAAATTTTCCCCTGCTTCCACAGCAGGACGTGTTAAAATAATTTTATCCACCTTTTTGGCTTCCATTTCGGCCACGGCTTTGGCCACCGCCAAATAGGTTTTACCTGTACCGGCCGGCCCCAAACCAAAGGTTAAATCATGATTATTCATCGCATCAATGAACATACTTTGATTGGCTGTGCGGGGGTTGATATGTTTTAATTTTGTTTTTAATGTTAAATTTTCACTCATATTAAACTCCTTTTTTTTCGAGTGTATAAAATTTTTTCATTAAAGGCAAGAAAAAATTATCTTATCTTTTACTCTATTATTTTACCAACCAAAGATGTGGCTGTGGCATCTGTTATTTTAACACGGACTATTTCACCCATTTTTGATAAAGGTGCACGCACAACAGTGCCTTGCATATAAGGACTGTATCCCAGTAATTGGCCCCTCACCTTGCCCCGTTCTGTCAGCAAAACATCCAATTCTTTACCAACGGTCGCTTCATTAAAGGCCCTTTGTTGTGATAACAATAATTTTTGCAACTTCATTAATCGCTTTGTTTTGACGGCCTCATCAATTTGATCTTTCATCAAACTGGCGGGCGTTCCCGGTCGCGTGCTAAACTTAAAGGAATAAGAGCTGGCATATTTAACACGTTCCACCAAAGCCAAGGTTTGCTCAAAATCTTCTTCTGTTTCACCAGGGAATCCCACAATAAAGTCCGATGAAATGGCAATGTCGGGACGAGCTGAACGAAAATCGGCCACAATCTTTTCATATTCTGCCACCGTATATTGACGGTTCATCGCTTTTAAAACCCTGTCTGATCCAGATTGAATCGGAATATGAATATAAGGCATCAATTTTTTGACATCCTTATGCGCCTGAATCAAATTTTGGGTAATCTTGCTGGGGTAAGAAGTAGTATAACGAATACGCTTTAAATTACGGATTTTGGCAATATCCCGTATTAAATCACCCAAATCACGACCAACATCACCATGCCAACAATTGACATTTTGTCCCAACAACATAATTTCTTTGGCACCCAATTTAACCAATTCTTTAGCCTCTTTAATAATTTCATCAGACGGACGGGAATATTCACAACCGCGGGTATAGGGCACCACACAATAGGAACAAAAATTATCACAGCCTTCCTGAATCGCCAAAAAGGCATTGGCTGAACTTTTTTGCGGTTGAGGCAATGAATCAAATTTGGATTCTGACGGAAATTCGGCCACAATCTGACGCCCCTTTTTACGGTTATATTGTGTCAACAATTTTGGCAATTCATGATAGCTTTGGGGCCCCAATGCAATATCAATCATAGGACTTCGTTTTAAAATTTCGGCCCCGTCAGCCTGAACCACACAACCGGTCACCACAATCAAAGCATTTTTCTTTTTAATCTGATTTAACCGGCCCAATTCGGAAAATAACTTTTCGCTGGCTTTTTCTCGAATATGGCAGGTATTGATTAAAATCACATCCGCCGATTCAGGCTTTTGTGTTTCCGTGTATCCCAATACCATTAAAGCATCACGCATACGATTGGAATCGTACACATTCATTTGGCAACCGAATGTTTTAATATACAGCTTTTTTATCATTTGTTTTTCTTGCATCCTTTTTACGTTGAATATATTCTTCCATTTTTACTTTTAATTCTTCCATGGCTTGTTTTTGTGTTTGTGGCGATTTCAGGCGCTGTTCCATTTGCGGATATTCATCTTCCGTTAAAACTTCCTTGGCCATTTGCAACAATTTGCGTGTTTTAAATTGAGAAGCTTGGCGAATGGCAAGCTTTTTTTCATCATCTGTCATATTATGTTCATAGTTTCTTAATAATGATAATGTTCTTGTTGGTGCTGAACGTTCAAAACTAGGATAATACCATTTTTTATCTGGGCCTTCAGATGCTAACTTTAAAAAAGCATACGGATGCATAAAATCACCATTAAATAAACTCTTATCATCTTCTCCCTCTGTCATGGATAAATTTTTTCGATGCTCTAAAATTTTTTCCTTTGTTTTAGGGTTCTCATAAGCTTTTATTAATGCTTCTGCTAAATTAACTTGCGCTTGTGCATTACCATTTTCAGCAGATAATTGATAAAAATAAATCGATAAATTAGGATCTTTTTCCAAACCAAATTCTCCCTTTGCATAAGCTCTAGCAAGTTTAATTTGGGACTCATCATCATTATAATTCAATGCACAATTCCTTAAAGCGTCTGTAATCAGAACCTCACTTTTACCCTTTTCACGAAAATGATCCGCCAACGGACAATTTGCATAAACTGAAGCAGAAAACATCAAAGAAAACAAAAATATTATTTTTCGCATGAAACCTCCATCCATTGAATACCATCAGGTGCTGGCATATAAGTGCTGTAAAAAGATTTTTGAGCAAAAGGCGCCATTAACTCTTTTGAAAAATAAATTTCTTTTTGAAACAAAATCTTTCCATGTTGATCATAAGCTTTTGCATAAACAACACCTGGTAAAATTTGCGAAACATTTGTATCATTATGAATTTTTCCTTCTATCAGAAGCTGTTTTCCTTCTGGTGATGTTTGATACCTAAATTGGATTGAACTAAAACTGAAAGGGGAATCAGATTGTTTTACTTGTTGAATCTCACCTTCTTGCACTGATTCTTCAACAAATAAAGGAATATCCATTTCTTTTAAATTTGCCAACATTTCTTTGTCTTCCGATATTTCAATCACTGGTTGAATCCGTTCTTCAGATTCCAAAATCCGATACGTTTGAATATCTGATTTATTTATATCCGAATTTAAGGAATCCCGATACAACCAAAAAACGACAATCAAAAACAATAAAATAACAGCTAAAATCAAAGTTAAAGCCCATGATTGCGATTTCTTTTGTTCCATTGGTTTTAACGGATGAAAAACTTCCGGCAAAGCCGTTTGTGCGATTACTTTTTCTGTTTTGATAACAACTTCTGTTTCTTTTAAAATCGGGTCGTTTGGGACTTGTAGTGCATCAAAAACCGATTCGTTTTCCTCTATTGTTTGTTTTTTTTCAAAATGGAAGATATGCTGACAGGCTGAACATTGCACTTTTTGTCCCTCTTTTAGGGCTATTTCGGCCGGAATTTGATATTTTGCTGCACATTTTGGACAAATAACAAACATTTTTCTTTCCCTTTTTAAAAAAATAGTGTACATAGATTATATACATTTTTTAAAAAAAAGATGCAACAATTTTTAAACAAAGGGAAAAAAAATGATACCAAGTGAAAGTTTATCACCCGTTGTCGCCGAATTCAATGGCGTCTCATTTCGCTATAAAGCGGGAACTGATGTTTTAAAGGATTTACATTTTTCATTGGCACCGGGTTCGTTTCATTTTTTAACCGGTGAAAGCGGTGCCGGTAAAACATCTCTATTAAGTCTTTTATATTTGGATCATTTGCCCAGCAAGGGGCGTATGCGTTTATTCGGTCAAACGGTTGATTCACTAAAACGATCCGAAAAAGCACAAATGAGACGCCAAATCGGCGTTGTCTTCCAAGATTATCGCCTATTAGACCATTTAAATGCCTTTGATAATGTTGCTCTGCCCCTGCGAATTATCGGTGAAAAAGAAAGCGAAATCAGAAAACACGTTTCCGAATTACTTTCATGGGTGGGATTGGAAAAACAAATGCGTGCTTACCCGGCCGAACTGTCCGGTGGTGAGCAACAACGTATCGCTATTGCGCGAGCCGTTATTCATAAACCCTCTTTGTTGTTGGCCGACGAACCAACGGGAAATGTGGATGATGCCATGGCTCAACGCCTGCTCTATTTATTCTTAGAATTAAATAAATTAGGAACAACGGTTGTTGTGGCCACCCATAATGAAGGTTTAATTCAAAAATTTGCCTTTCCGCGTCTGCATTTAAACAAAGGACAAATTCATTTAAGCATTCCAAAAAACCATAAAACAGAAGTAAAAGGAGAAAAAAATGTCTAAACGTGATGCCTTTTTATTTGCTAACGATTCCACAAAATTTTACTTTCCGTGGATTTGCCTGTTGATGGTTTTTATTGGCTCCTTGTTATCTGGTATAGGTTTGTTTGTTTACAATTCTTTGGACAGCTGGCATCAGGGGGTTTCTCAATCTTTAACCGTTCAAATTGACACCTATGATGAAAACGGTGTTTTTCGCCAAGATGCAATCGATGAAGACATTGAAAAAGCATTGTCTGTTATTCGAACAACACCTGGCGTTAAAGAAGCAACAGTTGTCAATGAAATCCAAATGGCCGAATTAATGGCCCCTTGGATTGGGGCTGATGTCAATATGGCTGACTTACCATTGCCGAAACTGATTGATGTGGCCATCGATCCCAAAAATCCACCATTTTTAGAACAATTAAAGATGGATTTAAATGTTCAAGTTCCCAATGCCACATTGGACAGCCATCGGATTTGGCTGACACAATTGGTAAAAATGTCAAATCGAATTTTACAATTGATTGGGTCTATTTTAATCCTATTAGTCATTACGGTTATCTTTACGGTCGGTTATACGACCCGCGCCAATTTAAAGATTCAAGAACCGGTCATCCGTTTGGTTCACATGATGGGGGCAAAAGATTTATATATTACCAATCGATATGCCTGGCGCACCTTAAAGCGTTCCTTTACCGGTGGCATAATCGGATTTATTTGCGCATCACCTATTCTGTTAGGTTTAATCTATTGTTTTGGCGATATGTCTGACACTATTTTTGCCACCGTTTTATCATTAAAACAATGGTTATTTTTGGCAATTTGTCCTGTTTTTATTGCCTTGGTCGCATTTATTACAACTTTTAAAACAGTTATGGGATATTTGAAAAAGTTTATATGAAAAAATTAAAATACACTTTTATTCAATATACTATTATTATCGCCGTGTCGATATGGGTGATTTTGTTTTTATTGTTTTGCCTGACAACTGTTTATTTTAAATACACACCTTTAAAACCGGCTGAAGCAATTATTGTGTTGACAGGCGGAAAAGATGACAGAATTTTGCAAGGCATTGAATTATTATCCCAAAACTATGGACAACGACTATTTATTTCAGGTGTTAACAAAATAGTCAAACCACACGAGATTTTAAAAGATGCCCCAGACCAACTGCACCCCTTAATTGATTTAGGTTATATGGCCCAAGATACACACACAAATGCATTGGAGGTTTTCCATTGGATTCAAAAAAATAAAATACAAACAATCATATTGGTCACCAGCTTTTACCATATGCCCCGCAGTTTATTGGAAATAAAAAAACAACTTCCGAATTTAAAAATTATCCCCCATTCCATATACCCCAAACAGTTTGACGAATCAACATCTTGGCTACACCAACGTTATTCGTGGCATCTGTTTTTGGAATACCACAAATTTGTCGCAACTTTTTTTCAACATTTAATCAAAGGATAAAAAATGAGAACATTAAAATCTATTTTATTTTTACCAATCTTATGGCTGGAAAGCTTATTGATTTTTATCATCTTTTTGCCGGTATTCTTTTTACCGTCAAAGATAGCCTATTGGATGCCGATGGCATGGACATGGACGGTCCGCCTGTCTTTAAGGTTTGTGGGCATTAAAATAAAAGTGGAAGGTTTGGAAAATCTGCCCAAAAAACAAGGTTATATTGTGGCATCAAAGCACCAATCCGCCATGGAAACACTGTTATTTCATACAATGGTGCCCAATGTCTTTTATATTTTCAAAAGATCGTTATTATGGTTGCCTTTGGCTGGCCTTTATGCTTTGAAAACGGGCTGTATCCCTATTGATCGTGCGGGTGGCGCCAAAACAATGCGCATCATGTTAAAGCGTGCCCAAGGTAAACTCAGCCAAGGCAGAAATTTGATTATTTTCCCCGAAGGAACCCGCACAAAACCCGGTGAAAAAATTGATTATCATCCTGGTATTGCCTTTTTATATGACAACTGTAAAGTTCCCGTTGTCCCAGTAGCATTAAATACAGGTGTCTTTTGGCCCAAAAATAAAATTATGAAATACCCAGGTACAGTTATTGTACGTTTTTTACCGCCCATTGAACCGGGCATGGAAAAGCGTGCCTTTTTAAATAAACTGCAAAACGAAATTGAAAAAGAACAAGAAACATTACAAAGCGAATGGAATCAATAATGCTGAACCCTAAAAATGTTTTAAGCCTGCACACCGAAAACACGGTTCAAAATGTGGCTTTGGCCCTGACACAAACGGATGGTTTGGATATTTTCGAAATTCCGAAAACATTCCGCCGTCCTTTTGATTTGGAATTAAAAGAATTGTTGTGGGCTTTGGATGATGAAACATTGGCCGATGATGAAAAAATTGCACAATTAAATATCAAAGTTACCGATTTTTTTATATCTCTTTTACAAGAGGCAATGGATCTATGGCCCGAAACAAAAATTGATTATATCAGTATTTCCGGTCATTTTGTGCATTTATCCCCCAAAGATAAATATGCTTTGGAATTGGGGGATTTGCAAAAAATTGCCGATCATTTTAAAATACCTGTTATCGGTCATTTTGTTCAATCGGATTTAAATGCCGGAGGCACGGGTTCACCCTTGCTCTCCGTTTTTTGGCAAGCCATGACAAAAAATTTAAAAAAGCCTTTGGGAATTGTCGGATTGGGTGGCGTTTTAAAATTAACCTATGTCGGACCAGACGGTGAATTGGGCGCCTGTGATATCGGAGTTGGATTGGCTTTGTTGGAAAAATGGATGGCACGCCACAGTATGCAAAACCAAGATGAAGACGGCTTATTATCCGCCGGTGGCAAAACGGATGAACGTGTTTTAAAGGCATTGATGAACCATCCGTTTTTATCACAACCACCGCCAAAGGCCGTCCATCGCAACGATTTTGATGAATTGTTGGAACAAGTTGAAGGGCTTTCTTTACAAGACGGTTGCGCCACCTTAACCTCATTTATTGTGGAACAAATTGTCGCATCGGCAAACTTTTTTGAAGAAAAGATTGAACATTGGCTGTTTATCGGTGCGGGGCGAAAAAATACCACTTTAATGTTGGCATTGCAACAACGATTGGAAAATGTTTATATTGCCGAAGATGTTTTACCATTTCACAGCCATTTAAATGCTGTCGGTTATTCATTTTTGGGTGCCCGAACGGCATCAGGTTTGCCGATATCCCTACCTTCCACCACCGGCACAGACGAAGCCGTCCCCTGTGGCAATATCTTTTATCCAAAAGAAAAATAAAAAAACACCGCCTGAAAAAGGCGGTGTTCAATTCGTTATTAGGTGTTTATTTTTCCAAAATGGCGACACCAGGCAATGTTTTGCCTTCCATCCATTCCAAGAAAGCACCACCGGCCGCTGACACATAGGTCATATCAGCCTTAACACCGGCTTTCTTTAATGCAGAAACGGTATCACCGCCACCGGCAACGGATGTCAACAAACCAGCCTTTGTTTGTTCAGCAACCACTTTGGCGATTTCATTTGTTCCTTTATCAAAAGGTTTGATTTCAAAACAACCCACAGGACCATTCCAAATCAAAGTTTTGGCATTTTTAATCACATCACAGAAAGCCTGAACGGATTTTTCACCGATATCCATCAACACTTTACCAGCCGGTACTTTATCGGCATCGGATGTGTGAGCCTCTTGACCTTCACCAAAAGCATCAGCCCAAACCAAATCGGTCGGCACAACGATTTTACAATTACCGGCATTGGCCAAAATGTTTTTGGCTGTGTCAATCATATCAACTTCCACCAAAGAACCTTCACCCATCGGGATACCTTGGGCAGCCAAAAATGTGTGAGCCATACCGCCACCAATCAACAAATAGTCAACTTTTTTCACCAAGTTACCCAACAAATCCAACTTTGTGGAAACTTTACTGCCACCCACCAAAGCAACCGCCGGATGCACAGGATTTCCCAAAGCTTTATCCAAAGCTTCCAATTCTTCCTGCATCAAGCGACCGGCACCACGGGGCAATAAATGGGCCATACCCTCTGTGGAGGCATGAGCACGGTGAGCTGTTGAAAAAGCATCATTGATATAGATATCAATGCCATGGGCCAAATTTTCGGCAAATTCACGGTCATTTTTTTCTTCACCCGCATAAAAACGCAGGTTTTCCAACAATAAAACATCACCGTTTTGCATGGCACGAACGGCTTCATCACGCCCTGCCCCAATGCAATCATCCACAAATTTGACGGTCAAACCAGAGGCTTTTTCCAAAGCGGGTGCCAAAAAGGCCAATGAAAATTCAGGATTCTTTTGTCCTTTGGGACGACCGAAGTGGCTGGCCACCACGGCTTTACCGCCATGTTCCACAACATACTTTAAAGTTGGGACAAAACGGTCAATACGGGTTGTATCGGAAATTTGTCCCTCTTTAGCCGGCACATTCAAATCAGCACGAATAAAAACGGTTTTTCCGTTAAAATCAAAATCATCAAGTGTTTTAAACATTTTTTCTCCTTTTGTAAAAACGTTATTTTGATACTCTTTTTCAAAGATTTTGTCAAGCGAAAATTTTACTTGCAAAAGGCGTTTCTTTTTGCTAAATTACCCCCATATTAAAACAAAAGGATATAAAATGAAATTGATTGTAGAATATTTAGAAAATTATGATAAAAACTGGGGTTTGTTATCCTATAAACACGCCGATGATTCAGGTTTTGATATGCGCGCTGCCATAAAAGAAACCATGACATTGAAACCAGGCCAACATGCTGTCATTCCAAATGGCATCAAATTAAAAATTGAATCCCAAGATAACGCCTTTGAAATTCAGGCTCGTCCCCGTTCGGGATTGGCCGCCAAATTCGGCATTTCCGTGGTCAATACCCCAGGCACTATTGATTACGGTTATCGTGGCGAAGTCATGACAATTTTAATCAACCTGGGAACAGAAGATTTTGTCATCAACCCAGGCGACAGAATTTCCCAAGCTGTCATTTGTCCGATTATCCGGCCAATAATTGAAGAGGGTATCGTGGATGATACAACAACACGTCAGGCGGGTGGTTTCGGTTCAACTGGAGTAAAATAACAATAAAAACAGTTAAAGTTGCTTTTTATGCTTTGGGAAAAAATTTTAATCATAAAGAATTTTTACCGATAAAGCTTTTATCAATGCCCATGATTTTCCAGATATGGATGCTTTGTTGGAACGGGTCTAAGAAATTGATACGAATGATGAATTATATTGGCAAATTTTACAAGAACCACCATTTTTACCAAACACCTTGAAAAAATATTCAGATAAAAAAGTGGCTGAATTTTTCGATCGCATATTTTCTCAACCATATGAAAAAGCAAAAAGACACTTTTATTTCAAACCCTATCAGGATTTTGATTATCGGAATTTAAAGGTTCGGGATATAAAACTGATTTTAAAACACTTTTTTCTGAGCAGATTTAAGCGCAAAAGCTCTTGACTTTTTGGGGTTGTTCGGTTAGAATAACCCCAATTTTTAATTTAAAGAAAGGATTTCAAAATGGCATCATATCAATATATCTATGTAATGAAAGATTTATGTAAAACTTTCCCCGGCGGAAAAGAAGTTTTAAAGCATATTTGGCTGAGCTTCTTCCCTGGCGCCAAAATCGGCGTTATCGGTCCAAACGGTGCCGGTAAATCCACATTGATGAAAATTATGGCTGGCTTGGATGACAACTTTACAGGCGAAGCTTGGCCGGCCGAAGGTGTTAAAGTTGGCTATTTACCCCAAGAACCGCAACTGGATGCTTCCAAAAACGTGATTGAAAACATCATGGACGGTGTGGGCGAAGTCAGAGATTTGATGAAACGTTGGGAAGAAGTCAATAATGCCTTTGCCGATCCCGATGCCGATATGGATAAACTGTTGGCTGAACAGGCTGAATTACAGGAAAAAATTGATGCCGTTGGTGGATGGGACTTTGAACGCAATGTAGAAATCGCCATGGATGCTTTGCGTTGTCCGCCGGCCGATGCCGATGTCACAAAATTATCCGGTGGTGAAAAACGCCGTGTGGCCCTATGTCGTTTGTTGTTATCCAAACCGGATATGTTATTATTGGATGAACCGACCAACCACTTGGATGCCGAATCCGTTGCTTGGTTGCAGGTCTTTTTAAAGAACTTCCCCAATACCGTTGTGATGATTACACATGACCGTTATTTCTTGGATAATGTGACAGGGTGGATTTTGGAAATGGATCGTGGCGAAGGTATTCCATACGAAGGCAACTATACTAAATGGTTAGAGGCCAAAGAAAAACGTTTGCAAATTGAAAAGAATGCCGAAGACAAACGCCAAAAAACATTGAAAGAAGAATTGGAATGGGTGCGTTCCAGTCCAAAAGCACGCCAAGCAAAATCAAAGGCTCGTATCACGGCTTATGAAGAATTGTTGAAAAAATCAAACGAAAAAGTACCTGATATCGCACAAATCGTTATTCCGGCTGGCCCCCGTTTGGGCGACTTGGTTTTAAAAGCCGAAGGTTTGAGCAAAGCTTTTGGCGATAAATTGTTATTTGATGATTTAAGTTTCAACCTGCCCGCCGGTGGTATCGTGGGTGTTATTGGTCCCAATGGTGCCGGTAAAACAACTTTGATGCGTATCATTACAGGTCAAGAAACACCTGATTCAGGTACTTTCCGTGTGGGCGAAACCGTCAAACTCGGCTATGTGGACCAAAGCCGTGACAGTTTAAACGACAATAATACCGTATGGCAAGAAATTTCCGATGGCAATGATATGCTGACTTTGGGCAAGCGTGAAGTGTCCAGCCGTGCTTATGTGGCTCAATTTAACTTTAAAGGCGGAGATCAACAAAAGAAAATCGGCATGCTGTCCGGTGGTGAACGCAACCGTGTCCATATGGCCAAGATGTTAAAATCAGGCGCCAACGTCTTGTTATTGGACGAACCGACAAACGATTTGGATGTGGATACCTTGCGTGCATTGGAAGAAGCATTGATGGATTTCCCCGGTTGTGCAGTTATTACATCACATGACCGTTGGTTTTTAGACAGATTGGCAACACATATTTTGGCCTTTGAAGGCGACAGTAAAGTCGTTTGGTTTGAAGGCAACCATGCCGAATATGAAGCCGATCGCAAACGCCGTTTGGGTATTGATGCCGATACACCACATCGCATTAAATACAAACCCATTGAAAGAAAATAAGGAAAGCCCCTGTTTTAGGGGCTTTTACTTTATCTTTGAGATTGTTGTCGAACAACTTTTGCTTTTGATACATTTTTTTGCATAGGTTTTGATTGTCGAGTCAGATTTATATCCGCTCCACGATTAAAACCTTTTGCTAAATCCGCCTTTAAATGTCCTCGAACATTGTTTTTTTGAGTTGTTTTTGCTTGGCTATACTCAATAGATTTTCCCCTTATTATATCGTACAGTTTTTTACCATATTTAATCGCCAATGGTATTAAACCGATCGCCGCCAAAGTAAGCCCCCCGATACCTGCTAAAGGCGCAACAATAGTTGCTATCTGGGCTAAATCAATTAAAAGCTCACCAGCGGTTGGAGATGCAGAAACCGCAGAACCTGCATACATTGCAGCCCCACCAACTGCTGCAATCGCAGTTCCGCCGGCCACCATACAAACATTTTTAAAATCTTTTCTATTCATTTTATATCCTTTAAAAACTATATCTTAAACCCGCTGATATCGCATGAGAAGTTAAATCTTTAACATGGGTTCTATCTTTCACATACCCATTCAAATCTGGATCATATCCCTCAAACGATTGCAACTTTGCTTTTCCATAATGGGTAAAACGATAAGCAAAATCTAAATTCACATTTCTAGCAACAGCATAAGAAACACCAGCCCCTAATTGCCATGCAAAATTAATCTTATTATGACTTTCGGAATGCTCTATTCCCAAAGGAGTTCCTGAAATTCTATCGCAAGTTTTTATAGTTCCTTTTAAGTGTGCAAAACCAACACCTGCACCAATAAATGGCGTTAATTGAGTTCCTGTAGGGATATCGTAGAACAAATTAAACAAAACAGTTTTAGCAACGACACTGGATTCTACATTATGAGAATAGTCGTATCCTGGTATTTCAGGAAAATCAAGTTCTTTTTTCGCTTTAGAATACAAAGAACCTTCTAATTCTCCACGCCATGAATTCAACTTTACACCAAAAGCCAAGGCTCCAGAAAAGGCTGCATCATCAAAATCCTTTTTAAATACTCCATAATCTGCTGTTGAACGATATTCAATATCCCCTTTCATCATATTCACACCCACACGGGCAGCGATGTACGGCACAGGACGGGCACCTGTATATTCATGATGAGAACGATATGGTGTCGGCGTTTGATAGCTGGGTGCAACAACAGGTTGTGAATAAACAACCGGTGCCGCAGTATCCACATAACCATAAGCATATCTGGATTGTTGGGATGGCACTGTGCATGCCCCCGTTGAACAATTGCAAACCGCCCCAGTCACACAACGACCGGCACAGGCACAATATCCCGCCTCAGCCGATGACATACCCAAAACAGTTGTCAAACCAAAAAGTGTTGAAAACAAAAGACTTTTTTTCATTACAATCCCCTTTCAAATGGGTATTTTCCCCTTTAATAGCACCAGTTTAAACAATAAAAAAATGAATTGCAAGCACTTTTTTTATTTTCTTAACTTTTTTTATCGCATTCTTAAACGATTGACCAAAATATTCTTTTTAACACCATCAAATAAAAGCGTTTGTGTTTTATGGGTTGCCTGACGAACAATTGCCCGTGAAATATGATCAATGGCCAATTTTGAATCGCATTCAATGCGTACTGGTCTTTTTTGATTTTGACGCGAAGCAACCGCCACAACCGTATCCGCCGGAACAACTGCCGAAAAAGGCTCGGCCGAGTTATTGCTGTGAATTGCCAACATATTTTGACCTTTTGGCATTTGAGGACCTCCCGCCGATTTCAAATAAGCATTAGCCCCCATCGGCGTGGCAATCATAGCACCATCACCAAATATATTATATCGTGAATCATTGATTAAAAGGTCTAAATCCAACGCCTGCATAGACGGACCACGGAAGAACGAAACCTCATTAAAGGCATAAGCTTTTACCCTTTGACCAGAGGCTGCCAAGGTCGTTTCCACTTGTAATGGCGGAACCATTACTTTTTCAGCACGTGAAATTCTTTCGGGTAAATCTTGCCAATCGTTATCGTTGGTTAAATAACCGACCTTGCCATAATTTAGCGCAAAAATAGGAATAGATGTATCTTTTTTAACCTGATCATGTAAATCATCCAAAACTGAACCATCCCCACCCAGAACAACATGAACATCCGAATTAAACCAATCAGCCTGACCATATCTGGATATACAGGATTCAAAATCGTTTTTGGCATTTTCTTTTTGACAAATAAAATGTATTTTCAAGCATGACTCCTTGGCTGATACAATTATACACCCGAAAGCCTTTTTTGTCAAATTTCGTATTTTTTTACTTGACACCCGATAAAAAAAAGAATAGACTCACAACCAAAAGGGAGAGAAAAAAATGCCACTTCATACAGGGAAAATTACCGCTATTTCAGGCAGTGTCGTTTTGGTCAAATTCCAAAACAATCCGCCCAGCATTTTTAACGCTTTACAGGTGAATGATTTGATTTTGGAAGTGCAAAGCTATGCCGATGAAAACACCGTTCGTGCATTGGCAATGGGTTCTACCCAAGGCTTGGCGCGCGGTATGAACGTTCAAGATTTAGGCCACCCCATTGAAGTACCAGTCGGTCAAAAGGTTTTGGGCCGTATGTTTAATGTTTTGGGTCAACCTTTGGACGAAAAACCAGCATTAACTTCTGCCCCTACTCGTTCCATTCACGCGCAATCGCAACCTATCAGCAAATTGAATGTCAGCAATAAAATTTTTGTAACGGGAATTAAGGCTATTGACCTGCTCGCCCCTATGGAACGTGGTGGCAAAGCTGGTCTGTTCGGTGGCGCCGGTGTGGGCAAAACGGTTTTAATTACCGAAATGATAAACAACATGGTTGGCCGTTATGAAGGCGTCAGCATTTTTGCCGGTGTCGGGGAACGTTCTCGTGAAGGCGAAGATTTATATCGTGAAATGCAACAAGCCGGCGTTTTAAGTAAGACCGTTATGGTTTTCGGTCAAATGAACGAAACACCCGGTGTACGTTTTCGTGTTCCCTTATCTGCTCTGACAATGGCAGAATACTTCCGTGACGAAAAAAAGACAGATGTTTTGTTATTGATTGATAATATTTTCCGTTTTATTCAGGCCGGTTCGGAAGTATCTGTCTCTTTGGGGCAAATTCCTTCACGTGTGGGATATCAGCCTAATTTGGGAACGGATTTAGCCGATTTAGAAGAACGTATTTCATCCACAAAAGATGCAGCCATTACATCCATTCAGGCGGTTTATGTGCCGGCGGATGATTTTACCGATCCTTCGGCCACGCATACATTCTCACACCTGTCATCCACAATCGTTTTATCACGAAATCGGGCGGCTCAGGGGCTTTATCCGGCGGTTGATCCATTGGAATCAGGTTCAAACATGCTAACACCTTTAATTGTGGGTGATCGCCATTATAAGGTGGCCATTGAAGTCCGAAAAACTTTGGCTCAATATGAAGAATTAAAAGACATTATTGCCATGTTGGGCTTTGATGAATTGCCCGAAAAAGATCAACAAACCGTTCAAACCGCCCGAAAATTGGAACGTTTCTTAACGCAACCGTTCTTTACCACAAACCAATTTACGGGTATGCAAGGACGTTCTGTGGATTTGGAGGAAACAATTACCGGCTGTGAACGTATTTTATCGGGTGAATTTAAAGATTTTACCGAAGACGACTTTTTCATGGTCGGAAACATTGATGAAGCCATTCAAAAAGCCAAGAAAAGAAAAGGAAATAAATGAAATTAAAAATCCTGACACCGGCTCAAATCGTTATTGACACCTTTATTGAAAAGGTGGATTTTGAAGCTGTGGACGGATTTTTCACGCTTTTACCCAAACACATTGACTTTATCAGTTCGTTAAAGCAAACAATCGTTCAATATCAGGCCAATAACAAAACCCATTATGTGGCCTGCGATCGAGGCGTGGTTGTTAAAAAATCAGACGAAGTTATTATTTCAACATCATTGGCCATTACGGATGATAATTTGGAAAAATTAAAAAAGACCATTGAAGTTGATTTTAAACAAATGGAACAAGAACGAAAAGAAGTTTTAGTTTCTATGTCACGATTGGAAGTCGGCTTAACAAAAGGTTTAATGAATTTGACCTCAATGCGGGAGGCGAATCATGTCGGAATTTGAAAAACAACTGAACAAGACCGCCAAACAATTGATTAAAAAGGCCGATAACCGTCAAAAAAGAGGTCAAATCAAAATAACCTATAATGCTGGAATTATCAGCATTTACGGATGGCAAGTAGCCGTTCCCGTCATCTTGTGTTTGTTTTTGGGCCGTTTATTGGATCATTTGTATCCGACAGAACAAATATCATGGACTTTAAACCTGATTATCATCGGTTTTATTTTGGGCTTTATCAACGCCAACATTTGGTTAAAAAAATCTTATCAAGTTAAGAAAGGAAGTAAAAATGGAAAATTTTAAACTTCCGATAGATATGGTTTTGGAATCTTTATTGTGCGGTGTTCTGCTCAGCTTGGTTTATTTTTCTTTGCTGTGGTATTCATTAAAAGTATTACCCAACATTAAGCGTAAAGGGTTATTTTTATTCGTTACATCACTTATTCGCCTGGTTATTTTTTTAACGGTTGCCATTTTATTGGCAAAGGACGGACACATGAAGCTGATATGGATGGTTCTGGCCTTTATCATTACACGTTTATGCTTGGTCAAATTTTTAAAAAACAGGGGGCAACATGCTTGAAAATTTAGACCAGATGATTGTTTTTAGATTGGGTCCAATTTCCATAAATGCCACCATTTTTTATACATGGATTGTGATGGGAATTTTGGTTGGACTTTCCGTTTTTATGACACGAAATTTAAAAGTACACGGCAACATTGGAAAAGTTCAAATTATTATGGAAATGATTGTTCAGGCAATCCAAGGGCAAATTAAAGACGTTTCCGGTGATAATCCCAAAAAATACCTGTCTATCATCGGAACATTTTTCTTATTTATCGCCATGTCCAATCTGCTCAGCATTATCCCTTGGTTCAAGGTACCAACAACCAGCTTGACAACGACTGTTGCCTTTGCCGCATGCGTCTTTTTTGCCATTCCCTATTACGGGGTCAAAAATGCCGGTTGGAAAGGCTATTTTAAAAAATTTATTGAACCAACACCGGTAATGTTACCCATGAATATTATCAGCGATTTTTCATCCACATTTTCATTGGCTTTTCGTTTATACGGAAATATGCTCAGTGGTGCCGTTATTGGCTCTGTTTTAATTATGTTGGTTCCTTTTATTGTTCCCCTGCCCATGCAATTATTGGGTTTATTGACAGGAACGATTCAGGCTTATATTTTTGCACTCTTGGCGATTGTATATGTATCGGCGGTCGCCCCAAAAGAGTCATTTGTTCAATCAACCGATACAAAAGGAGAATAAAAAATGGATGCTATCAGTTTAATCGGAGCAATGTCAATTATTTCAGCTGCTTTATGTATCGCTATTGGCGGTATCGGACCGGCTATCGGTGAAGCAAATGCGGCCGCAAATGCCCTGCGTTCCATGGCACAACAACCGGATGAATCTTCCACCATTACACGTACTTTGTTCGTTTCAATGGCCATGATTGAATCCACTGCCATTTATGCGTTCGTGATTACCATTTTAATTTTGTACGCTAATCCGTTTTGGAATTATGTTGTTGAACAGGCTGCCACTAAATAAAAAGGATGAAAAATCATGCAAATTGATTGGATTACCTTTGTTGCCCAGATTGTCAATCTGTTCGTATTGGTTTGGTTGTTAAAACGTTTTTTATACAAACCGGTTTTGGATGTTATTGAAAAACGGCGCAACGAAATCAACGAAAAAATTGATTCGGCAACAACTTTGCAACGTCAGGCTGAATCGGAATTTCAAGCACTGGAATCCGAAAAAGCAACTTTTGAAAAATCATTACAAAAACAACGCAATGATTTGGCAAAAGAATTAACCGAACAACGCAAAGAAAGTTTGGAAAGCATCAAACAAGAGGCAAGCCAATTAAAAATGCAATTGCATGAACAGGTCAAAATCCAAAACGAAAACTTAAAATCGGAATTGGAAAATTTCATCAGTCATGATTTTTTGAATATTGCCGGCAAAATCATCACGGATTTAACGGATGCCACTCCCATTGAACGGGTATTGAATCTGTTTTATAAAAAATTGATAAGTCTGACAAAATCAGAAAAAACAAAAATAGATAAAATAATTAAAAATCAAAAAGTTATTTTTGTTAATTCATCTGAAGCTTTATCAGAAAATCACAAACAAGATATGAACCGTTTTTTGCGTGATTATTTTGAAATTTCACCAAAAACAAAGATTCAATATAAAACAGAATCAACTTTGGTATTGGGGATAGAAATCCGCTTTGCCGAAAACAGTATTGATTGGACGATTAAAAATTATCTGGATGAACTGGAACAAAGTTTGGAACAGGTTCTAAAACATAAAAAATAGGAGAAAAGATGTCAAACTCAGTTGCCACAAAAGCACGAAAAAATGCCGAAAAAGTTTTGAAAAAATCTGATTTTCAGCTACGTGTCAAAGAAATAAACACCATTGAATCAATGTCGGCCGGAACGGCCATTGTTTCAGGTTTGACTCATGCCAAAATCAACGAGCTTTTAAGCTTTAAAAATGGTGTTATCGGTATGGTTCACAGTTTATCCGACAAAGGCGCCGGGGTTATCTTTTTAACCAACGCTGATACCTTAAAGGCTGGCGACAGAGCCACTCAAACAAATCAAGTTTTGGATGTTCCTGTGGGTAATGAATTATTGGGACGCGTTATCAATCCTTTGGGGCAACCATTGGATGACAAAGGTATAATCAGTGCAAAACAAAGCCTGCCTATTGAACGGGATGCTCCCTCCATTATGGCACGCTTACCCGTTGATACACCTTTACAAACCGGTATCAAGGCCATTGATTGTTTTACCCCCATCGGTCGCGGTCAGCGTGAATTGATTTTGGGCGATCGTCAAACAGGTAAAACAGCCATTGCCGTTGATACCATTTTAAATCAAAAAGATTCAGGCGTTATTTGTATTTACTGTGCCATTGGACAACGCCTTTCCGATACAGCCCGCGTCATCAACACCTTAAACGAATACGATATGATGAAAAATTGCGTGGTTGTAATTGCCAGCGGTGAAGACGAAGCCGGATTGCAATATATTGCGCCCTATTCTGCCACATCTATCGGTGAATATTTCATGAGTAAAGGTAAAGATGTTTTGGTTGTTTATGATGATTTAACAGCCCACGCCCGAGCCTATCGTCAAATGTCACTATTGTTGCGTACACCGCCGGGACGTGAAGCTTATCCGGGTGATATTTTTTATTTGCATTCACGGTTATTGGAACGCGCCACACATTTGCGTCCAAAATTCGGTGGCGGTTCTTTGACGGCCTTACCAATTGTATCCACAGAGGCCGGCAACATATCCGCCTATATTCCAACCAATGTAATTTCAATTACAGACGGACAAATCTATCTGTCCAACAGTTTGTATCAAAAAGGTCATATGCCGGCCATTGATACAGGTCGTTCTGTTTCCCGTGTGGGCAGTGCCGCCCAATTACCGGCTTATCGTTCTTTGGTGGCACCGTTAAAACTGTTTTATTCCCAATTTGAAGAATTGGAATCTTTTTCAAAATTCGGCGTTCAAATGGAAGGCGATACCTTGGCACGATTAAAACGAGGTCGGACCATCCGAAACGTTTTACAACAACGCCAATATAAGTTGATGGATGCGCCTTCTCAAATCGGTGTCTTTTTGGCCTTAAACAACGGATTGCTGGATAATGTTGAGGAAAGCAAAATTTCTCAGGCACAAGATGTTATTCAACAAGTGTTAAAAAATAATTTTGCCAACCTTTTAACCCAATGGACCGAAAAAAGGGAAAAGCTGTCCGAAAAAGATAAAGATACTTTAATTAAAACATTCCAACAGGCTTTGATTAAAAAAGGAATCATTACCACAAAATGACACAAGAAACACTGAACAAACGAATTAAAACAACAACAGATTTACGTGGTATTGTCAGTACCATGAAAATGTTGTCATCTGTTTCTGTGGGACAATTTGAACGGGCTTTAAAATCGTTAAATCAATATACTGAAAACATTCAAAATGCCTTTCGTGGACTTTTTGCACAAGAATCTTTTCAATACACACCCCCTGTTATGCGTGTCAAAAACAAAAAGATTTTAGCCGTTCTGATTGGTTCTGATAACGGCTTGGTGGGCCGTTTCAACCGTGATGTTTTGGATAATATGAAAAAAACATTGGAACCGTTAGCCGATAAAAATCAAATAAAGATTATCAGTATCGGTAAAAGATTATCGGCCATTATCCCAACAAACGGATGGCATTTATTGAGTCATTACAACAATTCAAATACCACCAAAGAAGTTTCGGCTTTGGCTGGTGCCCTTTTAACAAAAATAAATCAATTAGTCACTCAAGAGCAATTTGATAGTGTTTGGTTGTTTTACACCACACGCCAAGATTCAAAAACTTCCGTTATCGGTGAACAACTTATCCCATTTCAACAAAATTTATTAGATACAATTAAATCAAAAAAATGGGATGGACGAACCTTGCCTTTAATTACAGCAGAACACGATGAACTCTTTTCGGCCTTAATTCGTGAACATTTTGTTGTCTCTTTATCCCATGCTCTGACCGCCTCTTTGGCAACCGAGCATTATACCCGCATGATACACATGCAACAGGCTGAAAAAAACATTGATGAAAAATTGGCCGAATTAGAATTAATCTATCAACAAGAACGCCAAAATCAAATTACAAACGAGCTGATTGATATTGTTTCAGGTGCCGAAGCCATCAATAAAAATTAAAAAACGCTTGACAAATATAGAAAAAATACATAAACTAGTCACAAAAAGGAGTTAAAATGATAAAATCAGAATTAATTGAACGTTTGGCCCAAGAAAGCCGTTTAAGTATTTCCGATGCAAAAGTTGTTGTGGATACAATTTTTGATACAATTGTTCAAACTTTGGCCAATGGCGGACGTGTTGAATTGCGTAATTTTGGTGTTTTATCATTAAGAACACGTAAATCTCATATGGGACGCAATCCTAAAACGGGCGAAAAAGTATTGGTGGGCGAAAAGCATGTTCCTTACTTTAAACCCGGAAAAGCCGTCTTAAACGCATTGAATGGTAAAAAATGAGTTGGATTTCCAATTTAACCAGACCAACCGTTAAAAAAATTGGGGTCAGCAAAGATATCCCTGATAATTTTTGGGACAGATGTCCGAAATGTGGTGCGATGTTGTTTCACAGCGAAATGACAAAATCTCATTTTGTATGCCAACATTGTGATTATCATTTCCGCTTACCGGTTAAGGAAAGATTAGAGCTTTTATTCGACAAGGCAGAATACAATCTGATTCAATTGCCCAAGATAAGTGAAGATCCCCTGCACTTTCATGACATCAAAAAATACTCAGACCGCTTGAAAGATGCCAAGAAAAAAACAAACCAAGAAGATGCGATTGTTGTCGCACACGGTTTTATCGGTCAAAAAAGGGCTGTGGTTGGTATTTTCAATTTTGATTTTATGGGGGGCTCTATGGGGATGGCTGTTGGTCAAGCTATTGTAACAGCCGCCAAATTGGCCGAACTGCAAAAAGCAGCATTGATTTTAATCCCTGCCAGTGGTGGTGCCCGCATGCAAGAAGGTATTCTTTCATTGATGCAAATGGCCCGCACCACGATTGCCGTAAAAGAATTAAACAAAAAGAAAATTCCATATATTGCTGTTTTAACAAATCCGACAACAGGTGGCATCACAGCTTCCTTTGCTATGTTGGCCGATATTACTTTGGCCGAACCCGGGGCCATTATCGGCTTTGCCGGTTCACGCGTGATTGAACAAACAATCCACGAAACTCTACCGCCTAACTTCCAAAAATCCGAATATTTGTTAGAACATGGTATGATTGATCAGGTTGTCAGCCGAAAAAATCTGCGTGAAAAGTTGATTCAAATTTTAAGCTTCTTTGACTTGTAATTTTCATTTTATCCCCCATATATTCACGAAGGGGGTACAAATGAAAAGAATATTATTTTTTGATGCGGATGAAGATTTAAAAAAATTTGCCCAAAATTGCAAAATTGACGGCGTTCAATACATCTTTTTTGATGAGCCGTTTTACAATGTTAAACAAAAAAAATTGGAAAAATTTTCAGATTCTGAAATCATCTCGGTTTTCACACATTCTTCGCATATTCCCAATGAAAAATTGGATTTATTTAAAAACTTAAAACTGATAACGACACGATCTACCGGCGTTAATCACATTGATTTAGATTATTGTAAAAAAAGAAAAATTTCCGTTTGTAATGTTCCCAACTATGGTGCGATTACCGTTGCCGAATTTGCCTTTGGTTTGTTGTTGTCGTTGACACGTAAAATCCCCAAAGCCAGCTTTGATATGCGTCACGGCAATGTTTTTTTACCCAATTATACAGGCATAGATTTAAACGGCAAAACCATCGGTGTTATCGGAACGGGTTCCATCGGGCGACATATTATTCAATTGGCCCAAGGTTTCGGCATGAAAGTTATCGCCTATGATTTATATCAAAATCCATCATTAGAAGAATTATATGCAAGCTCGTTAAATGAACTTTATCAAAAAAGTGATGTGATTTCATTAAATATACCATCCACATCCGAAAACAGACATTTTTTAAACAAAGATGCCTTTTCAAAAATGAAAAAATGCGTTTATATTATCAACACGGCACGGGGCGATTTAATTGATGCATCTGCTCTTTATCAGGCTATCAAAAAAGGCATTGTGGCGGGGGCCGGATTGGATGTGTTGGAAAATGAAGACTTTTTGTTGCATGACGAAGCGGAAACTTCCTCTAACCTGAAAAATTCGGATTTTTTATTGACATCAGCCATCAATTTGAAATTGTTGCAATGTCCCAATGTCATTACCACACCACATATCGCCTTTAACACACATGATGCCATTTGCCGAATCAACGCCACCACATGCGAAAATATCCGCGCCTTTTTGACCAATAAACCAATCAATCTGGTGTAAAAAAATCCCCTTGAAATAAGGGGCTGATTTTATACTCTTTTTCTATCGAATTTTAAATAAAAAAACACCGCCTGAAAAAGGCGGTGTTAAATTAGATATCTTCCAAGAAACTGCGTAATTTTCTGGAACGGGTTGGATGTTTCAATTTACGCAAAGCCTTTGCCTCAATTTGACGAATACGTTCACGGGTCACCGCAAATTGAGCCCCTACTTCTTCCAATGTATGATCTGTATTCATACCGATACCGAAACGCATACGCAAAACACGTTCTTCACGGGGCGATAAGGTGGATAAAACCGCCGTGCAAGATTGACGCAAATTGGCCTGAATAGCCGCTTCCAAAGGTTGAACGGTATTTTTATCTTCAATAAAATCACCCAAATGTGTATCTTCTTCATCACCCACGGGTGTTTCCAAAGAAATCGGTTCTTTGGCAATTTTCATTACCTTTTTAATTTTTTCGGGCGACATATTTAAACGTGGTGCCAATTCTTCTGGTGTAGGTTCATGGCCCGTTTCCATTTGCATTTGATGGCTGGTTCGCAACATTTTATTGATTGTTTCAATCATATGCACAGGAATACGAATCGTTCTGGCCTGATCGGCAATGGCACGAGTGATGGATTGACGAATCCACCAAGTCGCATAAGTTGAAAATTTATTACCACGTTCGTATTCAAACTTGTCCACAGCTTTCATCAAACCGATATTGCCTTCCTGAATCAAATCTAAAAACTGCAAATTACGGTGCATATATCTTTTGGAAATCGCAATCACTAAGCGCAGGTTTGCCTCAATCATTTCCTGCTTGGCTTTGTTCATTTCCTGACGACCTTTACGAACCACATTGACCAAATTACGATAAACAGCAATCGGCATGCCTGTTTCGTTGACAATGTTTAAAATGCTTTCATAAATAGCGCGGGCTTCATCACGGAACTTATCATAAAACAAATCCCAACCTTTATCTTTTGTGGATACTTTTTTCTTTAACCAATTGGCATCACCTTCGTGTTCTTTATAAATCTTTAAAAAGTCTTCACGATCGATTTTGCATTGGCTTGCCAAACGCAACAAACGACCTTCCTGCATCATCAAAGCGGAATTGATATCATTAATTCGATTGACCAACATATCCAAATAAACAGGATTTAAATGTAATTTTTTAATCTGTTCCACTAAATCAGCACGAAAAGCCTTATACTTGGCGACCAAAGCAACATCCGTTTTCTGTTGCTTTACCACCTTATTCATATAATCAACCTGTAACTTTAAAAACTTTTTAAAATCCTGCTCAATTTTATATAATGCATCTAACACAACCGGCAATAAAGTGATTTCCATCTGATCCAAAGAAAGCATGCCTTCTTCATCATCTTCATCTTCTTCTGTGTTTTCTTTATCATCCGTTTTAATGGCTGTGTCTTTTGTATTTTTTTCATCTGTTTCAGGGATAGAAGATGCTTTATTGTTTTCCATAGAAGCTTCCAAATCAACCACTTCACGCAACAAAACACGCCCCTCAGACAAATCAGAATGCCAATCAGAAATTTGCTGAGCTGTCAAAGCGGATTCTGCCAAACCATCCATCATTACACCGAAACCAGCTGAAATACGCTTGGCAATTGCTGTTTCACCTTCTCGGGATAACAAATCAACCGAACCCATTTCACGCAAATACATACGAACAGGATCTTTTAACCCTGGCATAACCATTGTAACGGCTGCTTTGTCTTGAATTTGATTGTCTTCAACGGGTACTTCTGGTTCAGAGGCTGTGGGCTGTTTATCAATAACATCAGTGATATCATCCGTGCTATCCACCAAATTGATACCCATTTCAGTCAAGGCTGTCACCAGTTGTTCCCACTTTTCATCGGTTTGAGATTCTAATGGCAAAATTTTGCGCAAATGTTCAATGGCTAAAAAGCCCTTTTCTTTACCCTGTTCAATCAAACGGGCAAACAAGGTGCGAGTATCCTGAACCTCTGCATTTTCATCAAAAGTTTCATTTTTTATATTGTAAGAAGTCATTATCGGCCCACCCTTAAATAAAATTGTTTTGTTTATTTTAACACTTTTTTTCCAATAAGTCAATGTCTTTATTCAAAAAATAATATTAAAGTAGTATTGACAAGCCATATTCTTTTATGTAAAATAAACGTAATAGTTGTATTTTTTAGGAGGAAAATATGAAAAAAACAACGCAAGCCAAAGGAAATATCCGCGGTCGCTTGGCCGATGGAACACCAAATCCGATTGATCTGCATGTCGGGAAACGTGTCAATTTGCGCCGAACAATGATGGGCATGAGTCAAGAACGTTTGGCCAGTGAATTGGGCATTACCTTTCAACAGGTTCAAAAATATGAAAAAGGCCTGAATCGTATCGGCGCCAGCCGTTTATGGGATTTAGCACAGGTTTTGGGCGTTGGTGTGGAATTTTTCTATGAAAATATGGATGAAACTTCCTGTAATAACAGCCCCAGAAGACTATCCCCGAATCAACTTTCGGATGACAATGTGGAATTTTTTGATATTGATGCCTGGCTCAGAAAAGATGTCGTTGCTTTGGTTAAGGCTTATACAAAAATCAAAGATAAAAATGTTGCCTTGAATATTTTGAATCTGGTTGAATCAATGGTTCCGCCCGAACAAGAAGAAAAACAAGATTAAAGATTCATCATCAATTTAATTTCATCGGACAAACAATCCGTTGTCCACGGTGGATCAAAGGTTAAAGATACTTTAACAACACCTACCCCAACCACAGAAGCCACAGCGTGGGCCGCCATTTGAATCATTTCGCCTCCCATCGGACAGGTTGGTGATGTCAAAGTCATCTTAATATCCACATCCCCATTTTCTTTTTGATTAATGTCGTAAATTAAACCCAAATCAAAAATGTTTATCATTATTTCAGGATCCTGAACAGACTTTAATGCGCCAACAATATCATCTCTTGTAGCTTTCTTTGTGCCTGTTTCCAAAGGAACGCCAGCTTCGGCTTCATAATCAATTTCTATTGGTTCTGGTAAAATAGGCTGTGTGGGTAATTCTTCTGTCTGGGTCATTTGAAAAATCCTATCGCTTTTTGAAGGGCTGAAATAAATGCATCCACATCCTGTTTATCATTATATAAACCAAGGGATGCACGAATACTGGCACTGTTACCAAAGAATTGATGTATCGGCATTGCGCAGTGATGGCCAACACGAACGCAAACATTTTGTTTGCCCAAAATCATACTGATATCATTGGGATGAATACCTTTTATATTAAAGGATATCAAACCGCTTTTTAAATCAGGATTTCCTAAAAACTGAATATCTTTAATTTCCTTTAAACGTTTAATCAAATAATTAAAGACTTGTTTTTCCTGTTTTTGAATTTCATCCATTGTGATTTGTTGAACAAACTCTATGGCAGATTTTAAGCCTATTGCTTCGGCAATCGGTGGTGTACCCGCCTCTAATCTGGCCGGCAAATCGGCAAAGGTTGTTTTATCCGGATAAACCTCTTTTATCATATCCCCGCCAAATTGATACGGTGGCAAAACTTCCAACGCTTCCATAGTACCATATAACACACCAATTCCGGTCGGACCGTAAATTTTATGACCGGAAAATACAAAATAATCACAATTCATATCTTTTACATCCGTTTGGATATGACAGATACTTTGTGCGCCATCAACCAAAACCTTTGCACCAACCTGATGGGATAATTTGACAACTTCCTTTACGGGATTAGCAACGCCCAACACATTAGACATAGCCGATACGGCCACAATTTTGGTATTCTTATTTAACTTGGCTTTGAAATCATCTAAATCCCAAGAACCATCTTCTTTTACATTAAAAATACAAAACTTTGCCCCTGTTTTTAAACACAGTTGTTGCCACGGAACAAAATTGGCGTGGTGTTCGGCAACAGATACCAACACTTCATCATCAGGCTTTAAAAGTTGTTCATAACCTGACGCGACAATGTTGATTGACTCGGTTGCCCCTTTTGTAAAAACAATTGCCTTTTCATCTGCCCCAATAAATTCAGCAATCTTTTTTCGGGATGATTCATACATTCTTGTTGCCCGATTGGCCAATTCACAGCTTCCACGATGCACATTTGAATAATCCTTTAAATAAAAATCAGATAAAGCCTCAACAACCATTTTGGGCTTTTGGGCAGATGCGGCTGAATCCAAATAAATTAAAGAATTATCAAAAATAGGAAAATCTTTTTTAAACATTTTCATCCATCCATTTTTCAATTATTTCTTCAAAATCTGGGGGCATTACATCCGACAAGAAAGAACGCAATAATAAACGGCGAGCATCGGATTCATTCAAACCTCTTGCTTGTAAATAAAACAGCTGTTCTTTATCTAAAGGCCCGACCGCCGAACCATGAGCGCATTGAACATCATCAGCCCAAATTTCCAACTGAGGTACCGCCGAAACGATTGCTTTTGGTGATAATAAAACCGCTCGATGATTTTGACGACCGTCACATTTTTGGCTGTCTTGTGGAATTTTAATTGTTCCATTGAATTGAACAAAGGCATTATCCGTCACCAAACCCTTTATTTGTTGATTTGATGTTGTATTTTTTACATTATGCAAAACTTTAATATCTATATTTAACCTATTGTTTTTATTTGATAAGTATGCACAATTTATTTCAGATTTTGCCCCTTCTCCGTTTAACAAAACCAAAACATCCAAATTTGCATCCGTTTGCAAAAAATCAACCGTCAAAACGCCATCTTTTTGAACGTCAAAAATCCATTTAAAAGGTTCAGGATTTTGAACAGTTGTATTTGTTTGGCAACGAATCAAAAAAGGATTAGAATTTGTCATAGCCTTTTTCCTCAATTTCACGAACCAAATCCGCACTGCCCGTTGTAATGACCTGACCATCACGCATTACAGACACCTTATCAGGTTGCACATATTGCAATAAATCATCATGGTGGGTAATAATCATAAAACTGCGTTTACCTTCACGCATTACAGAAACAGCCTGTCCCACGACTTTTAAAGCATCCACGTCCAAACCGGAATCCATTTCATCCAAAATACAAAAATCAGGTTCCAACATAGCCATTTGAAAGGTTTCCAAACGTTTTTTTTCACCACCTGAAAAACCGACATTAACAGGTCTTTTCAACATATCATTTTTAATTCCCAAAGCGGTGGCACGCAAATTCATATACTTCATAAACTGAACAGCATCCATGGGATCTTGCCCCAAAAATTTACGCTTGGCATTTAAGGCCGTTTTTAAAAACTGAGCCAAACCAACCCCTGGCAATTCCACAGGATGCTGAAAGGCTAAAAACACACCGGTGTTTGCTCTTTCATCTGGTGTCATTTTCAACAAATCCTGACCTTTAAATAAAATTTCACCTTCCGTTACGGTATAAGCAGGATTTCCCGCAATAACAGCCGACAAAGTACTTTTACCACAACCGTTAGGCCCCATAATAGCGTGGACTTGACCTTCTTCTATTGTCAGATTCAGACCTTTTAAAATTTCCTTATCACCAACAGATGCGTGTAAATTTTTAATTTCCAACAATGTCATTTTTTTCTCCATTATTATCCGATACTTCCTTCTAACTGAATACCTATCAGCTTTTGTGCTTCTATGGCAAATTCCAACGGTAAACGTTGCATCACTTCCCGACAAAAACCATTGACTATCAAACCAACGGCTTCTTCGGATGAAAGACCACGTTGCATGGTATAAAAAAGCTGTTCTTCGCTGATTTTACTGGTTGTGGCTTCATGTTCAATTACGGCCGTTTCATTAGCGCATACCATAACCGGAATTGTATGAGCACCACATTTATCGCCAATCAACAAACTATCACATTTACTGACATTTTTGCCATTATCGGCCGTTGACGCCATTTTAACCAAACCACGATAGGTATTAGATGATAAACCTGCAGAAATGCCTTTTGATATAATTGTTGATGTTGTGTTTTTACCCAAATGAATCATTTTTGTGCCTGTATCGGCCTGTTGGCGATTATTTGTCAAAGCCACCGAATAAAACTCACCAACGGCGTTATCACCCTTTAAAATACAGCTGGGATATTTCCAGGTAATAGCCGAACCCGTTTCAACCTGAGTCCATGAAAGTTTAGCATCATCCAAAACCAAACCGCGTTTTGTCACAAAATTATAAATACCACCCTTGCCTTCTTTATCACCAGGATACCAGTTTTGAACTGTGGAATATTTTACATTTGCCTTATCTTTAACCACAATTTCCACGATAGCAGCATGCAATTGATTTTCATCACGTTGAGGAGCCGTACAACCTTCCAAATAGCTGAGAGAAGATTCTTCATCAGCAATAATCAAAGTTCTTTCAAACTGACCGGCATTTTTGGCATTGATTCTGAAATAACTGGACAATTCCATCGGGCATTGAACACCTTTTGGAATATAAACAAAAGAACCGTCGGAAAAAACAGCACTGTTTAAACAAGCAAAAAAGTTGTCTGTATATGGCACAACCGTTCCCAAGTATTCCTTTACCAATTCAGGATATTCACGAACAGCTTCCCCAAATGAACAAAATAAAATACCCCGTTTTTTCAACTCAGCCGAATAAGTTGTTGTAATGGATGTACTGTCAAAAATTGCATCAACAGCAACACCAGCCAATTGTTCCTGTTCCTTTAAGGGAATTCCCAATTTTTCATAGGTCTTTAAAATTTCCGGATCCACTTCATCCAATGATTTCGGGGCTTCTTTATGTGGCGCGGAGTAATAATACAAATCCTGATAATCAATCGGTGGGTATTCTGCCTTTATCCAATGTGGCTCCGACATCGTCAGAAAATGCCGATAAGCCTTTAAACGAAAATCCAAAAGCCATTCGGGTTCGTTTTTCTTTTTTGAAATAAAACGAATAACATCTTCATTCAACCCTTTGGGTGAATATTCAGAATCCACATTTGTTTCAAAACCTTCTTTATAAGGCGTATTGACAACTTGCAAAATATCAGACTGTTTTTCCATGTCATAAATATGCCCTATTTTTCAAAAAAAGTCAAGAAAAAGCATTTTTTACTTGCATAGTTTTTTAAAAAAAGCTAGTGTTTTTAAATAGGGAGAAAAAAATGGAAACGATGATGACCTTATCTATATTATTTTTATCATGGATGTTTGTGGCAATTATTCTGTTTTTGGGATATCTTGCTTATTCAAAAAAATTGAATACTAAAATTCAATCATTAATGAATGAGAATATCCAAAAAACAAAGGAATTAGACCAATTTCATAAAAAAGGAAAGAATCCTTTGGGGCCTTGGTTAGAACCATCGGGAAAAAGCTATACCCTTTATTTGGATAAAAACGGTATTATTACAAAAACAGATGATGACTTTTTGAAATTAGTGGGCTATTCCACAAAAGAATTGCTTGGAAAAAACATCTACGGCACTTTAAAAGATGAAATTTCCGACAAAGAACCTTTGGAAAATAATATTGTCAAAAAGATTTTCAAAAATCCCAAGTTATATACAGAACATGAAACGGAACTTAAAACAAAATCCGGACAAAAAGTTTGGATTACATGGACAAACAAAATCGTTTTTGACAAAAATAACAAACCTGTCGAACTTCGTTCTGTCGGTTTTGATATCACAAAGAGAAAAGACTTAGAAGCGCAATTACAATTTTTGGCCTCAACCGATCCCCAAACAGGCGTTTTAAATAAAAAATCTCTGTTAGAAATCGGAACACGGGAGTTAAAGCGCAGTATCCGCTATAAACATCCTTTTGCCGTTTTGACGCTAAAATTATTATTAAAAAACGATTCTGAATTGGACAGACAAACCGGCGATTTTATATTGGAACAAGTTATTACTTTATGCCGTCACGCCATTCGTGATGTGGATTATTTGGGACGTATTGACGAAAACGAATTTTGCATGCTTTTACCCGAAACACCTGAAACTCAGGTCATCCACTTGCAAAAACGCATTGAACAAAAAATTGATACCTTTAATCAAGAAAATCAAAATAAAATTAACGTTATTTTCGGAATTTCCGCTTATACATCCGAAGATAAATCTTTGGATAACATTATCATGCGTTCTTTAAAAAAATCAAACAAAAAAGGAAGAAAATGAGTCAAATAATCTTAAGAAACGATAAATTATCTTTGGGAATTTTACCCGATTGCGGTGGTTCTCTTTCTTTTTTCAAGTATATGGAACAGGATGTTTTACGCCCTTCAAACGAATCAGAAAGAAACGCCAATCAGTCTGCGATGTTCGTAATGATGCCCTATACCAGTTTTATTTCAAATGGAAAATTTCCTTTTTTTGGCATTAGCCGTTCTGTTCCCGTTAATTCAAATATCTCTCAATACCCTATACACGGTGATGTTTGGAATCAAAAATTACAGGTTATTCATCAAGATAATACATCCGTTGAATTACAATTGACCCACAAAAAAGAAGACGGATTCCCTTATAACTATACCGCTGGAATTATTTATAAATTGGAACAAGACAAACTGATTATCACATTAAAATTAAAAAATGATACACCATTGCCAATGCCATATGGGATGGGCTTGCATCCGTTTTTTAAAAATAATAAAAAAACAATGATTCAATATAACACTCAAAATATATGGTATCGTGGCGATGATCCAATCATGGGACAACCATATCCGTTACCCAAAGAATTGGATTTTTCCGAACCAAAAACCTTACCACGTACAACAACAAACATCAGTATGGATAATTGGGATGGTATATCCCAAGTTATTCAAGAAGATTATTCCGTAACAATTCAGGCTGATGATTCTATGGGGCACTTGACATTGTTCATCCCACGTGGAAAAGATTTTTTCTGTTTAGAACCAGTTTCCCACACGCCTGATGCTTTTAATTTAGCAGCCCAAGGCATTATCGGCACAGGAATTCAAACACTGGGACCAAATGAAAATACATCTAATACAATAACCTTTACACTGAAAGGAAAACAATGATCGCTTTAACAAAAATTATCGCTACCCTTGGACCTGCCACATCTTCGGCAAAAATGATTGAAAAATTGGCCAAAGCGGGTGCTTCTGTTTTTCGTTTAAATTTCAGTCATGGCAGTTATTCCGAACACTTGGAACGCATACAAATCATTCGTAATTTAGCCATAAAAAATAAGACACACTACACTATTTTGGCTGATATGCAAGGTCCAAAATTACGTATCGGAAATTTTGAAAAAGGATGTATCACCTTAAAAAATGGCCAGACATTTACTTTGGATAATGATAAAAAACCAGGAAATGATAAACGAATCCAATTGCCTCATCCTGAAATTTTCAAAGTTTTAAAAAAGAAAATGAACCTATTATTAAATGATGGTAAAATTGTTTTACATGTTCAAAAGGTTACACCGAAACAAATCACAACAAAAGTTTTGGTTGGCGGAGAACTTTCTGATCATAAAGGCGTCAATGTCCCCGATGTGATTTTACCTATTGCATCTTTAACGACAAAAGACAAAAAGGATTTAAAATTTGCCCTAAATGCCGGTGTTGATTGGATATGCCTGTCCTTTGTTCAAACAGCAAAGGATATTACCGCTGCCCGCCGTTTGATTGGTGATAAAACACCGATTTTGGCAAAAATAGAAAAACCGGCCGCCGTTCAAAACATCTCAGAAATCGTGGCTGAGGCGGATGCCGTTATGGTGGCCCGTGGTGATTTGGGTGTGGAATGCCCGATTGCCTCTGTCCCCGGATTACAACGTAAAATTATGGCTGCCTGTCGTTTGGCGGGAAAACCCGTTGTCGTGGCGACACAAATGTTGGAAAGTATGATTGAAGCCCCTGTCCCTACCCGTGCGGAAGTTTCTGATATAGCCACAGCTGTTTATGAAGGCGCCGATGCCGTAATGTTATCGGCCGAAACTGCCGCAGGAAAGTATCCTGTTCAGGCCGTTCAAACCATGCATGACGTGATTTTAAAAACGCAAGCTGATCCCGATTATCAAATGCGCTTATCTGCTTTACGTTTACCATTGGATGGAACAATTGCGTGCGCCATTACCTCATCTATGCGCCGAATGATTCAATCCTTGGCACATCCGGGATGTATTGCCACTTATTCTGTTTCAGGTCGCACAATTTTGCGGGTAGCCCGTGAACGTGCCATTGTCCCAATTTTAGGTATGACAACATCCGAAAAAACAGCCAATCAAATGGGATTGATTTGGGGGGTCACACCTGTTTGGATTAAAACGGTGAAACACATTGGTGAAGTGGCGCCGTTGGCTATAGAAAATGCCAGACAGCACCTTTTGGCCAAACGTGGCGAACAGATGATTATCACAGCCGGTTATCCTTTTGGCAACCAAGGCAATACGAATATCCTGTATATTGTTGATGTTTGATAAAAAGCCCCGAAAAATCGGGGACTTTTAAATTGGCGACCCTAACGGGATTTGAACCCGTATACCAGCCTTGAGAGGGCTGTATCCTAACCATTAGATGATAGGGTCATGAAATAAGACCACATCATCCTAGCATAATTTTAATCAAAAAACAAGCTTTTTTATCGACTGTTTGACTTGGCTTTTAAAACCTGAACCTGAGACGCAGGAACCTTTTCTTTACCAATTTCTTGACATACACGGGCCACAAAAAAACCTAAAATAGCCAAACTGCCCACAACAGCCATAATACCGGCGGCAACATTTACTCTGTCACCTGTTGTTTTACTGGTAATTTCACAATTCATGTTTTATTCCTTTTAATTTTGTTTTAAACAAGAATATCACAAAAAACATTTTTTGTCAATTTTTTAAAAAATCAAATATCCGTTTAAATATAATGCGAACATGCACCACAACAAAGTCGGCACCAATAACAATCCTGATATTTTACTGACTTTTGAAAACGAACGGATGTTCATGATCAATGCAAAAATCAAAAACAAAACACATATAAAGCCCAATAACGGGGAACGCAAATAAAAAAAGCAAAAGCTCCATAACATGTTACCAAGCAATTGTATAACAAACCAACGGGGGGATGCCCTGCCCCAAACCAAAAAATATGAAAGAGCCATCATGAAAAACAAAATAGACCACACAATCCCAAAGGCCCAATCCGGCGGTGTTAAGGGGGAATTTGGCAAAGCGTGATACCAATTTAAAGTATCAGCCGTCATATAAGACGAGGCAATATAGCCCACCAAATTGACCAAAATCAATAAAAACAAAAATCTTCCGACTTGAGTCCAAACAGATTTTTTTTGCATTTTTCCCTCCTTTTATGCTATTATATATGGTAAGTTTTTTTATAAAGGCAAGCCAAATGTCATGGATAAAAAGTTTTATTGATTTTTTGTTACCGCCCCAATGTCCGATTTGTCGTAATAAAGTCTTGGAAAACAATACTGTTTGCGGTGTGTGTTTTTCTAAGTTGACTTTTATTTCAAATACAGTTTGTCAAAAATGTGGTGCACCTCTGCCCTATGAACAGGCAAAATTATGCATTCATTGTTTGGAAAAGATGCCCGATTATGATAAAGCACTTTCCGTTTTAAAATATGATGAAACCAGCAAAGCCCTGATTTTACCCTTTAAACATACTGATTTCATTGAAATAACACCATTATTGGCCAAATGGATGAATCAACGGGGAAAAGATTTAATTTCAAATTGCGATTGCATTGTGCCTGTCCCTTTGCATTTTTATCGGCTTTTAAAAAGAAAATATAATCAATCCGCTTTGTTGGCAAAAGAATTGGCCAAAATGAATAATAAAGAATATCTGCCACAATGTTTAAAGCGCTGCCGTTATACAAAATCACAGGGACATATGAACCCAAAACAAAGAAAGAAAAACGTTAAAAATGCATTTAAAATAACGAATCCGTTATCTGTCAGGGATAAGAATATCCTGTTGATTGATGATGTAATGACAACAGGTGCCACCATCAATGAATGCACCAAAACATTGAAAAAAGCCGGTGCAAAATCCGTTTATATTTTGTCTTTGGCCCGTGTTATCAGGAAATAAATTCGGCCCCGATAAATCGGGGCAGTATTTAAAAAGCCGAGAACTCTACTCACAGAGGGCGTAGAGGCTGTAGTAGTTACGGGTGTGGCTGTTGAAAACAGCACCGGAAGAAAGATTCACGTTGAAGGCGAAAGAGCTGTTTGGCACAGAAGATGTCCAGCAAGTCACAGAGCCCCCCGTCCCTTTAAAATTGGGACAGGCAACTTCCCCCGTAATATTGCCATTTTTACCATTACATCTGTCCAATGAAACCAATGTCATATTGGCGGCATCACACCATGCATACGCACTCCACCAATTCATATTCACATTGGAACGACAATATGTTTCGCCATCCACACCTATCACCTGCGTTCCCGCACCGTTGGCACAAGTCGCCGACAACGCCGGCGTGGACATAACCAAAACAAGCACAGATAAAATCATTAAATTTTTTTTCATGTTTTTTCCTTTCTTTTATTGTTTATAAGGGCAATCAATCGTACCCGGCGTTGGGCCGGACATGGATAAACAAACACCCGATAACCCACCCATATCCGAAGCCGTCAGATTTGTACAACTTTCATTTTTCCACAATAAACGGCAATATTGCCCAATCGGGCATCCTTGCCCCACCCTATACCGTGTAAATGTTGATCCTTCGGCAATTTTTGGGGTGGCATCATTGCCGGATAACATTTGGCATTTACCATACATTTCACCCGTATCCGATGCGGTAAGTTTGGGTTCGCCGGTTCCCGTCCATGATTGTTGTTTCCACATCAATAAACAATATTGATTTTCCGGACATCCGCCACGGGCGCCATTGCCCACCATTTGACCCGATCCGTTTTTGTTTTCCGTCAATGGCGTTGAATCATTACCCGATAATGTTTGACATTTGCCATATAAAATACCCGTCATTCCCGCCGATGCCGATGTGGGTTTGGATGCAAAAATATAGTTGTTTCCCTGGGTTTCAATGGGGGTTCCCGTCCACAACAATGTACAATATTGATTCGGGGGGCATCCGCCACGGGGGGTCGAAGAACCTATATTCGGATGTGATAATGATTGCGTGGTATTACCGATAACCTGACTGGTCATCGACGGTGTTGATCCAATGGTATAATAACAATTTGAATAGTAATATTCAACATTGCTTTCATCGGATAGGGTATAACTGCAATCGGTGGTGTATTCTGATGTTTCATCCGATTCGTTAAAATAATAGGTACATTTTCCATCGCCCGCTTTACAGCCTTTGTTTTCTGTATCACAGATAAGACCGGCACCACAACACCATGTGCTTTCGCCACCATCCGTGCATGATACCGCTTTTTCGGGGTCACATTCACACGCTGTGCCATCCGAATTCATCCGTTCCGTTGCCGTATCACATAAGCGACAATGACCTTGATTTGTACAAATACCCGCAAAATTTTCACCACAATCGGCTTTTATTTCACAATCGCTGGGTTTGCCCAAGCCATCCCATGATATCACGATATTATTTTCTTCACTACAATCGGTTTTATTTTCACCGTTTTCGGTTAAAAATGACAACCTGCCCGATACGGACATTTTTAAAATCTGACGACAAACCCTTTCATCAACCTCCATGACTTTAACGTAATCGTTGCCCTTTTTATCACGCAACATTTGGAATGATTTACCCGAATCAAAGTTATGCGAAATATCGTGCCATGCGTGGTCAGGCACATTTGGGCGTGTTTTGGATTCCATATACGCCATGCGTGAATCGTTTAATGTAACATTGGCACGGTGTTTGGTAATACCATGGCGATAACCCGCAACACCCGATACACTTAATACACCAATGATGGCCAATACGCCCAACATCTCGGACATGGAACGTCCGCCTTCGGCGGATTTTATCTTTTCAAAATTAAATGTGTGTGTGTGTACAAGGTTCCTTTATTTATACCTTTATCGTGGTTTAAAATCATTTTTTAGAGTCTCCCTGTTTGCTCATTTATCCCCATACTAGCGAACTTTATCGCCTTTGTCAAGGGATTGTTGGATTTTTTAATCTTCAATTTCCATATCAGTTATTTCAACTTCTTCGTTATCCGGTTCCGGTGATGGTAATACCTCTGTTTCGAATATTTCTGGCGTTTCAACCACACATGAAACCACCCAAACATCATAAACAGGATCTTCCATAGCCGATATGGCCGGATTAGAAGAAAACATCCAACCCGAAAAAAGTTCTTTATCGGCTTGAACAATTCTTAAAAAAGCGGCATTTTCGGGCGTTTCTTCGGGTGTCTTTGTCAAACATTTATCCACCGTAATTGTCAATTCGCCAAAATCAATGCTGGAACCAACGGGTAATGAAAGCTCTTTTACCCGACCCGTTACTTTATCCATCCCCTGTAAAATAACAGCATCGGTCGGAATCGTTGCCCCAAACACAGGAAATATCCATAAAATCAAAAGAAAAAACAGTTTTTTCATATCGCCCTACTTTGTGGATAAAAAGATAAATTCAGAAACATTGTCTTCCAAAGATTTATAGTTTTTGGTATTCAACATTTTATCACCGTCTTTTAATAAAGCACGGCTTTTGCCCGGTTCCAAACGCACATATTTATCCCCCATCAAACCGGCATCCGCAATGGCCGCCACCGTATCAATAGGCAACGAAATACTGGAATCAATGCTTAACAAAACATCGGCCGTATAATCATCCTGATTTAATTGGGTTTTCATAACTGTGCCAACCTTTATACCGGAAATCATCACGTCAGATCCAACCTGCAACCCTCCAATTTTTGAAAAATTGGCCAATACATGATAGCCTTGCACTTGGCGTTTATCCACCCTGCCCGCCGCATAAAACATAAAGACGACAGCAAATACCAAAACACAAAAACCTAAAATTGTTTCAATTGGATTCTTCTTCATTTAATTCTCCTTTTTCTTCATTTTTATTTTTTTTGTTCGCCATAAAACCATTCAATTTTTCCAACAGCTCATCCAATAACAAAGCATCCTGAGTATACGCAATTGTATCACCGCTTACAAATAATTCTTCATCCGCACCGGGGATCAATTCAATATGCTTTGAACCGAAAATGCCATCTGTTTCAATGGATACCGATGTATCAATTGATAAATCAAATTGCTTATCAAAGGCCAATGTGGCACGAACCAAATAATCTTCACCAAAATCCATGGCAAAAACACGACCGATCGGCAAACCTGATAAACGCACAGGCGACCCTACATTCAAACCATCTGTCTTTGAAAAATAAGCATATAATATAAAATCTTGTTTTTTTTGTTGCTTGATAGAGCTGTTATGCGCCCATACCAACCACACCCCCAACAGGCATATCAAAAGAAAACCTACCAATATTTTTTGCCATTTATCCGTCATGCGTCTTCCCCAAATTTATTATTGACTAAATCTATCAATTTTTCCAAAATTTCATCCGAAAATTCACCTTCGGCTTCAATGGTTAAAGTTGTTCCCATAGATGCCCCCAACATCAGCAAGCCCATAATTGATTTTCCGTTGACACGCAAACCTTGTTCATTGGTCACATACACTTCGCCCGAAAAAGTATCGGCCAATTTTACAAACTCAGCCGTTGCACGGGCATGTAAGCCACGCACATTTTGAATTTTAACTGTTTTTTGATTTGTTGTCATTTTTCTTTCCTAAAAATTGTGAAGCAACCATTATATAATGTTGCCCCGATTCAGATGATTGTTGCACGGCATCCATTAGTTTTTTCTTGCGCATACGAACCAACTTTACAATCATCGGTATATTCATACCTGAAATCACTTCCACTTGTCCTTCCTGCATTAAAGAAATAGCTAAATTTGAAGGTGTACCGCCAAACATATCCGTCAATAAAACAACGCCTTTACCCTTATCTACCTGATTTATTTTTTGGGCAATTTCCTGACGTTTTTCTTCAATATCATCCATCGGATTGACCGAAACACAGGCAACATCGGGCAAAGGCCCCACAACATGCTCAGCCACCGATTTCATTGCCTCAGCCAACTGATTGTGCCCCACCAATACAATACCAAGCATAACCTACTCCTTTAACAGGGTTAATTCCTTATTTAATACTTTCAATGCATATAATACTTGAATAAAATTTGTTTCGCAAGCATAAAAATCAAAAACAGGTATTTTTTTACCCATTAAATCGGTTGTCCGAAATTCAGGAAGACGCTCTGTTTTTTGGGGATGTAGACGAATTTGACAGGCAATTTTGCTGACGCTTTTTACCTTTAAACCGGCAACCAGCCCCAACCCTCTCACCTCAAGAATACCTTTAAGTTTTTCTTTAGCTTTGCAATATAATTGTTTGTTTTTTATAAAAATTTCAACAATATCATCACCAATCAATACAGCGCCATTTTCAATCAAACGTAGAGCAAGAGCTGTTTTTCCTACGCCAGACGGCCCCGTAATTAAAACAGCCTGATTTTTATATGAAACAGCCGTTGCTTGAAAATCCAAATGATACTCCATAAAGAGGTGGTGTTCTCGGCGGGATTCGAACCCACGGCCCACAGTTTAGGAAACTGTTGCTCTATCCATCTGAGCTACGAGAACAGTTTTTTATTTACGCCCACTGGCCACCAGATATTCGCAAAACATCCGAAGCAAAGCAAATTCGGCAAAAATACCAATTAAAGCGAGCAAAAATTCAGATATTTCCAATTTCAACAACAAATATAAAGCACCCAATGTGGCCAAAGTCAAAATCACCAATCCGATAATATAAATCAATCGGGCAAACGGCGTTAAACTGGGGGCCAATTTTTGGGTCAAAATTGGCTTATCCAAATTCATCAGATTTTTAAAAAGTTCTTTCATAATATTTCCCTCCTTTATTTAAATAGTAATGAATATCTTTTTTTCAAAATCTTATCAGATGATAAATTATTTTTTCCGCATTGTCGGGAAAGCCAACACATCACGGATGGATGTATTTCCCGTCAAGAACATCACTAAACGGTCAATACCGATACCCATACCACCCGTTGGGGGTAAACCGTGTTCCAAAGCTTCAACAAAATCATCATCCATCATATCAGCTTCTTCATCACCGGCTTCACGGGCGGCAACCTGTTCTTCAAAACGTTCCCTTTGATCCAACGGATTTGTCAATTCAGAATAGGCATTTCCCATCTCTTTTCCATTGATATATGGTTCAAACTGTTCCACCAAACGCGGTTCTGTTCGATGTGTTTTACACAAAGGATTCAATGATTTTGGGTGGTCCATTACAATGGTCGGTTGAATTAAATGCTCTTCACATTTTTCTTCAAAAACAGCCGCCATACAATGCCCCCAATCATCCGTTTCATCCACATGAACACCCAATTTTTCGGCTTCCATTCTGGCTTGCTCATCTGTTTCAATAGCCATAAAATCAACGCCAGCATATTTTTTAATCATATCATTCATGGTGACACGAGCAAAGGGTTGAGATAAATCAAACTGTTTACCGTCATATTCTAATTGCAAAGAACCATTGACATCCAAACAGGCTTTACGGACGATTTCTTCAAACAAGTCGGCCATATCATTATAATCCATATAAGGAATATATAATTCCAATCCCGTAAATTCAGGATTATGCGTTGTATCCATACCTTCGTTACGGAAATTTCGGGCAAATTCAAACACACCAGGCATACCACCAACAATCAAACGCTTTAAGAATAATTCCGGTGCCACACGCAAGAATAATTCCATATCCAAGCTGTTGTGATGTGTGATAAACGGCTTGGCCGTTGCACCGCCTTTAATTGTTTGCAAAACAGGTGTTTCAACCTCAAACAAACCTTTTTCACGCAGTAATTGACGAATGGATTCAATAATCTGACTGCGTTTAATCAAGGTCTGAATTGTTTCAGGATTCATAATCATATCCAATTCACGATGGCGATACTTTGTATCCGTATCCGTCAAACCATGGAATTTTTCGGGAAGCGGCAACAAAGCCTTGGCCAACATTGTAATTTGTTGGGTATTGACGGACAACTCACCACGTTTTGTTCTGCGAACTGTTCCTTGAATACCAATCATATCCCCAATATCAATCATATCCAACATTTCCAAAACAGCCGAATCTGAATGTTCTTTGGAAGTATAAATTTGAACCTTTCCGGTTACATCGTAAATATCCATAAACATACCGGAGTTACGAATGGCACGCACACGACCCGCTACCTGAACGACATCTTCCGTTTGAGTATCTGGCGCTAAATCAACATATTTTTTTGTCAAAGAAGCATTGGTTGCCGTTGGTTTAAAAGTATGTGGATACGGATTTATCCCTTTACTTTCCAAAGCACGCAGTTTGTTCAAACGAACCTGACGTTGTTCATGTCCCAAATTTTCTTCCATTGCCATTTTATATCCTTTCTGTTTATTATAATGGTATAGAATACATATTTTCACAAAAAATGTCAAACATTATTACATAAAAATCATTTTATTTTGCTGGACATCTTTTTTATTTTATGATAAATTATTTAAAAAAAGAAAGGAATTTTAAAATGAATGAATTCAACATCAATACATCCCCAAATGCATTATCGCCAGAAGAAGAACGCATTCGCCAAGAAAAGATAGATGCTTTAAACAAACGATTAAAAGGAGAAGATAAAGAAAATAGCACTGGCTGGAAAGGTATTTTTTGGACTGTTATTATTGCTTTGGCTATTCGTTCGTTGATTTTTGAACCTTATCATATTCCTTCCAGTTCAATGGTCCCAAATTTGTTAGTTGGTGATTATCTATTTGTTACCAAGTTTGATTATGGATACTCTCGTCACTCTTTTCCGTTTTCTTTGCCTATAGTTCCTATTGGCAGGATTTTTTACAACGAACCCAAACGCGGTGATGTAGTTGTTTTTAAAAAACCTCCTGAAAATAACATAGACTATGTTAAGCGTGTTATCGGAATCCCTGGGGACACAATACAAATGCGTGGCGGACGTTTATATATTAACGATCAAATGGTTCCACGTGAATTCAAAGGTCAGGAATTATGGAAAACAGAACAAGGCGAACAATTGTATATGCGTTATACTGAAACATTACCCAATGGTGTTGTTCATGACATTTATGAATTAACGGATGAAAACAGATATGATGACACCCCAAAAATTGAAATTCCCCCGGATTCATTTTTTATGATGGGGGACAATCGAGATAATTCATTAGATAGCCGAGATTTTGGCTTTGTAGATGCAAAAAATCTGGAAGGAAAGGCCCGAATCATATTTTATTCAAATGACGGAACAGGCTGGTTCTTTCAATTTTGGCGTTGGAAAGAATTTTTGCGTTTAGAACGTTTCTTTACAGATATCAAATAGGGTATATAAATGGATAAAATTATTTCTCTTTTTAAAAATAAAGATTTATATTACCAAGCCACAAAATTGGCTTTAAACGGACAAAAATCAGGCTATGAAAGATTGGAATTTTTGGGTGACCGTGTTTTGGGAATAGTTGTAGCCGAAATGCTTTATAACGCCTATCCAAATGAAGCCGAAGGTTTGTTGGCAAAACGTTTCGTTGCACTAACCTGCGGTAAAACACTGGCCAAAGTAACAAAAACCTGGAATTTAGAAAGTTTTAGCGAAAAATCAGCCCATTGTATTCGCCATAATAAATCCATTTTATCAGATGTCTGCGAATCTGTTATTGGCGCTCTTTATTTGGATCAAGGCTTACAGGCTGCCAAAGACTTCATTGTTCCGATTTGGGAACCTTTGATGCTTTCATACGAACATGCACCACAGGATTCAAAATCGCATCTTCAAGAGTATTGTCAAAAAAATTTCGGTGTTTTGCCGACATACACTTTGGTGGAACAGCACGGCCAGGCCCACGCCCCTGAGTTTCTTGTAAAATTACAGGCCGGCCCATATATAAAAATGGCCAAAGGAAGCTCTATCAAAAAAGCCGAACAGGAAGCCGCCTATTTAACTTTACAGGAAATAGAACATGACAACTAAATTCGCTTTTGTGGCCATTATCGGAAAAACAAATGTCGGCAAATCAACCCTTATCAATCGGTTGATTGGGGAAAAGATAAGCATTGTTTCACCCAAAGTTCAAACAACAAGATCCCGTGTACGTGGTATTTTAACCGAAAACGAAACTCAATTGGTGTTGGTGGATACGCCGGGCATTTTCAAACCGCAACGCCGATTGGACAGAGCTATGCTTGATTGTGCTTGGACAGAATCAGCCGATTCTGATTTGCAAATGATGGTTATGGATGCCAAAAAAGGATTGACAGAAACGGATATTTCCATCTTACAAAAAATAAAAGGATCCGTCATTTTGGTCTTTAATAAAATTGATTTGCTTCAAAAAGATGAACTGATAAAAAGACTGACCACTTTGAACGATATTAAAAATATCAAAACTGTTTTTTGTGTATCCGCCCAAACAGGCGAAGGCGTTAAAGAATTAAAAGATTATTTATTGGAAAATGCACCCAATGGACCTTGGATGTTTTCCGATGAAGAACTGACTGATTTACCCGATAAACTTTTTTGTGCCGAAATTACACGGGAAAAGCTGTTTTTATATTTAAGAGAAGAACTGCCCTATCAACTAACAGTAGAACCTGTTTCCTTTAAAGAACAAAAACAATCCATCCGTATCGAACAAAACATCATTGTTTCCCGTACCGCCCATAAATCCATCATTTTGGGTGCCGGCGGTAAAATGATTAAAAAAATCGGCGAAGCAGCCCGTATGGAAATGACACGCCAATTGGGCAAAAAAGTCAACCTGTTCTTATTTGTAAAAGTACGCCAAGATTGGGTGGATGACGTCAATCAATACCAACAATGGGGATTAAATTTTAATGCCTGAACAAAAGTACAATAACGCTATTGTTTTGGGGGCTAAAAAGCTGGGAGAAAAATCTTTTATCGTTTCTTTACTAACAAAAGAAAACGGGCGTTATTTAGGCGTTTATAAAGGCAAATCCGCCCCACAACCCGCAGACATTGTCAACGGCAGATGGCAAGCCCGCCTAAGCGAACAATTGGGAACCTTTTATTTGGAAAATTTAAAATCAATCTCTGGTTTTTACATGGATGATTGGCCACGGCTTTGCTGCATCAGATGTATTTGTGAATTATTAAATAAAACTTTACCGGAACGCCAATCTTATTCTAATTTATATGATGAAGTTTTTATTTTAATCAATAACTTAAACAACAAAGATTATGTAAAACATTATATTATTTTTGAATTAAATTTGTTACAGGAATTGGGCTTTGGATTGGATTTTTCGGATTGTGCCGGAGGTGGCGATAAAAATAACTTGGCTTTTGTATCACCCAAAACCGGACGAGCCGTCAGTTATGAAAAAGGCTTACCCTATCGTGATAAATTATTACCACTGCCCCGATTTTTATGGCAAGAAAACACTGAAGTCATTAAAACAACCGACTTAAAAGACGGACTTTTTTTAACCGGATTCTTTTTACAAAAAAACGCCCTGAACGGATCTTTGCCGGACGGACGAAATTATTTATTGAAAAATAAATAAAATTAGATTATACTGATAAAAAAACGGAGAACAAAAATGACAAAAGAAACAGATTTAGCAAAACATATGCATTCTTTAAAGCTGATAGTAAAAACAGCGCAAGAACCAAAACTTTTGTGGGAAGAAATGCAAATTTTAGCCCCAAAAGCCTTTAAATTACAGGAAAAAATAGAAAAATTACTGACCGAATTAGAAGAAACAGCCACTGAAGTCACGGCTGTTCAAATGTTGGCAGAAACCCGTGAAATGATGTGGGATTTAATGACTTTGTTGGCTGAACGTGAATTACAATTAAAAACATTGCCGCACCCAACAGCCTGTCAGCATTCACATCATCATTGCTGTTGCCATCATGAAGATAGCGAAGAACATCACCATTGTTGTTGCCAAGAAGAACCGAAAGCTAAAAAATGTTGTAAAGGAAAGAAAAAATGTCAGAAAAAATAAATGAACTTTCTTTTGAACAGGCATTGGAAAAGCTGGAAAATATTGTTTCTCAATTAGAATCTGGTCAAATTAAATTGGAGGATGCCGTCAAAGTATACGAAGAAGGCAACCAATTAAAAAAGATTTGTGAAGAAAAATTAAAAAATGCACAAATGAAAGTTGAAAAGTTGCTCTTGGATAAACAGGGGGAACCTGTATCCACTGAACCTTTGGACGAATAAAAACAAAAAAAGGGGGAGAAAATGCGCCTGATGAACGAACAAGAACGCCTGATTTTTTTTGAGGCATTACATCAGCAATATCCCAATCCTAAATGCGAATTAGATTGGTCAAATCCTTGGGAATTGATGATGGCGATTATTTTGTCCGCCCAATCAACCGATAAAAACGTCAATAAAACAACGCCAGCCCTTTTTAAAGTTGCCAACACCCCCGAAAAAGCATTGGAATTAGGTATTAACGGCATTACACCTTTGGTAAAAAGCATCAATTATTTTAACAATAAAACGAAAGCCATTGTCAATTTAGCCAATGAAATTGTCAACAATTATAACGGCGAGATTCCAACCGATTTTGAAACACTGATAACTTTGCCGGGTATCGGCAAAAAAACGGCCAGTGTCTTTTTAAACGTGGCTTATAACAAACCTTATATCGGTGTTGATACCCATGTTTTTCGTTTAGCACACAGATTAAAAATATGTACAGGAAAAAATCCGCAGGAAGTTCAAACAAAACTGGAAAAGCTGGTTCCCGAAAAATACAAATCAACTTTTGCCCTTGGAACCGTTTTATTGGGACGTTACATTTGTACGGCAAGAAAACCCAAATGTCAAGAATGTCCGCTGTATGATGTTTGCTTATCCGATGAAAAGGAGAAAAGATGAAAAAACTGATTTTCCTTTTATGCTTTTTGATCTTTCCGCTTTTAGCACAAGAAGTCAACAACAATACTTTTAATGAAACAAACCCTAATTTAGTAAGAAATAATGAACCACATACTTATTCAGGTGGCTCCTTGATTTACATTCAAGGAATTTCTGACAAACCTCAACCTAAAACTTGGTTAGACCATGCAAAAATACGTTTATACGGATCTATGGAAATTCCTAAAAAACCAGAAGCACCTCTTTTAAACAGCGAACCATCAATAGATAATATATCACAAAATCAAACAGGAGTGTTTACAAAAAGTTTTTTTGGTAAAAACAAAGAGCTCAAATATATTTCACATACCAGCGATTGGAACTTTATCATACAAATAATGGACAATCAGAATATTTACATTCGTGAAAATTTACAATTTTTAATCACTGAAAATTCTTCTCTTTCTCGTCCTTGGGATATAGATACTGAGAATTTCTTTTTACTTCGAGCAACATTAGATGGAAAAAACATCAAAAACTTATTACAAAAAGGTGAAATTCCCTCTTTAAATATTACTTCAGTAAAAAAAGGAGCTCACAAAATAACTTTAGAATATTTATTAAAACGATCAACTTCTACCAATCGCTTCAGTTTACCTTTAATACACACTGATTGGCCCTATGAAATAGATAAATTATCCGGGGTTATTTTAACTGGTGAAACAAAAATAACAAAACCAAGTTTTTTGTTTGGTGAAAATCAAGTAGAAATCCCTGAAAATTTCACTGTTATTTTTGATAAAGAAAACAATTTATATTTTGAAAATGATTATATAATCCCTGCTTTTTCAAAAATCAAATTAACAGCAAATACAATTGATAAAAGTCAAAACATCTCTACAGAGGAAATTTCAAATAAATTTTCTCCTGTAATTCTTTTTTTAATATCATTTTTCATTCTATTTTTCTATTTATTACTGGGTACTTGTGAAATCTATTTCGAACCACTAATTAAACAAATGAAACGTTTCAATCGTATTCATAAACAGCCTTTAATTAATTGGCTTCATCGAATGGGAGAACTTATAATTGGTGTTTTAATTCTACTAATTTTAACGCTTCTAATATCATTATTTTTGAATATAAGCTTACCATTTAATTTTTGGTTTACACTAATTTTCCTTTCAATTTTAGGAATAATTATTTCAGATATATTTGTTTATCCAAAACAAAAAGAAATTTTCAAAATACACCAACAAAAAACAAGGGAGAATAAATGAAAAATTTACTGTTTATAATTTTCCTATCAAGCTTAAGTTTTAATCTTTATGCACAAAATACCGCGATTATGGATATTTCAAAACAAAAACGTTTAGAACTGGTAGGACGACAAGACGAAATGTTAGATTTTTTATTACAGATTCCATTTGAAAAACGTCAATATATTTTTCCCATGCTATCCGAAAAAAAATCAATTCCCAAAAAGATAAAAACTCATCCTGATGTTTTGGTATGGAAAGGCAAACGCCCCACCCGAATTGCCAAAAGGTTCCAAAACGATCCTGAATTATTGGAATTTTTACCGGCTCAATTTTACAATTTTTTAGCCCCTGAAATGTGGCCAGATGAAGAAATAAGTGAAAAAGAAAGAAATACCAATCAAATCCTGATAAATCTGCTTCAAAGTCATACAGATGATATACAAGCGCCTTCGGTTGATTCTTTAATAGAATTAAAAAATAGCCTTAAAATCGTTTTCGATCATTTAAATGAAGAACAAAAAAAACAGTTAAAAAGTGAAAACCCCGTATACTTAACTCAACTTATATTGTTTAACTCACCTCAAATGGAAGAACAAATAAAAAAACAAGGTTTTCAATCTGTTCGTGATTTTACAAAAAAGGCCGATAAAATCGCTCTTATCTATCGCCAATATAAGCGTGGCGTGATTCCATCAAAATCCGAAGAACAAAATCTGGTTGAAAATTATATTTCAATTATCCCATCTGTTTTTGAAAGTTCTGGTTTCAAATCTTTATTAGATACAAAACGTTATTCGGATTGACAAAAACGTTTTTTTTAGTTATACTAAATATATAAAAAAGGAGTTCTTTATGGTTTGGACAGAAGATAAAATTAAAAAATTAAAAAAATTGTGGCAAGCAGGTAAACCAACCGCTGAAATTGCAAAGAATTTAGGGATGTCAAAAAATTCCATTATCGGCAAAGTACATCGTTTAAATTTAAAAGAACGCCCTTCTCCGATTAAAAAGGATACAAAGAAAGCTCAAAAGGCTCCCCAAAAAATTGTTGAAAAAGTCCAATTGATGGATTTAAAGTTGAACACATGTCGTTGGCCCATTGGCGATCCAAAAGATGAAGATTTTTGTTTTTGCGGAAAACAAACCGTCACTGGAAAACCCTATTGCATGCAACATTGTCAGGAAGCCTATTTAAACATGGCCCCAGAACCAAGCAAAGAGAAAAAATAAAATGCCCATATCCGGTCAAAGTCTTTGTTTAATTGATGGTTCCGGATATATTTTTCGGGCATTTTATGCCCTGCCCCCTATGCACAGACCAGACGGCACACCCACCAATGCCGTTTATGGTTTTACATCCATGATGATAAATTTGTTACAGGAAAATGCCTGTAATCAGGTTTTGGTTGTCTTTGATGCAAAACGCAAAAATTTCAGAAATGATATTTATCCTGAATACAAGGCCAACCGATTGGAAACACCGCCAGAACTGATTCCACAATTTCCGCTGATTCGTCAGGCATGTGATGCATTGAATATTGACAGAATTGAAATGGAAGGCTATGAAGCCGATGATTTAATTGCAACCTATGCCCGAATTGCCACAGCACAAGGCAAAAAGGTACGCATTATTTCGGCTGATAAAGATTTAATGCAACTGATGCAAAAAGATGTTGTTTTGCATGACCCGATGAAAAAAAAGGATTTAACTACCCAAGATGTTATTCACAAATTCGGGGTTTCACCCAACAAAGTGGTTGAGGTACAATCTTTAATGGGTGATTCAACGGATAATATCCCCGGTGCATCAGGGATTGGCCCCAAAACAGCCGCCAGTTTGATCCAACAATTCGGCACCATTGAGAATCTGTATAAACATTTAGAGCAAATTAAATCCGAAAAACAGCGTGAAAAACTAAAACAAGACAAGGAAAAAGTTTTTATTTCCAAACAATTGGTCTCTTTGGACGCTTATGCCCCTGTGGATGCCGATTTATCAAAATTCACACAAAAAACACTTGATTGTGAAAAAGCGTTGAAATTTTTAAAGGAAAACAATTTCCCAAGTCTAATTAAAAAATTAAACATTGATTCTTTTGATATTGAAAAAAAACGGCAAATGCCAGATGTTGCTAACATTTTTGTTAAAGAATTAAAAGAACTGATTGATTTTGAAAATCTGATAACAAAAGCCAAACAAGAAAAAAAGTTGGCCTTTAACATCAAAACGGATGACAGAGAATCTATAACGGATATCTTTTTCGCACCTGATATAAACGAAATTTTTCATCTAAACTTAAAAAAACAAGAATCATTGGATTTGTTTTCATTTGCCCCCTGCTCTGTGGATGCAAAAACAATTCAAAATTTAAACAATTTATTTGATATGGATATTACTTTTTTGGGCTACGACATCAAAAAAGGCATGCATTTATTGGATAAAACGGATGTTCACTTTGGCCAAAATTTCCAAGATATCCTTTTAATGCAATACGATTGTTCGGGAACAAAGTTCAATAAAATCACCGATATGATTAAACATCATCTCAATTTAACCGATATTGATGAAAATCATTTTGCTGTCTTTTTCCATCCGTTGTTTGAAATTATCAAAGAAAAATTAGAAAATCAAAATCTTTGGGGAATTTATCGGGATGTTGATTTGCCATTGATTCCATGGTTGTTTCAAATGGAAAAAGCGGGTATTTTAACCGACGAAAAACAATTACAGATATTAAATCAGTCTTTTACGGAAAAATTAAACGATTTATCCAAACAAATCCATGCTATAACCGGCGAAGATTTTAACATCAACTCACCGGCTCAATTGGGGGTAATTTTATTTGAACAGCGGGGGTTGGCCGGTGGCAAAAAAGGACCGTCGGGTCATTGGATAACAGATGTTAAAGTGCTGGAAACATTATTGGAAGAAACAGATGATGAACTGATCCGTTTGATTTTGGAATACCGTAGTTTAAATAAATTAAAATCCACCTATATTGACGATTTGATTGAACGCAACAAAAAGGATAAACGCATTCACACAAGCTATTCTTTGACCAGTACGAATACAGGACGTTTATCTTCATCAAATCCAAACTTGCAAAATATCCCTGTTCGCACCCAAGAAGGAAAAAACATCCGTCGGGTTTTTGTATCAAAACCGGGATACTCTTTGATTTCCGCTGACTATTCACAAATTGAATTACGTTTGATGGCGGATTTTGCCAATGTCCAAAAATTAAAAGATGCCTTTATCAAGGGCGACGACATTCACGCCCAAACAGCCAGCCAGATTTTATCCATCCCATTAAACCAAGTCACGCCCGATCAACGCCGTCAGGCAAAAGCCGTGAACTTTGGTATTATTTACGGTATTTCCAGTTTTGGTTTAGCCCGTAATTTAGGTATATCAAGATCTCAGGCCAAACAATATATTGATGCCTATTTTACACAATATCCCGAAATTAAAACATATATGGATAAAACAATCCAATTTGCCAAACAAAACGGCTTTGTCAAAACGCCCATAGGCCGACGAATTTATATTGACGGATTTAATATCCCTGCCATGCGTCAATTTGCCAACCGTTCCGCTATCAATGCCCCCATTCAAGGCGGTGCAGCCGATATCATCAAAATGGCCATGATTCGTGTTTTCAAGGTTTTGAAAGAGTCTAAATTAGATATCACACCGCTTTTGCAAGTGCATGATGAACTTATCTTTGAAGTTGCCGAAAAAGATATAGAATCCGCCAAACAAATCATTAAAGAAAATATGGAAAAAGTCATCAAACTATCCATACCTTTGGTGGCCGAAATTGGCGTGGCTGATAATTGGTTAGATGCCCATTAAAAAAAAATTGACTTTTCATTTTTTATATGCTTTTATTTTATCATTAAAGGTTATTGATAAGGAGTTTTAAATGAAAAAAAACACAACAAAAGAAGAACAAATAGACCAAGTAATGGCCAAAAAAGATATCAGTAAAGAAGAAGCGCAAAAAGAAGTTGCCCAAAAAGGGATTGAAGAAATTACAGGTAAAACAGCGAATCAAGCTTCCCAAGAAACTCGTGAAATTTTGGAAGTTTATGATGCATTAGAATCTCAAAATTCGAAAAAAATAAATAAAGAAAAAAGAGATACAGATTTAAAAACAGTCAAAGAGTTTCAAGAAAAAATTGATAAAAATCCAACACTTGCAGAGGATTTGGTAAAAGCAGGACTCGGATCCGAACAATTGAGCATAACTGCCGGAAAATTAGAAAATCGTATTGACGAAGTGGCCCAAGAAATGGAAATCCACGGCGAAGCAAATTCAGAACAAAAAGAGGAAAATTCACAAAATATTGAAAAATCAGAACAAGAATTTTCTAATCAAGAGAATAATTCTGATGATCTTTTGCCTCCACCTATTCTCCCTAAAACTTCTAAAGAAGGACAAAAAAATATGAATAGCACACTAGAAAATGCTTCAAAAAAAGGTTTACAAATGTGCATTGATACCGCAAAAGAAGGACAAAACCTTTCAACAACTGTTGCAAACACGGCCGGTGAAATGGTTGGAACTGTTGCCGAAAAAGGAGCGCAAAAGGTTTTAGGCAGGGGAATTATTGGAAAAACAGGCGGAAAAATCGCAAAGGAATTTTCAAAAAAAGCTGTTCGTTCTGCTATTTTGACCAATATTGCTGGACTGGGAAAATAACTTTTTTAACAAAGATTTAAATTGATGATTTTCTTTTTGTGTTTTTGGGCGTATTGAACGGCCCGATAAGCACCACCGATTTTATCGCAAATATAACAAACGACACAATCTGTGTTATCCACCACCCATTGATTGCGTTTGATAATACTGGCACGTTTTGGGGCTTTTTCAATTTCAACAGGCATAATAAAATCCGTAAATTGACATTTTAGGTATTGCAATTCATTCGGATAACAAAGAACCACAACAACTTGAATTTGGGGATAAATTGTTTTTAAATCACAGGCGATTTTTGAAGATAAAATGTCAAATTCCCCATGATTTCCAACATAAAAAACATCCACCCCATGATGAATCAAATCAATGATAATGTGATGTAAAACGTCGGCAATTTGTTCAGATTTTCCAAACAAATCTCTATGTCCGAAAAAAGCGCATTTTTTGCCCATAATCCACCCCTTTTTATATCCAATTTAACAATTCGCCCACCTTATTCAGGTGGGTGGATGTTAGTACCTATCAGTCACAAGGAAAATAGTCCTGCCTTATTGGGGTGGATACCTTATTCGGCAGGCATCCACCCATGAACTATACGCATCTTCGGCATATCCATGGCGGATGCCGACAGAATTATTATCTTCTGCCCTTGTAACTAATCGGAGTACTAAATCCTAGCTTGAGGGGCATTTCACCCAAGCAAATATATTATAAAACAAAATCTTTTAAAAGGCAATTAAAAAAATTAAATCTAAAACCTTATAGCAAAAAACCGCCCTTTCGGACGGCTTAAAAAAATGGTGAGCGCGGAGGGATTCGAACCCTCGGCCACCTGATTAAAAGTCAGGTGCTCTACCAGCTGAGCTACGCACTCAATAGGGAGTATTATACGATATGTATTTTAGAATGTCAATCATTTTTTTATATTTTTTTTATTTTTCTTTAATTTCTTCAAAAACAACTACACTCCAAGCCGGAATTTTGGCCTTTTTATCGTCCATTTCAATCGGTTCTAATGTGCTGTTCAATGCCAACTCCCAATGAAATCCCTTTTTATTTTTGGGCAATTGCCATTCAATATCCGACTGATAAGCGTTAAAAACAAAGAACAAATCCCCCTGTTTTTGGTGAATGCAATACGATAAACTGCGTACATAATAGGCCCAATCCCTATCCGTCATCAATTTACCATCCGGTTTGTACCATATTAGTTTTTCCATCTTGAAAAAGTCATAGTACGACATTATCGGATGATTACGACGAAATGCCATCAGCTGACGCACGAAAGCCAACATCTTTTGGCCCGATTCAGAAACATCCGACCAATCAATCCAAGAGGTTTTATTATCCTGAGCATATAAGTTGTTATTGCCTTGATGCGATTGCATAATTTCATCTCCAGCACAAATCATAGGTGTCCCAAAGGATAATAATAAAGACGCCATCATGGAACGTGCACGCCTATCACGATTTAACAAAATATCAGGATTATCTGTTTGTCCTTCTTGACCGCTGTTCCATGAAAAATTCGCATTTGAACCATCACGATTATCTTCTTGATTTTTTTCGTTATGCTTATTGTTATAACTGACCAAATCCGCCAAAGAAAAACCATCGTGTGCCGTGATGAAATTGATTGATTCCCAAGGTTTGCGACCGTTTTGTTGATATAAGTCGGCCGATCCTGTCATTCTTTGGGCAAAATCGCCCGCCATATTTTCTTCCCCACGCCAAAAACGACGAACGGTATCACGAAACTTATCATTCCATTCGGCCCAACCGGGTCTGAACTTACCAACCTGATAACCACCATTACCCAAATCCCACGGTTCAGCAATCAATTTTAAACGCTGTAATACAGGATCCTGTTGAACAACGCCCAAAAAGTCACTGTTGCGAGTAAAAGTATTATCGTCATCACGGGCCAAAGTGGTTGCCAAATCAAAACGAAATCCATCAATTTGCATATTTTCCGCCCAATAACGAAGCGAATCCATCACCAACTGCAAAACCCTTGGATGGCCCAAATTAAAGCTGGCCCCACAACCGGTAGTATCTTCATAATAACGTGGATTTTGCGGATTTACACGATAGTAAACCGTATTATCAATCCCACGATAACATAACGTCGGACCTAACTGATTACCTTCAGCCGTGTGATTAAAAACAACATCCAAAATAACTTCAATCCCAGCTTCATGCAAAAGACGAACGGCATTTTTTAACTCGGTCGTACTGCCATTACACATATAAGGTGCATAAGGACACATAAATAAAACAGGATCATATCCCCAATAATTTGTCAAACCCTTTTGTGCCAAATGCCCCGGCGTCATAAAAGACGCAATCGGCAACAATTCAACCGCAGAAATTTGCAATGATTTCAAATAATCAATCACTTTTGGATGACTCAATCCTTTAAAAGTTCCACGAAAAGCTTCATCAACATCTGGATTTAAGGCTGTAAAGCCCTTTAAATGAGCTTCATAAATAACCTCTTCATCCCAAGTATGTTTTGGCTTTTGGCAACCCACCCATTGAAAATAGCTATCATCAACTACCACGCATTTAGGAAGGTAATCCGCACTATCTTTTGTGGAAAAAGACAAATCCGCCTTTGGCGATCTTAAATTATAGCCCAACTGACTGTTATGGGCTAAAATCGGTGCAGTCAGTTTTTTCGCATAAGGATCCAGCAATAACTTATTCGGATTAAAACGCAAACCCTTTTCGGGTTCGTAAGGACCATAAACACGATAGGCGTATCTCTGCCCCCAGCGCAACCCTTTTATATAACCATGCCAAACTTCATCAGTATAACGGGGTAAATCAACCCTTTTTTCATTTTTACCATCTGCATCAAATAAACATAACTGAACCCGAGTGGCATTTTTTGAAAACAGTGCAAAATTCACACCATTTCCATCATAATTTGCCCCCAACGGATACGGCAAGCCAGGTAAAATTTCTAAGTTCATTTCTTCTCCCTTTAAAAAATATAATTAAAATTAAAATAAAATGCAAAGAAAATATTGATTTTTTACACTTTTTTTTGCTAATATGATTTTATGCTAAAATATTTAAGACAAATTTGGACCTTATGTTTAATCTCTCCAAGCTTTATGTTTAAAGCTATTTGTGGTGGTATTATTATTTTTTGTTTAAGTAATCATTTTTTAAAAAGGCCTATTTATCAAAAACTTTATGGGAAACCAGATAATCAAGTTTTACAAATTGCCGAACATGATTTAATCACCGATATCCCTGAACAAAAAGTCATGTCTTTAAACATTAATGGATATGATATTGAAATTCAACCCATTAAACGTTTTAAGACAACAACCCGAATTGTTTATATAGATCGTTATTCCACATTAGGAACTTGGTATCGATCTCGTGAAGGAGCTTCTTTATATGACGCCATCGTCCCTCAGGATATATCCACCGCAACTGGTTTAAGCGGGAAGAATCCCCATTGTTTTACTTTTGATCATGAATACAGATGTTTGCTCTCAAAATATCACATAAAATCTTGTTCCCCGGAAATATTCAAAACAGCAGACTTAGATATAAATAACAACCACTCTATTGCTGCCAATAAAAAAATACAACGAGGCATTGATATTTTAAAAGTTGGCGATATTGCATATATTGAAGGTTATTTGGTTTATTGGAACGGAACAGGAAATTTAGAGTACCAACGTTTTGAATCTGCCGTCACACTTGGTCAGGTTTCTGAGCAACTTTATGGCGGTCAAAAATCCGGACTTTGTCGACAATTATTGATTACAAAACTAAGCTTTGATGGCTATACCTTTGAGTGATTGTTCTTTTATCACTTCGACAAAATAGCATCTGGAAAAATTTCATCAATCTGATTCATTAGTTTATTTTGTATCTTTTTATTAGATGTAATCATTGGAATAAGTCTTTGATATATCATATGCTTATAATTAACAAATAATTTTGTCTTATGGATAAAAAGATTGGCAGCAGAAGTTCTTAAATTAAAAAACCAACACATTTGAAACAAAAAACCATTCAATAAACTATCTGCTTTCAATTTTGCCCAACAGGCTGGTCGTTTTTGTAAAACAGCTTGAATAATTTCATCATCTATAATCGGAGTTAAAAACGCTGATGTCTTTTGATGAAAAATATGTGTCAAAAAGGTATCAAAATGTTCTATTTCATATTTAATATTCGCCAACATATCTGCATCGCGCACATAATCTAAAACGGGTTGACATGATTTTGGATCTTTATCCGAAGCGCATTTATTATGATACAAAGTTGATTGTATTTCCGCTTTCATATTCGGAAAATGTTTTTCAATCAATCTTGCGCCTATTTTCCCATGATCTATCTTTTTCAAGTGAACACCCTTTTTAAACTCATGACATCTGCCTAAATCATGCAAAACAGCCGCATTTAATATCTGTTTTTGTATTTTGGGAGTCAACTTTGGTTTCGCTAATTTAACCAGATCTTGAGCCATTTCGACAACCATAAAGGTATGTATCAATTTGTGAACGTCAAAATCTAATTCTTCATCCGATTGATAATTACAAATCTGATTCACATAATCCTGAACCACAAAACGTACAACCCTATCCTGCAAATCAATTTTCATTTTTCTGCCTTTATTTGAAAACACACCATTGAAAGCGGTGGTAAAACAACCTTTATTTGATAGGGTTTAAAATCCCATCCCGGTTCTAAAGTATGAATTTCATCCAAATTATGCACACCACTACCCCCGTATATCTCAGAATCAGTATTTAAAACCTCATGATAAACACCCGACTGATTCACACCGATTTTATAATCATATCGGGGTATCGGTGTTAAATTCATCGCCACAATTAAGGTATTTCCTTTTTTATCTTTACGCATAAAAGTCAAACACGAATTTTCCGTATCCGATCCATTTATCCATTCAAAACCACCCTCTTCTTCATCCATTTGATAAAGTTCCGGATGAATGGTATAAAAACGATTTAAATCTTTAACCAATTTTTGAACACCACTGTGAACCGGATATTGCAATAAATCCCATTGTAATTGTCCGGCATAATTCCATTCTTTGGTTGATCCCCACTCTTGGCCCATAAACAATAACTTTTTCCCCGGATGCATATACATATAACCGTAATATGCCCTTAAATTAGCAAACCTTTGCCATTCATCACCGGGCATACGCCCCAAAATCGTCCCTTTACCATGAACAACTTCATCATGGGATAAAGGTAATACAAAATTTTCCGTAAAGGCGTATAAAAAGCTAAAAGTCAATTCGTTTTGATGAAATTTACGATATAATGGATTTTGGGACATATAATTTAATGTATCATGCATCCAACCCATATTCCATTTATAACCAAATCCAAGCCCCCCCATATAAACAGGTCTGGATACCATTGGCCAAGCGGTTGATTCTTCGGCAATTGTAATGGCACCCGAGTTTTCCCCATATACCAATTCATTTAAACGACGTAAAAAAGCAATGGATTCCAAATTTTCATGACCACCGTATTGATTAGGAACCCATTCTCCCGGTTTTCTGGAATAATCCAAATAAAGCATACTGGCCACAGCATCAACCCGCAACCCATCCACATGATAAACACGCAACCAGAACAAAGCGTTTGCTAATAAAAAGTTAGCAACCTCATTACGGCCATAATTATAAATTTTTGTTCCCCAATCTTTATGTTCACCTTTACGGGGATCTTCATGTTCATAAAGTGCCGTTCCGTCAAAATTGATTAAACCGAAAGCATCTTTTGGGAAATGCCCCGGCACCCAATCGATAATCACACCGATTCCCGCCTGATGCAAACAATCAATCAAATATTTAAAATCCCCCGGTGTTCCATAGCGTGAACTGGGCGCATACATACCAATAACCTGATATCCCCAACTGCCGTCAAATGGAAATTCCGAAACAGGTAAAAATTCAACATGTGTATAACCCATTTCTTTAACATAGCGTGGCAATTCTTTGGCCATTTCCAAGTATGTCATAAAGCGATTATTTTCTTTACGTTTCCATGAACCCAAATGAACCTCGTAAATACTCATCGGTTTATCACGGGATTGCGAATCGTTTTTACGCTTTTTCATCCAAACATCATCATGCCATTGATAAGTGGAATTATCATAGACCAAAGAACCTGTTTTTGGCCGCATCTCGGATACAAAAGCAAAAGGATCAGCTTTTAAGGGCAATAAACGACCATCTTTATCCAATAATTCATACTTATAAATATCCCATTCACAGATACCGGGAATAAAAATTTCCCAAATACCACTATTGCCATGGGGACGCATTAAATGCCGCCGACCATCCCAATTATTAAAATTACCGACAACACTGACACGACTGGCATTTGGTGCCCATACGGCAAAGCAAACCCCTTGAACACCTTGATGTGTTATCAGATGTGCCCCTAATTTATCATAAATCTGCCAATGCTTTCCTTCGGCATATAAATACAAATCTAAATCTGATAAAACCGGCAAAAAACGATAAGGATCTTCCGTTTTATAAGAGGTATCATCATACAATTTAATTTCAAGGTAATAATCAAAAAAATCATCCCTATTTTCAAAATCCAACTGGAAAACCCCTTGCCCCACACGTTGCATTTGCCCCAAATTTTTACCATTTACATCTAAAACAAAAACATCCTTCGCCTGTGGCTGAACCGTCCGAATAACAATTCCTTTACCAGAACTGCCCCTATGCATACCCAAAACAGAAAAAGGATCACCCTTTAATAAACCGTTTTCCAAAACCACAATTTCATTTGATGATAAACAGGTCATTTTTCCCCCAATTTTTTTACTCAGATTTAGCACATGTTTCATAAAAAATCAAGTAAAATAAAAAGTTCTTGCTTTTTAAATGATTTTTGTTTAAGATAAGCAAAAAAACGAAAGGACAAAAGATGATTTCTTTTTTTAATAAACTTGGAAACAGTTGGGTTGCAAAGATTATTTGTGCTGTTTTGGCTTTAAGTATGATGGCTTTTTGGGGTTTAGGCGGTTTATCCGATGGATTTTCAGCCAACAATAAAGCGATAACGGTTGATTCTAATGTTATTACAACAACTTATCTCAACCAAATGTTGGATAGGGAACGCACAAAAATTTCAGCCTTAACCGGTCAAAATATGACCGTTAAAAAAGCCATTGAAGTTGGTTTATTGGATAAAACTGTTCAACAATTGGTGGCCGAACAGGTTGCGCAAAAAATATCCGATAAAATCGGCCTAACCGCCTCGGATGAAGCTGTTCGTAAATATGTGGAACGCCACCCTGCATTCCAAGATGCACAGGGTAATTTTGACGCAAATCTTTTTTATGCTTATTTGGGCCAATTGAGAATGAATCAAGCCGAATTATCCGAGCAATTGAAAAAAGAATTGTCTAACAGACATTTATCCATTGCGTTATCAAAGGTGGCCACACAAAATAAAACGATTATTGAAAATATTGCGAATATCCAAAAAGAAAAACGTGAAGTTTCTGCTTTGTTATTAAGTGAAAAAGATATTCCTGTCGGTACCCCTGATGAAACAACTTTAAAAGATTATTATGAAGCCTATCAAGAGGAATTTACAACACCTGAATATCGTCAAATTCAATTGTTGTTTATAACGCCGGCTCATTTTGAAGGTGATAAGAATACTGCCTATGACAGAATGTATCAGGCTGTTCAAAATTTAGAAGATGCTTTGGGTGCCGGCACACCATTAAAAGATGCTGTCGAAAGTTTATCTTTGCCAAAACCAAAACAAATTACAACCGATTTTTCCGGACTTAATCAAAATGGCAAGTTGGCCGATAAAAGTTTAGATAAAAATCCTTTATTGCAAGAAATTTTCACTCTTTCAACCAATGAATCGACCAGCATTTCGGATTATGAAAACGGATTTTTGGTTGCCGAAGTGGAAAAAATCATTCCGGTTGCCTTAAAACCTTTTGAAAAGGTTAAAGCTCAGGTCATGGATTTATGGAAAGCCGAAGAGCAAAAATCAAAATTACCACAAATTGTTCAACAAACAACCAATACACTTATTGAAAAAGGTAATTGGGGAAAATATAACCCTATACGTGAAGTTGTGGAACAAACAAAATCCAAAACGATCCCAATGGAATTATTATCCGAAATTTACAATCAATCTGTTGGTATTCAAAATACAAAGTCCTATCCTGTCAATAATGGCACATGGGTTATAACGGTAAATAAGATTATTCCGAACACAGAAGCCATATCGGATAGCGAAAAAAGTGAAGCTTTGGGCATTTACACCCAAGATTTACTTTCTGCCACACAAGAATCCTATGCTAAAGATTTTGATATTGAAATCAACGAAAAAGTAATTCAAAAATTCTATTCCGCCTATATGACAGAAGAATAGAAAAACAAAAAAAGGGGGGGAAATGACAAAAAAAATAAATATCAGCAAACTGTTTTGTTTGGCGATATGTTTTGGTGTTTTAGGATTTAGTAATTACGCTTTATCGCAAGAAGTACAATTAGAAGCAACAGAGGCACTAATTGAACCTGTCGAAACACAGGAAATATCAGAAGGACTTCAGCCTGAAATTTTACCTGATTCAGATGTTATATCAGAAATTCAAGATGAGATTGCCGTTTCACAGGAATCAGAAGCTATCGCAGAGGTTATTAAACAAGAAGAAACGTTAACAATTCCTCAAAAATCTGAATCTGCTGAACAAATTGTTGCAACGGAATCGGACATAATTATTGAACCTGAAAATTTGACACAAACAACTTTAGCCGAAACTGCCGAAGACGAAATACAAGAACCAAAACTTGATTATACATGGGCTGATTTTATCGCACAAAAAGATTGTCGGGAATTTGTCAAAGGATTGAATAACAATAATGAATTTAAAGAATTGGCTCAAAATTTAAAAGGCTATTGCAACACGCCTAAAATGTCAGCATGGCAAGAATGGTTACACACTTATCGTCAAGAAAAAAAACAATTATTGATTTCGCAAACAATGGGTGAAATATCAGCCATTAAATACATAAAAGTTATCCCCTACTTTTTCTTTGATATTCAAAATACAAATCCAAAGGGAAACACACCAAAGGATCTTTTGAATAAAATTCAACAGGCAATCATTGAACATCAACCTCAAGAAGCCATGGATTTAATTTCAAAGTTGCCCGAAAATTGGCAAAAAGACCTAACCAAGACAATGAGTATCGGCGAAACAATTGTCAAAATAAAACAAAAATTAAATAATGAACAGGAGGTTCAAAATGATTAAACTCTTCCTTTTATCCGTTGTTTTGTTTTTTTTGGGATTTCAAATCACAAATTCCGATACAATGATGTCCGTTCATTTTAACGATTATCGCTTATATGGATCTGTTTTCAGCTTTGCCGGTTTAATCTTTGCAATTTTATGGTTATGGAAACTGTTATTTTTACCAATGCATTTATTGGGAATTTTAAAAAAACGCCATCAAAAAATAAAAGAACAAAAAAAGCATGACTTACTTTTAACTGTTTTACAAGCTATTACAAATCAAGAGGTAGAATTATTTCCTGATTTATTAAAGAAAAATGAAAAGTTATTCGGTCAAGACAGTTATATTTATTGGATGATTCGTTGCTTGTTATTGCCAGATGAAAATTCCTATCACCAACTGATGCAATTCCCACAAACAACATTGGGCGGTATTCGCGGTTTATTCAGAGAAGCCGACACTCAGGGCGATTTACAACAAATGCGCATATTGTTGGACGGACTGCCCGATAAAAAGAAAAAAACACCTTGGGCTTTACAGGCAAACTTTCAACTGGCCTGTCAAGAAAACAATTGGGAAGAAGCTCTTTCTTATTTAAAGAAAATGAAATCTATTTTAACCCCCGAAGATTACGATCGGCGGCGTGCGTGTTGTTTGTTTTTGTGCGATGATGTAAAAGATGCCTATAAATTGGATCCAATGAATCCAGCTATCGCCATCGCTTTTGCTAAACAAAATCCGCAAAAAGCAGGAAAAGTCTTTAAAAAAGTTTGGGAAAAGACACCATGTTGGCCCGTTTATGAAGCTTATAAAGAATTATTGGTTTCTTTGGATGCAAAAAAACGCCAATCAGCCATTAAAAATATGGTTTCGGAAAATCCTTATGAACGCTTGTCTTTGTTGGCGATGGCGGATATTTATCTGAACACCCAAGAACCGATTCAGGCAAAAAAATATCTGGATGAATTTTTACAAAGCTATGCTTTGACAAAACAAGTGGCTTTGATGCAAGCCCGTGTGGAAAGAGATGCGTGGAATCATGAAGATAAAGCCCGTGAATGGGAAGATAAAGCCGTAGAAACAGATGAAGATGAAACCGCTTGGGTGTGTCACGCCTGTGATTATAAATCACCCTCTTGGCATGGATTATGTCCTACATGTCACACCTTTAATGGTTTGAAATAATTGATAAGAATTTTTATTCAATCATCTGATGTGGTGTTTCGGCCAGTTTTGAATCACTGGAAGTTTCCAAATAATTTTCCACACCACGCAAACGGCGATTCACTGCACGGGTGCGTGTTTCCGCCTCATCCAAAGTTTTAGATGTTTGTTCCAAATGTTTTTTCACTTTTTCCACCCAAAGGGCGTATTTTTCAAATTCAGTTTTCACTTCATTTAAAACCTGCCACACTTCACCCGAACGTTTTTGAATGGCCAAAGTTCTGAATCCCATTTGCAAGCTGTTTAAAAACGCACCCAAAGTGCTGGGCCCAGCAATACAGATACGGTTTTTATTTTGCACATAAGCCGATAATCCGGGACGTTTCATCACCTCGGCATATAAACCTTCCGTTGGTAAGAACATAATGGCAAAATCGGTGGTTTTCGGGGGCAAAATATATTTTTCCGAAATACGTTTTGCCTGAACTTTAATACTTTTTTCCAATTCATTGGCGGCCTGCTCTACGGCTTCGGGATGCCCGCTTTCGGATGCCGACATCAATCGTTCATAATCTTCTATTGGGAATTTGGAATCAATGGGAATTAAAACATCCCCATCGGGCAGTTTTACGGCAAATTCCACCACTTCCGAGGTATCTTTGATATGCACGTTTTTTACGAATTGATCAGGGGTTAGAATTTGTTCCAACAAAGCCCCCAATTGAACTTCACCCCAAGTCCCACGGGATTTAACATTGGTCAAAACACGTTTTAAGCCCCCCACATCCGTGGCCAGATTTTGCATTTCACCCAAGCCTTTATGCACCTGTTCCAATCGTTCCGATACCATAGAAAACGATTCACTGATACGTTTATTTAAAGTCCCCTGTAATTTTTCATCCACAGTGGAACGCATATTTTCCAAACGTTCTTCCAAAACTTTACGAATCGTTTCGTTAAAGTTCATCAGGTTTTGCCCCAGCTCAGTTCTTAAATCTTTGGCATCCGAGTGCATCAATTGAGCCAAATCCACTAAATTCGTCTGAGATGGGCGATTATTGATATGGGCCAATTTCACCAAAACAAATACACATAAGATTAAAACAAACAACAATAAAACCAAAACAATACCCAACAACATCAAAAAATCCTTTCTTTTTTTTAAAAACTGGATTATTCTAACATAAAAGGAGAATTAAATGCAAGGTTTTATCAATTCGTTTTTAAAGATTATAAAATATCCGGTGGCTTTGACTTGTGCTTTTTTTACTTTTCCGCTGTTACAGGCACTGATTCGTTTGATAAGCGAAACATTTAACATGCATTTGGGTATTTATTTTTTATTGCCCATAATCGGCACGGTTGCTTTGTGGAATTTAATTCCGGGATTAGCCGGGGCATCATTCACCATCTTTGCCCATGAATCCACCCATATGTTGGCGGCGGTATTGACGGGACATAAACCCGTGGGCATGAAGATAGAGCAAGACAAAGGCGGATCTTTTTCGTATTTGGGCAAAGGCAATTGGTTGATTACCATAGCACCGTATTTTTTACCAACCTTCCCTTTTATTTGGATGTTGGTGGGGGTGTTTTTTGGCATGCAAAACGGTCAATTTGAACCGTGGTATATCATCACTTACGGTTTTTGGGTCGGATTTCACATTTCGGCCAACTTCACCCAAATTCACAGCGAACAGACAGATTTTAAAAAAGCCGGATGGTTATTCACCACATTATTCATACCGGGGGCAAATCTTTTTGTCATCGGTTATTTGTGGTGTTTTGCCTTAAAGGGTTGGGCGGGTTTAAGCCTGTGGCATCAATATATCAGCCCCGCCTGTCGTGAATTTTTCAAACAAATCCTTACCCAAATCCAACAAATGATCGGGTGAAAAATTACTCACACAGGGCGTAGATGGCGCTGGCGTAATTGCGGACGTCGAAGTAGACAGCACCGGAGGAAAGATTCACGAGGAGGGCGGCGCTTGTTCCCGATCCCATGGATGTCCAATAGTATTTACTCTCACCAACACCTTGTAAAGCGGGACAAGCCCCCGCCGTATTATTGCTACGCACCGGTGTATTGGGACAAGCAGAATTAAATGCAGCCAAAGTGCCACCATTGCTTTGACACCAATTAAAGGCACTCCACCAATTCAATTTCACATTGCTGATACAAAAGCTTTTGGCGGGGCTGGGGCAATGATCCGCGGTGCATGTATCGGGGGCATCCGCATCCGTGTGGGCATTGGCCGTGATTTCCGTTCCACCCACACAGGATGTATAGGCCATGGTTGATGTGCTAACCCCCAATGTGATGGCAAAGATAATGGATAATGTTTTTGTTGATTGTTTCATTTTATACTCCTTTCTATTTAAGTTATTTATTTATATTGTTCTTGTTGTTCAGGCATTAAAATTTAAATTATTTTATCGGGCATTGGGCATTGTTGGATGTGCGTTCCAAACACGCACCGAACATCGGCCCAGTTATATCGCCTTTATTGATGGCTGTGGAACAATCGCTTCCTTGCCATTTTAAATAACAATATTGACCCGCGGGGCAACCTTGCACTTCGGTTAAACTGCCTTCGGCAATTTCGGCTACATCACATGTGCCACCATTCATGGTGCGCTTTAAACAAACACCATAAACTTGCTCGGGCGTCGTTGCACCCACATCACCACGGTTGATGGATGATGTACATTCTTCGTCAAAATAGCTGATTAAACAATACTCATCCGATGGACATCCTTGAACTTCATCCATAAAGGCGGTGGATACCGTGCTGACGTCACATGTACCGCCGTTCATGGTGCGTTTTAAACAAACGCCATAAACGTCTTCGGCGCCCGATGCCCCCACATCCCCACGGTTGATGGATGATGTACATTCATTATCAAAATAGCCGAGCAAACAATATTCACCCGATGGACATCCTTGGATTTGCGTCATTTCCACACCGTGCAAAGAACCTTCAATCACATAATCACGAACCGTGTAATGGCAATTGGATGAACGGGTTTGTTCTTGCGTGGATATAATATACGAACAATTGGACGAACGGGTATAAACCTGTTGCGTAAAGTTGTATTGACATCCGCCCGTGCCCGCTTTACAGCCTTGATTTTCTTTATCACAGATAAGGCCGGCACCACAACACCATGTGCTTTCGCCACCATCTGTGCATGATACAGCTTTTTCGGGGTCACATTCGCACGCCGTGCCATCCGAATTCATCCGTTCCGTTGCCGTATCACATAAGCGACAATGGCCTTGATTTGTACAAATACCCGCAAAATTTTCACCACAATCGGCTTTTATTTCACAATCGCTGGGTTTGCCCAAACCATCCCATGATATCACGATATTATTTTCTTCGCTACAATCGGTTTTATTTTCCCCGTTTTCGGTTAAAAATGACAACCTGCCCGATACGGACATTTTTAAAATCTGACGACAAACCCTTTCATCAACCTCCATGACTTTGACATAATTGTTGCCCTTTTTATCACGCAACATTTGGAATGTTTTGCCTGAATCAAAGTTATGCGAAACATCATGCCATGCGTGGTCAGGCACATTTGGGCGTGTTTTGGATTCCATATACGCCATGCGTGAATCGTTTAATGTGATATTGGCACGGTGTTTGGTAATACCGTGGCGATAACCCGCAATACCCGATACACTTAATACACCAATGATGGCCAATACCCCCAACATCTCGGACATGGAACGTCCGCCTTCGGCGGATTTTATCTTTTCAAAATTAAATGTGTGTGTGTGTGTGTACAAGGTTCCTTTATTTATACCTTTATCGTGGTTTAAAATCATTTTTTAGAGTCTCCCTGTTTGCTCATTTATCCCCATACTAGCGAACTTTATCGCCTTTGTCAAGCGCAAAAACAAAAAATAGACTTGATAAAAAATAAAAAAAGCTTATCTTAAAATAAAAAAGGAGGATTAAAATGATAAAATTACACCCACTGCCCTATGATTATGACGCTTTGGCGCCGTTTGTTTCACAAAAAACCGTTGAGTTCCACTATGGCAAACATCAGGCGGGTTATGTTAAAACCGTCTGTGATTTAATTGATAAAACACCTATGGCCGATTTGGATTTGGAAAACTTGATTATCACAGCGGCCAGTGATGAGGTTTTAACAAAACTGTTCAATAACGCCGCCCAAGTATGGAATCATCAATTTTTTTGGAAATCTTTAACGCCAGTCAAAGAAAAAACAAAACCATCCAAAGAATTACAATCAGCCATTGAACGGGACTTTGGTTCAATGCAGGCATGTTTGGATAAATTGGTTCAAACAGGCATCAATCAATTCGGCAGTGGCTGGGTTTGGTTGGTATCACAAGACGGTGTTTTAAAAATTATTTCAACACCTAATGCCCAAACGCCTGTGACCCAATATGGCGTAAAACCTTTGCTGTGTTTGGATGTGTGGGAACACGCCTATTATTTGGATTACCAAAATAATCGCAAAGAATTTTTAACGCAAATTGTCAACAACCTTTTGAATTGGGAATTCGCCAGTTTACGCTTTCAATCAGCTTAAACCAGCTTTCCACAACAATGTTTGTATTTTTGGCCTGAACCACAGGGGCAAGGTGCATTACGGGAAATACCCGACAAAACCGGTTTTGACTCCTTGGCCGGTATTTCTTCGGCAAAAGATTGCAATTCGGGTTCTTCTTCAATCATATCCTGCTGTCCTTCAGTTGGCATGGGTTGTATTTTAAATTGAGAAAAGCCCAATACTTTTGTGACATTTTCACGCAATTTTGCCAACATGATTTCAAACAAGACAAAGGCTTCATGCTTATATTCATACAACGGATTTTTTTGGGCATAGGCACGTAATCCGATAGAGGCTTTCATAAAATCCAAGCTCTTTAAATGTTCTTTCCATGCCATATCCACCGATTGAATCAACAACGTGCGTTCCACATCATTGCGCATCTTTTCGGGCAACGAAGCCATTTTCTTGTTCCATTCTTCTTCGGCCGCTTTCATTGTGCGATCCACTAAATCAGCCGATGTAATACCCGGTTCAGCTTTCCACGATTCAAAGGGCAATTCCAAATTAGCCAAACTTAAAATTTCATTTTTCAAGTTTTGAGCATCCCAATCCTCAGGGGCTGTTCTTTCCGGTGCTAAAGCATAAATAATGCTTTCAAAACAATCACGACGCATATCGTTTAAAACATCGTGTAAATTATTGCTGTCCAACAATTCACGGCGTTGTTCATAAATAATCTTACGTTGATCGTTCATCACATCATCATATTTCAAAACGTTTTTACGGGATGTAAAGTGATGTTCTTCCACTTTCTTTTGTGCATGGGCAATCGCCTTGGAAATCCAAGCACTGTGAATTTCCTGACCATGTTTCATACCCATTTTTTGCAAGATAGCACCAATACGTTCCGAACCGAAAATGCGCATCAAATCATCCTGTAATGACACATAAAAACGTGATTGACCGGGGTCACCCTGACGACCGGAACGACCGCGCAACTGATTATCAATACGACGACTTTCATGGCGTTCAGAACCCAACACATACAAGCCACCGGCCTGTAAAGCTATTTCTTTATTTTTGGCAATTTCCTGTTTAATTTGTTCGGCCAAAACAGCATCATCCACTTGCGGATTTTTGGCCTTTTCTTCGGCAAAACGCATTTCAAAATTACCACCCAACTGAATATCCGTACCACGACCCGCCATATTGGTGGCAATCGTGATAGCGCCGGGGACACCGGCTTGGGCAATAATATGGGCTTCCTGTTCATGATGACGGGCATTCAAAACATTGAATTTTAAATCTGTTTTTTTCTTGAGCAAATCCGCCAAAATCTCCGATTTTTCAATACTAATCGTTCCCACCAAAACAGGCTGATTTCTTTCGTGGGCCGATTGAATATCACGGATAATAGCATCATATTTTTCTTCGGCCGTACGATAAATAATATCCTGTTCATCTTTTCGGGCCAAAGGTCGGTTACCTGGGATTTCGATAACCTCTAATTTATAAATATCATCAAATTCGGCAGCTTCCGTCATAGCCGTTCCCGTCATACCGGCCAACTTGGGATATAAACGGAAATAGTTTTGGAAAGTAATAGAAGCCAATGTTTGGTTTTCGGGTTGAATTTCAACACCTTCTTTTGCTTCCAAAGCCTGATGCAAACCATCGGAATAACGGCGACCTTTCATAATACGGCCGGTAAATTCATCAATAATCATCACCTGATTATCTTTGACGATATAATCCACATCTTTTTGGAACATCGCATGGGCACGCAAACATTCTTCCACATAATGCACTAAAGAAATATTAGAAGCGTCATATAAACCGCCAACCAAAATTTCCGCTTCACGCAAAGCACTTTCAACAAATTCAACGCCTAAATCCGTTAAAGTAATAACTTTGAATTTTTCATCTTTTTCATAATGTTCTGGTCGAACATGACACATTATCGCATTGATTTTCCTGTATAAATCCGATGAATCTTCCGCCCTACCCGAAATAATCAAAGGCGTACGGGCTTCATCAATCAAGATTGAATCCACTTCGTCCACAATGGCATAATGAAAAGGACGTTGCACCATCATTTCCTTTGAAAACGCCATATTATCACGCAAATAATCAAAACCTAATTCGTTATTTGTGGCATAGGTAATATCATAATTATAGGCCTTTCTTCTTTCTTCGGCGGGCATTTGACCAACAATACAACCAACTGTCAATCCCAAAAAGCGATAGATTTTACCCATCCATTCACTGTCACGTTTGGCCAAATAATCATTGACCGTCACAACGTGAACACCCTTTCCCGTTAAGGCATTTAAATAAACAGGCAACGTGGCCACCAATGTTTTACCTTCACCGGTACGCATTTCGGCAATTTTATTATCAAATAAAACCATACCGCCCAACAATTGCACATCAAACGGACGCATTCCTAAAACACGCTTGGAAGCTTCACGAACGGTGGCAAAAGCCTCAGGCAAAAGAGATTCCAAAGTTTCACCTTGTTTTAATCTTTCACGATATTCGGCCGTTTTAGCCGTCAATTCAGCATCTGTCAGTTTTTGAAAATCAGGTTCCATCTCATTGATTTTCTTAACAATTTTCTTAAACTTTTTTAAATAACGTTCATTGGCCGAACGGAATATACTTTTTAACATATTTCAAATTCCTTTTCTGTCTATATTATATTATGCAATAGACATAGTGTATTTTGATACAAAAGTCAAGTTTTGCAAACAAAATTTAATAAAAATTATTGCAATAATAATTGGGTCGCTGCATCCAAATCACCCGAATAACCGCATTCTTGTTTGCCAACAAAGGGTAAGTTTGTGTCAACCAAACGTTCCGCATAGTATAAAATACTGGAACATTCCGATGGCGTAAAACTTAAATGATACGGGGTTATATTTAACACATCAGAGTCTTTTCTCTGAGTTTCTTCTTCACAGAAATTAAGACAATTTTCATCAGGCATCAAATTCAAAATTTGCCTCGTATTTCCTTTTAATAATATTACCGCCGTTTTACGTATCTCTTTAACAACAGAGCCATCTGGTAATTTTGTCCCTAAAGTAACTGTAAAACGTTGATTCGCTTTATCTATTATTACTGCATAATTTTCTTCAGCCGACAGCAAACGATAAGAATAACGATTTGCCAAAAGATTCAATTGAAAAACTTTATCACAATCACACTCTTGGATATTTATCTGTGACCCTTCATTATTCCCCTTAAAACTTGAACTACATTTCAAAATTTTATTAGAAATTATTTTTTTTACATTCTCTAAATCTATTTTATTTTGGTGTAACAGATAGAACAAACCTAAATTTTCTTCAGCATTTGGACATCCGAGTAAAACAGAACGCCACAAATGTTCGAACGATTTTTCCATATTCACCTTTTCACCTTCTAATCCCAACATTGAATAAACACCGATAATGTTATTCGCCAAAGCCGAACGCTGATGAGCAGCCTTTTCAATCAAAGGCAACCCCTTTTTCGGATTATAATATGTACTATTTTTATCCAAGTACAATGTGCCGATTTTTTCACTAATCTGACCTTTTTCTTCATCAGTTAATAAAGGACTTCTTAATGCCTGAGTATAACTTTGTATCGCTTGTATATAATTTTTTTCGTCATATTTTTTATTACCATGGTTTAATAAAGCCGGCCCATTCCCCCCCGAAACAGCCAATTCGCATAATCTGATACTTTCACGATGTTTTGGATGACGAATACACAATTCATACATCGCTTGATAAGCATTATTTTCTTTCAACCAAGATGCCCATCTGGTAACAGCGTAATTTGTATCATCAAAACCACACTGAGAATAAACCTGAGGATTTCTTTGTTGTTCAGCCTCTAAAAGAGCCAACCGACAAGTTTCCACATCAAAACTATCCTGCGCAAAAGCAGACAGCGAAAAAATTATAGAAAAACAAAATAAAAAAGACTTTAAACGCATAAATCCCCCTTTATTGTTTTTGTTTTAGCATTATTTTTTCAAAATAACAAGAAAAAAATCTTGAAAAATAAAACAAAATATAGGATAATGTCAAAAACAAAGGATTTAATATGGGATTTAACTGTGGAATTGTCGGATTACCCAACGTCGGGAAATCAACTTTATTTAACGCTTTAACCGCAACGGTCAATGCTCAGGCGGCCAACTATCCGTTTTGCACCATTGAACCGAATATCGGCCGTGTTGCCGTCCCGGATGAACGTTTAAATGTTTTGGCCGAAATTGATAAATCTGCCAAAATTGTACCAACTCAGTTGGAGTTTGTTGATATTGCCGGTTTAGTAAAAGGTGCCAGCAAAGGTGAAGGATTAGGCAATCAGTTCTTGGGCAACATTCGTGAAGTGGATGCCATCATTCACGTATTGCGTTGTTTTGAAAATTCGGATATTGTCCATGTGGAAGGTTCCATAGATCCTATCCGTGATGCCGAAACGGTTGAAACCGAATTGATGTTGGCGGATTTGGAAAGCCTGGAAAAACGTTTGAATGGTGTGGCCAAAAAAGCCCAAACAGGCGATAAAGAATCAAAAGCTTGGGTAAAAGTAATTGAGCCGGCTTTGGAATTATTGCGTAATGGTCAACCTGCCCGATTGGCAAAACCCACCGATGCCGAAGATTTAAAATTATTTAATCAATTGGCTTTATTGACGGCAAAACCTGTTTTATATGTGTGTAACGTGGATGACAATTCGGCTGCCTCAGGCAATGAATTTTCTGAACGTGTTGCCGAAATGGCAAAAAAACAAGGCAACTCATCTGTTGTGATTTGCGCCGGCATTGAACAGGAAATTGCCCAACTGCCCGCCGAAGAACAACCTGAATTTTTGGAAACCCTTGGCTTAACCGAAACCGGTTTGGATCGGATTATCAAGGCTGGTTATAAATTATTGGGTTTAGAAACATTCTTTACTTCCGGACCCAAAGAAGCCCATGCCTGGACCATGCGTAAAGGCATCTTAGCACCTCAGGCGGCCGGTATTATCCATTCGGATTTTGAAAAAGGTTTCATTCGGGCGGAAGTTGTTTCTTATAATGACTATGTCGCCCATAGAGGTGAAAGTGGCGCACGTGAAAAAGGATTATTGCGCCAGGAAGGCAAAAACTATACCATGCAAGACGGGGATGTTGTGCACTTTTTATTCAGCAACTAAAAAAAACAAAAAAGGGGGAAAAATGGCAGTGATAACTTGGCGGGAACAAATGAGCTTAAACTATCCACCTTTGGATAGCGAACATCAGGCTTTTTTAAAAGTCATCAATCAGGCTTCAAATGATATCAAGGAGCGCCATATTGAAGGTATGGAAAAAATGTTTCAGGCCTGTTATGATTATGTTCGAAACCATTTTTCACACGAAGAAGACATTATGGAACGCATTCGTTATCCCGAAATGGAAGAACATATTGCCAGCCATCAGCTGTTTATCAAAAACATTTCACAATTTCGCCAACAATTTGAAACAGCCGAAACAGTGGGACAAAAATTAGATGCCGCTCAAAAAGCTATGGCTTTTTTAAGCGTGTGGTATTTGGGACATTTAATCAGCCGTGATAAGCCCATGAAACCATATTTGGTCAGATTGCGCAACCTGCCCCCACGAATGAATTATTAAAAAGCATCACTTAATAAATCAAAAATAACTACTTCATTTTAAAAGATTTTTTATAATTAAATATTTTTTGATTAAAAAGTGCTTGACTTTTGATTCAAAGTTGGTTAAAATGTGTTTATTATTCGCCTGGATAGCTCAGTTGGTAGAGCAAGAGACTGAAAATCTCTGTGTCGGCGGTCCGATTCCGTCTCCAGGCACCATCTTTTTAAAGCCCTCAACCAAATGAGGGCTTTTTCTTTTAAAAACAACCTTATATTCTCTTTGGATTTATAACAAGCCAGTCGAACAGATTGACAAAAAGGGCTGTTCGTGGTATAATTATGTTTTATTTTAAAAGGCATTATCAATGTACGCAACAATAGAATATCACAGTAACGGCAAAACAAAATCAATTTACACAATCGATAAAGACGGAAAAAAGAATGGCCCATTTTTATCCTTTCATAAAAATGGTCGTATCTTTGAAAAATGCACTTATAAAGACGATCAAAAGAACGGATTATACGAATCTTTTCACGCATTCACAGGCAAACCTTGGAAAAAATGTTATTATAAAAACGGATTAAAAGACGGCCCCAGTGAATCATATAATTTGTTTGGGTTATTAAGTTCTCAAAAGGTTTATTATATGGGAACGGATTTACCATATAGTCACGAACAAAAATACCTGAAACACTGGGAAAAAGAGCATCTGATTCCTCAAAAAGAACGTCAAGAATTGAACAAAGAATTGTATTTAATTGACAAACAAGAAAAACCAACGGCAGAACGCCAAAAAGCCAAACGGGCAAAAGTGGCGGAATTTCGACAAAAATACCCACAAAAAAACATTGGGCGACAGGTACAAAATCCCAAAATCCTTTTGAATTATTTGCATAAAAACAAACGAAGATAATCCTTTTGCTTTATCTTTATTAATTTCCCTGAAATTAAGGTCTTTCTTTTCCTTTAATAGAAGACAAAATCAAATCGGAAACTTTTTTATTTTTTTCCTGCTCAACTTTTGCTTCTGATGTTTTATTTTCTGATTCTTTGTAGGATGCACCCTTTTGTGAACCTTGTGATAATATACCCAAAACACCAAGCCCAGCTTTTTTCTTCACTTTTTTATCCGTGTTAATCTCGGTTGGTGTATCACAGGATTTAAAACAATGCTCTGACTGAGAATCCTTAATGGTAACAATTCCTTCAAAAGAAAAATCTTTTCTTTCTTGATATTCAACCTTAAATCCGTTTTGAATATCATCCATAGAAACAACTATCCCGTTTTTATTCAAACGTGAAAGATAAGATTGATAAATTTCCTTTTGTTGCTCTTGTGTTGCATTCTCGGGCGTAAATCCGGTGATATCATCAATACGCAAAGGTTCATTTGAATAAGCCTTTTTTATTGCTTGTTTATTATAGACACTATGCCATTCTTTTATTTCTTTATTACACAATTCCAGACTGATACCATTATTTTTTAAATCTGTTAAGGATATGTTCTCACCCAAACAAGATGCAACAACATTTTCAATTGTCTTATTTTGCCATAAACATTGAAAAAGTGCTGTTTTTACCATACTTTCACTTTTATCTTGGGAAAATTTATTATTTAATTTATTAGTCATATAATTATAAAGCAGATAAAGAGATGAAGCATCATCTTTTAATTCATTGCCCATAACAATATTTTGTATTTTGGCTTCTGCTTCCATTAATTTATTCTCTTTGAAATCATCCTCATATGTATTGCCTATAATATCAGTACTAACACCTCGTTCCCGATCTTGAAGTGCATGTAACAATTCATGTGCTGCCGTCACCCTGATATCAGTACTATCCAATATTTTTAAAAGTCCGCCCGGAAGATATTCTTTACTGAAAGTTATCTTATTGGCACCATATGCTCCGGTAGGAAAGCCAATATCATCAATAGCCACATTTATTCTTGTATGGTCATTCGTACCGTAATAATCATACATTTGTTCTAATAATTTTCTTCCTGTGATTGTTTTTGATGTTTGAAGGAAAGCATCAACAATTATATTACGATTTGTTATATTTTCCGTTTGGGAAATATTAACAATTCCTTCCATCAAAGTTGCCCCATCAAGTTTTTGTTCTTTTTCCTGATTATCACCCCAAAAACCACCGATAAGAGCAAAACCCGCCACAGATGCCATCAATGCTGTTTTCCAATTTTTTTTCATTCAATTTTCTCCATTAAGGATTATACTTAATCTATAGCAAAAAACAACATTTTTCCATAGTATAAATAAAAAAAACGACCTGTAAAGGTCGTATTTTTTGGTGGAGATAAGCGGGATCGAACCGCTGGCCTACGCATTGCGAACGCGTCGCTCTACCAACTGAGCTATATCCCCACAAAAGCCTTTTCATTTTAAACTTTTTTCAATGGGTTGTCAAGAAAAAACTATCTGGTCTTTCTTTTTTGGGCTATTTGCATCATCATCTGCCATTTTTTATGTCCATTTAAACGAGCCCGTTGAACCAAAGCATCCGAATATTGACATGCCAAAGGATTGTAATCATTGTTTCCCCAAGATAAATATTCTTCTCTGAATGCCTTTTCATGTCTGGAATAAGCCGAAATAAACGCCGCTTTTTTGGCAAGCAAATCTTCACCTTTTCGTGGAAAAAATTGTTGTTTCAACGGCTTTTTACTATCTTTATGGGCTTGAATACATCTATCCATATACTCATGCGCATAATTTTTTTGAAGATATTCTTCCCAAAAAAAACGCACATCTGCTTTAACATCCGCTTTTATTCTGTTACTCCACCAATTTTTTAAACCCATGTAATATCCTTATTTTTGCTTAGGTTCACCTTTGCCATTGACCACATCTTCATCAATGATGATTTCTTTGATATCTTTTTTAGATGGTGTATCGTACATCAAATCCATCAACAAATCTTCCATAATAGAACGAAGTCCACGGGCACCTGTTTTACGTTTCATGGCCTTTTGGGCAATCGCACTGTAAGCACCATCTGTAAATTTCAAATCAACGCCTTCCATTTTAAACAAAGTCTTATATTGTTTAACCAACGCGTTTTTGGGCTTGGTCAAAATTTCAACCAAAGCTTTTTCATCCAAAGCCTGCAAAGCCACATGGACAGGCAAACGTCCGATAAATTCAGGAATCAATCCGTACTTTAACAAATCATCCGGTTCTAATTGCTTTAATAATTCGTTGGTATCCAATTTGTCTTTGTTTTTAACATCAGATCCAAATCCCACCGAATATTCGGCCATACGTGAAGCAATAACTTTATCCAAGCCGTCAAAAGCACCACCGCAGATGAACAAAATATGACCTGTATTGACTTTGATATATTCTTGGTTGGGGTGCTTACGACCACCTTGCGGGGGCAAACTGGCCTCAGTTCCTTCTATCATCTTCAACAACGCCTGTTGCACACCTTCACCCGATACATCACGAGTAATAGACGGACCATCGGCTTTGCGGGCAATCTTATCAATTTCATCAATATAAATAATACCACGTTCAGCCTTAGCAACATCATAGTTAGCGGCCTGTAAAAGTTTCAAAACAACATTTTCAACATCTTCACCCACATAACCGGCTTCGGTCAAAGTAGTTGCATCAGCAATAGCAAAAGGCACATCCAATGTTTTTGCCAATGTACGGGCCAACAAAGTTTTACCGCAACCGGTGGCACCCAACAACAAGATATTGGATTTTTCCAATTCAACATCTTCCACTTTTTCTTTGTTCTTCAAGCGTTTATAATGATTATATACAGCAACTGATAAAACACGCTTAGCGGCATCCTGACCAATAACGTATTCATCCAAGAACGCCTTTAATTCATGGGGCTTTTTCAATGGTTTATCACCCCCCAAACCATCCAATTCCAACTGGGGATTCTTTTTGACTTCCTCTTTTAAAATATCCTGACACAAACCGATGCATTCATCACAAATATAAACGGCATGTGATTGCCCCTGCTCGTCTTTATCCGAACGCCCGGCAATCAATTTTTTCACTTCCTTTTGGTTTTTACCACAAAAAGAACATATCAAATTTTCATCTGTCATATAAAAACCCCTTATTTTTTGGATACAACGGCATCAATTAAACCAAACTTGACGGCTTCTTCGGCTGTCATAAAGTTATCACGTTCCATCGCTGTTTCAATTTCTTTTAAAGTTTTACCCGTTTGTTCCACATAGATTTGATTCAAACGTTTTTTAATGGCCAAAATTTCTTTGACATGGATTTCCATATCTGTTGCCTGCCCCTGAAAACCGCCACTGGGTTGATGAATCATCACACGGGCATTGGGCAACGCAAAACGGCGCCCTTTTTCACCGCAGGTCAAAAGCAATGAGCCCATTGAACAGGCCTGGCCCATACACACGGTGGATACGGGACATTTGATATAATTCATGGTATCCAAGATAGCCAAACCGCTGGTCACAACACCACCGGGAGAATTGATATAAAACGAAATTTCTTTATCGGGATTTTCGGCTTCCAAAAACAATAATTGAGCACAAATCAAACTGGAAACCGCATCATTGACTTCACCGGTCAAAAAAACAATACGTTCTTTTAACAAACGTGAATAAATATCAAAAGCACGCTCCCCACGACCTGTCGTTTCAATAACAGTCGGCACTAATGTATCTTGAATTTTCATTAATTTTTCTCCTTTCTTTTTCCCATCAGGGCATTATAAATTTGAATTGGTGTTTTGGCATGTTGAATTTGGGATATTACTTGTTTTTTCTTTTTATTGAAAAAATCGGGATCTTTTTCTAAAACGACAGGAGCCAATTTTTCAAAGCATCTCTCATTTGAAGGATATAATCCTTTTTGAAATAGAAGAAAAGCTAAATCTTTTGTCTCTTCCTGCCAAATTCTATGATATTTCATAGCCTCAGGTAATTTTTCTTGCAAACGCTTTTTTCTATCCTTTGCCCAATCAGGAAGACTATCCTGCTCTATATTAATCCAATTATAACAAGGATGATGCCATCTACTTGAACTAAGATTGAAAGAAAGTTTATCAAAAACTGCCCCCTCCTCTCCTTTTGGAAAACGAAAATCAGGATGTTGGGCAATTTCCAGTGCTGGACCCACTCTACCCTTTTTAACAAAGAGTAAAAAAATACTTTTTTCATTATATTTCATGTTAGGATTCAATCCAGCTTCCAAAAGGAGATGAACCAATTTTCTCTCATTTTCTTTTTGCTTTAAAAATCTTGGAAAATCAGCATCTAGTAAACAACACATGGTTCTTAAAAAGATCTCTTCACGTGATTCCCCTTTTTTATAAAATAGAAGTGGTCCATTCCAATCCACTGAACGATCTCGTCCACAGCCCACACCATAATAAGGAGGTTCATAATATGTAAAACAAATAGTATTATCTTTTGCCATTTGACGTAACTTATTAAAAGCAATTTCCTGAGTTTTTTTAGATACCATTGTTTATCCTTTTACTCAAAAAGGGGCTTTTGATACTCAGCCCCCTTTGTTTATTTTATCCAGGCAGGCCTTTTATTTTTTATCGGGATCAAAGGCATACAAGTCAGCCACAGAAATTTGTTTTTCTTTTGTTTGAACTTTACCCAAAACAAAATCCACAACTTTTTCTTCAAAAATCGGGGCACGAATTGCTTCAACCGCCTGAGGATTTTTGGTGTAGTATTCAAAGACTTGTTTTTCCTGACCGGGATAACGACGGGCTTCGGCCATAATGGCGTTTGTCAAATCTTCACGTTCCACTTTGACTTGATTTTCATCGGCAATCTTAGCCAACAACAAACCTAAACGCACACGACGATCAGCGATTTTTTGATAATCTTTTTTCAAATCAGCTTCGGATTTTTTCTTTTCTTCTTCATCCAACTGACCTGTTTTCTTGGCCTGTTCATATTGGGCCCAAATACCATCCATTTCGGCCTTGGACATACATTCAGGAATTTCAAAGTCATATTCTTTATCCAAAGCGTCAAACAAAGCACGTTTGGCATGCATACGGGCCACACGAGTATATTCTTTATCCAATTCAGCTTTAATCATTTCCTTTAATTTATCCATTGTATCGGAACCGAATTGTTTGGCGAATTCATCATTGAATTCAGGCTTTTTCCAAGCACGCAATTCTTTGATTTCTGTTTTAAACAAAGCTTTTTTACCGGCCAAATCTTTGGCATGATAATTTTCGGGGAAAGTCACATTGACATCCACTTTATCGCCCACTTTGTGACCAACCAATTGATCTTCAAAACCGGGGATAAATGTGTTGGAACCCAATTCCAAATAGGCGCCTTTACCTTTACCGCCTTTAAATTCTTCACCATCAATGGAACCGACATAGTCAATCACAACGACATCGCCTGTTTTTGTGGCACGGTCTTCATCCAATAATTCAGATGTTTTTTTGGCAGTTGCTAATTTATCCAAAGTATCCTGAATTTCTTTATCACCGGCAGTTGCCACCATTTTTTCAACAGTGATTTTATCAAAGGGTTTGACTTTGACTTCGGGCAAAGCTTCAAAATCAACCGTCAAAACAATATCTTTGCCGTCTTCATATTTGTCCATTTTAATGGCAGGACGCATAGCCGGACGTAATTCTTTTTCCTTTAATGTGGCCATCACCTGTTCATTGATTAAATCATCCAAAACTTCGCCTTTAACAGAGTTTTCATATTTTTGACGAATCATCGCCAAAGGGGCCTGACCCGGACGGAACCCCGGCAATTTGGCGTTTTTACGCAAATCTTCCAAGCGGGCATTCATCTTATCGGCAAAAGCTTCAGCTTTAATTGTAATTTTCAAAGATTGTTTCAGTTTTGACATTTTTCACCTTTCGTTTTAAAAATTGATAAGGTGCTTTATAGCATATTTTCACAAAAAACGCAAATATATTTTCACTTTTTTACTATTGAAAAAAAACGAACAACCAATTATATCCCTGATATGATTGTTTTTGATAAGATGCAATTGGGCTATCAATATGAATACAGCGAGGACGAAGGGGAAAATTTTGCCCCTGATTTTTGCCCTGCCCTCACACCAAAGCAAATGTTGGAGCTGGGCGTGTTTGAGGGGCATTATATGAACGATTGCCAAAGGGAATTTCCGCATGATTGGTTTCAAAATGCCCGAATAAACAATAAAAATCCCGAAATCAGCTTAAACTGTTTTGGTGTTAAATCACGCATGAGTTTAAGGCAATGGCAACAAAAAGGTTGGATTTATCCCCCTGATCCAAGGGGGTGGTTTCAATGGTATTGCCGATATTATATGGGGCGCAGAATTCCCGAAATTGATGCCATTCAAATTAAACGATGGAAAAACTTCAAACGCCACCTGATACAATTAAAAAAGCATTGTTCGGCCAATGAGTTAACCTGTCGGCCCAAACAACGCCAAGCCTTGCTCCAATGGGCCTATAATCCGTTTTTATATTAAAAATCCCCCGTCCGATTTGGGCGGGGGGGGGTATATTCCTTGGCAAACTTCACTTTCATAGAAATAACCAACCTCATAATCATGCCAATATTTTCCATCTTTACAACAGGTTTTAGAGTCTTTTCCTACTTTTCCATCTTCTGGGCATCCACCACAATATAAACTTGCAGCAGTATAATTACGATTAGCATCATACCAAGTCAATCCATCTCTGCAACACGTTTTACCGTCAGTTCCCAATACCGGTGCATGTGTAGTACCATCATTAGGCATAGGACATCCGCAAATTTGAGTTTTTACATCATTATAGCCAACATACGCATCCCTCCAAGCATAGCCCTCAACACTGCAACACGTTTTTTTATCCGTCCCAAGTTTTCCATCATATGGCCATCCACAACCTTCATATTTTAGTAAAAGATACCCCGAATTATTCCAGCCTGGCCCTGGATGAAACCACGCAACACCAGCAACACTTAAAACGCCAATGATAGCCAGAACGCCCAACATTTCAAGCATAGAACGGCCTGTTTCGTTTGTTTTTCTTAAATTTTGCATTTTTATCTCCCTTTATTATTTATTAATTATCCCCACACTAGCAAACTTTATCACTTTATCAAGCGATTTAGTTGAAAAAAGTTGACTTTTGAAATAAAAAATACTACAATACAAGAAACTTAAAAGGACTTAAAATGAATTATCCAAATTGTATTGTTTATTCTGTAAATAATTTAAAGAAAAAAAAAGACCTTGTGAAATTTGAAAATCCCACTCAACAAAAACCCGAACGGATTTGCGTCCATAAGAGTACAGCCATAAAACAAGATCAACAAAAAATAAAGTAATTATCGGCACTGTCTTTTTAAATAAGTGCTGTATCCAAATTGTTTGCTTTTTTGTATTCTTTGACTGGGCGAGAGAATTCCTCTTTGTAAAAAGAAAGCGTTTTCATTTTCTTGCAACAATTTTGAATTTACATCGGGTATAATATGCTCTACTCCTGTTTTCTGATCTATAAAAACCTGTTGTGGACGAAAAATAATATAACTGCTCTTTCCTTTATCCTCATAATCGTTTAAATAAGAAAAAGCATCATATCCCTCACCTTCCAGAAAACGAATCATACGTTGAAATGCAACCTTTTGTGCCAAAGAAAAATTATCAGGATTTACCTGAGATCGAACTGAATGCAGAAAAGACGGAAGCAAATCAGGTTTATTTTTCAAATCTTTTGAATCATTATATAAAGATTCCGCCCTCAATTCATTTTTTAAATCCTTTTCAGAACGGGTAAATGGATCAACAAAAATGAAATCCGTCAAATGTTTTTTATATTTTATTTTATTTGGACCAACAACGTCCCCCTCACATCTTTCCGAACCAGATAAAAATTGAGATTTTGGTTTGTACATATATAAAAACCAAGAACAATATTGTGCCAAAGAGTGACAACCAAAATCATGAATTTTCAAAGGTCTTTTAACGGCCAAAAAAACATCATATATTGTTATTTTCGGATATTGAAAATTTTCTAATTTTTTTTCTTGCTTTACAAACGAATAATTATCTAAAAAATCCTCCGGCTCAGGAATACCCAAAGCCTTATAGGTAAAATGCAAAGCGCGAATCTCTGCTGCTCTTTTTGTTCCAAAGTGCGATAACGGAAAGAAAGATGTTATTCTTCCCTGAAATGGCGTTGCATGATAAAAAGCTATCGGCTTTTTATTTTCATCTAATAACTTCGAATCCTTCAATTTTATTTTCGACATTTTTTGACATTTAAAAATCTAATTACGTTGCATAACGCACAAAAAGAAACCATCTGTTTTTGTCAGATATGGCGAATAGCGTTTTTGTTTGATAACCTTATAATTAGGATGTTCAGATAAAAATTTTTCAACCTGTTGTTCGTTTTCATCAAAGGTTAAAGAACAGGTAATATATGACAAATAACCACCTGTTTTTAAATATTGTTCAGCCCGATTTAAAATTTCGGCTTGCGTCTTTGTGATATGTTTTAATTGTTTTTCGGTTAAATGCCAACGCATATTCGGTGTTCTGCGCCATGTACCACAACCCGAACAAGGAGCATCCACCACCACATGATCAAACTTTTTATCAGGGCGTTCCAATTTTGTGATAATTTTAATGATTTTAATTTGTGCCCGAGTGGCCCGTTTGACCAATTCAAATAATTTTTTGGGCGTTATATCATAGGCCTGAATTTGTCCTTGATTTTGCATCATTTGGGCAAAAATTAACGATTTACCACCGGCGCCTGCACAAAAATCAAAAACAGATTGTTTGGGTTTTATGCCAATTTCCAATGATAATAATTGGGCTCCTTCGTCTTGAATTTCCAACCATCCTTTTTTCCAGGCATTTGTATTTTTTATATTGGCATATGTTTTTAAAACAATCCCAAAGGGGGATTTATCGCAAGGAGCTACATCCAAGCCTTCTTTTTTCAGGCTTTCCAAAATCTCATTACGATGACCGATAGCCCTTAAAATAATTGGCGGATTTTCCATTAAGGCTGGCAGTTCGTTTTTCGCCTCAGGAATATGCGACAAAAACCATTCGGGCGTTTCCCATTGAACCCAATCGGGTGCCTGGGATACATCAGGAATGCCGTTTTCTATGAACTTTTGAACACGGCCTTGCCAATCATCATCCGGATAGGCCCAAATCAAACGCGCTTTGGCCCGTATCATAGACCATACAGATTGCAAAAATTCGGCCTTTTCAGGACCTTTTATAAATTTGTGTTTGGCCAAATAATCATTAATGATTTCAGGGGCAACGGCGGGTTTTTTATCAATAACCCTCATCAAATCTGACAAAACCGAAATTTCACGTTCATTCATTTAATTTTATTCATAAAGGCGGACATATCGCCTTTTAGTAATAATTCAACATTTTGGGCAATTTGTTCAAATAAAACATCCAAAATCTTTTGCTCATCAGCGGACGGTTTGCCCAATACATAATTGGCTGTATCAATCATTTTATTTTTATCAACGCCAATGCGGACACGCATGTAATTGACACCGATATGCGAGTCTATGTTTTTGATACCGTTATGACCACCACTGCCACCACCAATTTTTACTTTCACTTTACCGACAGGTAAATCCAAATCATCATGAAAAACAATAATATCCTGAGGTTGAATTTTATAAAAAGCCATTACGCTTTGAACGGATTCACCCGACAAATTCATATAAGTTTCAGGCTTTAGTATTAAGCAACGTTCGTTGGCAATTTGGCCTTTGGCAAGCAAACCTTTGTGTTCAGATTTAAAAGCATCAAAGGAAAAGCGGCGGACAAGTTCGTCCACCGCCTGAAATCCCATATTGTGGCGAGTTTTTGCATACTCCGTTCCCGGATTGCCCAATCCCACCAACAATTTCATTATTTTTTCTCCTCAGTCTTTTCGGCTTCGGCAGAAGCAGTTGTATTAGCAGCAGCCGTTTCTTCCTGTGGTGCCACAACGCTGGCCACTGTGAAGTCTTCTTTAGATGACAAAGAAACACCTTCAGGCATTTGAATGTCAAAAGCGTTAAAGCCATCACCGATTTCGGCTTTGGACAAATCAACCGTAAAGAATTCAGGAATCTTATCAGCTGTACATTTTGCTTCAACCGTACGATGAACGATGTTCAACACACCGCCTTTTTTGAAGCCAGGAGCAACATCTTCACCAACAAATTGCAAAGGAATATCCAAGGTCAGTAAAGCTGTTTTTGAAATTCTTAAAAAGTCCGCATGAATCGGGCGATTTGAAACGGGATGTTTTTGAATATCTTGGCACAACACCAAATGTTTTTCTTTACCATCCACATTGATTTCATATTGACGGGTCCAAAGACCTTTTTTATTCATTTCTGCCACCATGAATTTTTCTTCAATGGCAATCATTTCAGGAGCTTGTTTATCCCCATAAATAACGGCAGGAATAAACCCCTTAAGACGAATAGCCCGAGAGGCCCCCTTGCCAGCTTTTTCACGCTTTGTTGCGTTCAATGATACTGTTTTCATTTTTTATCCTTTTTTGTTTTTAAGTAACGGATTTTTCCTCCAGGGGTGAAAAATCCCATTCGCATCCCATGATACGAACCTCTTTATTATACACATTTTTCAATAAAATGCAAGAATTTTTATATCTTTTTTTACTTTATTGCGCTATATCATTCTTTATCGGTAAAGTGATTAAAACACGCAAACCTTTCATTGGGCTGGTTTCCAGTTTAATTTCACCACCGTGAGATAAAATCGTATCACGGGCAATTGTCATACCTAAACCAACGCCACCAGTGTTTTTGTTGCGTGATGGTTCCACCCGATAAAAAGGTTTAAAAACCTCATCACGTTTTTTTGCTGGAATACCCGGCCCGTTATCGTCAACCGTGACTTGAATCATATCATCCCGAATGCCCATAGAAACATTTGTTTTTGTGGCATAGTTTTGCGCATTGGATATTAAATTTGAAAAAGCGCGCATCAGTTCATGAGGTCTGGCCATTACTTTTGCGGTTTGTTCTATATGCAAAGAAACACCAAAACCGACCCGTTTGTATTTTTCCACCAAAGAGGTTAAGAATAAATCCAAATCAATTTCTTCCATTTTTTCTTTGCCGGCGCCACGGGCAAAATCCAAATATCCCGTCAACATACTTTCCATTTCATTGATATCTTGGTGCAACATTTGTGTTGTTTCGTCCGGTTCCATCATAGACAATTCCAATTTCATTCGTGTCAAAGGGGTTCGCAAATCGTGCGAAACACCGGCCAACATAGATGTCCTCTCACTCATATATCTGGCAATTCTTTCTTTCATTTCAATAAAAGAAAGACCGGCCAAGCGCACTTCATAGGCTCCCTCAGGTTTGAAGCGTACCTCTTGTCCCATACCGAATAATTCGGCAGCCTTAGCCAAACGGGTAATGGCGCGTACTTGATTTTTCATAAATAAAAAAGCAATCGTGAACAATAAAACGGATGACCCTAACATCCACCATAAAAATGAAGGAACAGTTGTGCTGAAAAATCTTTTGCGTGGCACAACAATATTTAATACACCCTTAGATAATTGGATATCAATTTCCTGTTCGCCCTTTTCATTTGTATAAGTTGTTTGGGGATAAGGCAAATCTTCAATTTTATTTCGTAATTTTGCCGAACTTAAACGTTCATTTGTTTTGTCGTAAGAGAGTTTTTCATCCGCTTTCCAGTTTAACTGAAGTCCTAAATTTTTTTCAAATACATCTAGTTTCGCACTTGGATCTTCTTGCATTTCCGACCAATGGGCAATCAGACGAATTTCACCGATAACGTCGTTTGCCAAACGACGGCTGATCGTATCCCAATGCTTGTTAAAAAAGTAAATCCCGATCATCGCCTGTAATATAACCATAGGCAATAAAATAATCAAAATAAAGCGCCCCAATAAATGACGCGGGAAAAATTTACGTTTTAAATATTTAAAAATTCGCATTATAACCTCACTAATTTATAACCCTGACCCCGAACAGTCTGTATCCAAACAGGGCGTTTGTGATCTTGTTCAATTTTTCGTCTGAGACGGGTAATTTGTACATCTACGGTACGTACGGAATCCGTTTGCATTTTTTGTGCCAACTCTTCACGGGTTAAAACAGTATTGACGGATTGAATTAGAATATCCAACAGTTGCTGTTCTGCCCCTGTTAAGTTAACAGGTTTATTTTGATGAATCAAAGATTTTTTTGATTTGAAATAGGTAAAATCACCAAAACAAACAGTATCTGATGGTGTTTTTTGATGTTTCATTAAATTTTTAATTCTTAACAACAATTCTTTGGGATCAAAAGGTTTGGGCAGATAATCATCGGCACCGGCTTCTAATCCTGTAATTCGACTGGCCACATCCCCCATGGCTGTCAACATCAAAATCGGCGTTTGAAAACCTTTTTGGCGTAATTGTTGCGTGTATTCAACACCGTTTTTATGTGGCATCATCACATCCATGATAACGACATCAAAGGAAAACAGATTAAACAATTCTTCGGCCTGAATGGCATCTTCGGCCACGGAAACAGTAAAATCGGCTTGGGTCAGATATTGTTTTAATAACTGACGCAAACGCTTATCATCATCCACAACCAACAAATGCCCCAAACTCATTATAATCCTTATACCAGTTGAGCCAGAATTCTGCGTCCTTCTTCACCACCGTCACCACTGATGCGTTTCCACAGGATGTTTTGCAATGTTAAAACATCCCCGTAAATGATATCCAATTCACGCTTTTCATTAACTTGCTGAAGCGATAAAAAGTTATATAAATGAGAAGCAACATCAGTTACTAAAGGGTAACCAAAAACACTCCCCTGTTCTTTTAGTTTTAATGCAAGAGGTAACAATCTGGAGCGAAGATACTCTGTACGTTGAGGCTCGTATAAACCACGAGCTTCATTTACAACCATTCTCATCGTCTGAACATCACCGCAAACCATCATCGGAAAAGCCCGCATCAAATCAGCCATTGCTTCTTCCTCTGTTGAGTTCTGCAAATCTTTTTTTGCTAAATTTTCCTCTATTTTAAAAATGGCCATTCAAACCTCCTTTTTTATTGATTATAAAGAAAAATATTTTAAAAGTCCAGTAAAATATAAATTTTACAAACATTTAAATTATAAAAACAAAAAAAACAAATAATAAAATAAAAAATTCAATAAAGCTGTTTTACAATATTTACCTAAAAACATCTTGTATATAACAAACTAAAATTTTTAGATTGACAAAATAATATCTGAATGTTAGACTTACCGCGTTATATTAATTTATATCAGATATAATGAGGTAAAAAGTAAACAAAAAAAATGATAATTAAAAATATTTTGATATGCTTATTTATTCCGATAGGTATTGCTTTTATGTTTTTTACTATGATGGGCCTTGGGATGTCAGCACAAAAGCATACTATTTCAGATTATTTTTATTTAATGCCTTGGTTATATATTCCGGCGATTATATCATCTCTTTTAATTATTCGTTTCAAAAAAATATGGATGATTAACAAACTTATTTTGTTTATCTTTTTGATTGTTGCGGCAATATTCCCAGTCTCAGTTTTGAGCGCGTTCACAAAGGGTGTACAAGCAATTTGGGGACTTCTTCCATCTTTTTTTATTTTCTTTTATGTTCTTTTTTATGACATATATAGCAATAAAAAAGAAGCTCTTTTCATGACTTCTTTTTGTTCGCTTATTTTTTATCTTATTTTTTGGGGTTCAAAATTGTTAAATATATGGTAATTTCTCTCGAATAAAAATTGACGTCTCGATTGGGAAATATTCTAGAATAAGAATTTTTTGAAATGTGAGTCTGTGTAGGGGTAAAAAAACAGGCTTTTTGAAAAACGCTGTACACGGACTAAACTATCTCTGATTTTGAAGTGTAGAATTCCTTCTTGGAACGCTATGAATGGATACTTTAACATAGAGCGTGGCCTACTCTTTTAAATGACTTGAATTTGGCATATTAAATTTTAAACATAAAGTTTTTCTTCATATGCAATCAATTTGACTTATCACCCAAAATATGGTAAAATATATCACATCAAAAGGAAAACAAATGATTAAACGCAAAACCCAAATAATCACCTATTACCCCAGAAGTCATTTTTGGAAATTTTGGGAAAAAAGAAAAATTTTGGCTGTTTTAACCGAAACAGATAAAAGAGTAACAAGTAAAAATTTTTATCCCGATGGCGCATTGAGGCGAAACTATGTTCGGTGGAAAAATGGCAACACTGTGGAACAAATTTTCTATCCAAATGGAACATACAAAGAAGTAAATGAAATTTTAGGGGATAAAATTCGCAAAATTCTATGGGATGAAAATGGAAATATGCTCCTTGATAAACGGGTAAATGAAAGAACTCGAATAGAAACACACTATCATCCCAACGGAAAACTTAAAATACGACATGATCGTAAAACCGGAGAATATGAGGAATGGGCCCCAAATGGTATATTAAAAAAGAAAGGACGTTGGCTAAACCGAACTGGGGGTAAAGCAGAACTGAGTAATTATTTCGCTGGATTTGAAACAGGCAACATGCGAACAAAAAAACAAGATGAAGTACGTCAAGAATATAATGAAGTAATTGATGCCATCAATAATTTACCACCAACGGCAGGGCGAAAAATTGCAAAACACGCTTTGACCAAAGAATACAGAAAAAGTATACAAAAGACACGAGATTAAACACATTTACAATCTTTATATCATCAATAAAAAAAGCCCCGATAAACGGGACTTTTTTTATTGGCTGGACTAATCGTGCGATTTCCGAGCCGATTTCATACTATATTGACATCTGAAATAATTACTGATAAAGTATTTTTGAAAGGTTTCTATAATGCCAAAAGAAATAAGATTTTGTACTCCAAAAGGGGAATATTGGTTTTTATCACCACTGGCTGGTTTTCCGATAAAAATGACAGTGGATGATGCAGATTATATTTTTCCAAGTGTTGAACATTACTATCAAGCGATGAAATTTCATGCGTCAGACAAAAGATTTGATGTTATTTTAAAATTAAAAGATCCTGATGAGGCACGATTGCTTACCAAAACACCGGAATACAAAATAAATCGCAGAAAAGATTTTGATACCAACAAATTCGATATTATGGAAAAAGCTTTATATGCTAAATTTATTCAGAACCCTGAGGCTGCAGAATTGTTAAAATCCACGGGTGATGCAATATTGATTAAATCATGCCCAGTATGTTATAAATGTGGTTTTGGTGAAGGAAGTGGTATGAATCGTATAGGGAAAGTTTTAATGAAAATTAGGTCAGAAATTCAAAAATAAAGCACCATTATGGTTCGACCCGACTCAAAAAATGAGCCATTTTAAAATTTTGCGTTCGAACCAGAACAAATGCTTAGAAATAAAAGAAAAAACGCCAATAATTGGCGTTATGTGCGGTTTGGCTGGGGTCATCTTGCTATACACGGACTTACTGCGATCGTTCTAATCCCGACAAATAGCTTTGATGTATTTGGTGGAACAAGCCAGTTTTTCTTCATCTCCATTATCAGATAATTTGACTTGAGGTGGCGGATCCTTTTTACGTTGTTTTGCCAACCAACAACTATAAACAACACTCAAACAAATGGCTGTGCCTATTGCTGTTCCATAGATACTACCTACTACTGTTGGATTCATCTTTAATTCCTTTCTCATATATTCAAATTCTGCCTTGTTTTTGGAGTATACTCTTTCCAAAGAGATTTGTCAACCATCTCTCTATCTTGGAATCTTTTTTGAATTTTAAAATTATCCCGATTGATCAATACTGAAAACAAAAAAACAAAAAGAAAAAGTTGCCATTTTTTTGGCACCCTTCAAGGTTTGGCTGGGGTGGCTGGATTTCTCGGGATAAATCCCTCGTCCTCACGTTGTTCGGACCGCCTTTGGCGTCCGCTTATTTCATTCGCGACCGAACATTGGTTCTCATCGCTCACCCACAAGCAATAAAAAAAGCCCCGATAAACGGGACTTTTTTTTATTGGCTGGGGTGGCTGGATTCGAACCAACGAATGACGGTATCAAAAACCGTTGCCTTACCGCTTGGCGACACCCCAATAATGTGTCAATGTGGGAATTTTACACAATTTTTTTTATAAAGTCAAGACAATTTTTTTAAAAAAAGGCTGGATTTTTTTTCAAAAATCTGATTTCATATAAATATAACAATTTAAACATGGGGGATATCGTGAAAAAAACACCTGATTCAAAAACTGTAAAAAAAGTTAAAAAATGTACTAAAAAAACAACCAAACCCCAAGCGAAAAAGACCAAACCAAATGTGCGGGTTTTTGTGGCCGGCGGTTCCAGAAACGGTAAAAATCCGGCCTATGCCAAGGCGGCATACGAATTGGGCAAAGAAATCGGAAAGCAGAACTACCAGTTGACCTTTGGTTTGTCCAGTCGTGGTATCATGGGGGCCGTTGCAAAAGGTGTCTTGGAATCGTGGGCCAAAAATCCGAAAAACGACCAAAAACCCATTGAAGGCGTTACAACCGAAGAATACATGCGCCGTTATGACACCGAAAAAGAATTGGAAGAAATTTCCGATATTGTGGTGGCCAAAACTTTGGAAGACCGCAAACGTCATATGTTGAATGCTGAATTCGTTATCTTTATGCCCGGTGGTGTCGGCACATTGGATGAATTGGCCTTTGATTGCGTGGCCATGCAGGATGGGTTATTACCCAAAAAGCCCTTTATTTTGTTCAACAGCTCGGGTTTTTTCCATCATCTGTTGGAATTTTTAAAGGATATTCATTTGAAAGGGTTTGCCGATTTTGTTCCCTTTATCGTGGTGGATAATGTTTTTGAGGCCCAAATCGCCTTTGATATGATTGAACAACGCTATACCAAACAAAAAGGATCAGATAAAAACACCGAACATATTTTGGAGCAAATCGTTTATGATCTGCCCTATGTCATTGAACAAAAACGGCATCACCCCAATAAACCAACTGTTGAAATTTTGGATGAGATACATAACACCTTTAAAACTAAAACTCAAAAGGAAAAAAATGCCCTCAGTCATGATATTGAAACTGCCTATTTAAACAAAGAAATTGCCCGTATGTATGACAGATTGGAAAAAAGCGGGCGTGATACGGCTTTGGTCAGCCATAAATTGGCTTCCTTAAAAAAACGCTACCACAAAAAGGAGAAGTTATTAAATGGATTTTATTAATCTGCCCATTTTACTGTTTTCAATTTTATTGACTGTCAGTATTTTGACCAGTTTGATTTCATCACGGGTAGGTATTCCGTTGATTTTGGCCTTTTTGTGTATGGGGCTGGCGGTTAGCGCCGGTCATATTGAAATGCTACAAAGTTTGCAACGACCGGGGATTATCTTTTTTATCGGATCGGTGGCATTGGCAATGATTTTATTTGACAGCGGATTCCATACATCCATGAAAAATTACAAACAAAATGCAAAACCGGCCCTGCTCCTTTCAACTTTGGGCGTTGTAATGACAACCCTGTTTTTAGCGCCTGTTGTGCATTTTTTATTGGGCTTAAACTGGGCGTTATGCTTTTTGTTGGTCGCCATTATCAGCTCAACCGATTCAGCGGCGGTTTTTTCATTATTGCGTTCCAAAGGATTGGTATTGAAAGAACGGGTTAAATCTACTTTGGAAATTGAATCCGGCACCAACGATCCAATGGCCATATTCTTAACCTTATCATTTTTATTTATCATTCAAAAACAAATGGTAAATCAACCTATTCAATATGGTTTTTTATTGCCCACTTTACTTGAACAGGCTTTTGTCGGTGGTTTAATTGGTGTTTTATCGGCTCTTTTAATACGAACATTAGTCAACAAAACACCATTGGATACGGCGCTTTATCCTATTTTTGTCTTGGGTTTGACACTGCTTTGTTTTTCAACAACAAACGTTTTGAACGGCAGTGGATTTTTGGCGGTCTATGTGGCCGGTTTAATCTTGGGGAACACCCGCATCCAAGCCTATGCGCAAATATCCAAATTTCAACAAACAATGACATGGCTATCACAGATTGCCATGTTCACGTCTTTGGGATTGTTTGTGACAACAGATAATTTGGATGCTGTTTGGGATACAGGATTTTTATTATCCATCGCTTTGATGTTCTTGGCCCGTCCCTTGATGGTATTTTCTATTTTACAATTTTTTAAGCAATACACGTTTTGGGATAAATTGTTCATTTCTTTTGTGGGATTACGTGGTGCCACATCGCTTTTATTGGCATTAATGCCCATTGTATTGGATTTACCCCATGCTAACGCTTTTTTTGACATTATCTTTATCATGGTTGTCATCAGCTTGGCAGTTCAAGGTTTTATGATTCCCATTGTCGGGCGTTGGTGCGGTGTTACACTGCCCCGATTGGAAACAGCCCCTATCAACACACAAATTGATTTACCCGGATTGGGGGACAGTTCTTTAATTATGTATCAATTGGACGATCAAACACCTGTTGTTTTGGGTGAAAAGATTCCCCGTTGGGCTAAACCCACTTTGGTTTTAAGAAATGGCGTTTCTTATCCGGCCGGCACAGGATTGAGGCAATTAAAAAGCGGGGATAAAGTTTATGTATTCTTATCATCTGAATTACAAAGACCGGCTTTGGATAAATTATATGGCCGTCCCAACAGTGATGAAGTCTTGTCACAAGGGGATTTCCCATTATCGGCCGATATTACTTTTTCGGAATTGGAACACCTGTACGGCATTTCAGTCAACAAAGGCATTCGTTCCACCTCTATCAGCGATTTGTTCCATCAAGAATTTGCCGATGTTGAAATCGGGGACAGATTGGTTTTGGATGCCATTGAGTTGGTTGTCCATACGATAGAAGACGGTCGTGTTCGTTGTGTCGGGATTGACTTTGATCCAAAGGGAAAACACAATATGCATCGCCATATTAAATTTTTATCACTTAAAAATATAAAAAAAAGATTGACAAGAAAGAAAAAAGTAGTAAACTGAAGCTATAACGTTATAAAAGGAGATTAAAATGGCCTCAATAGAACAAATTTTATATGATCAAGCAGTCTTTGATGCAACATTTCAAGATGTTAATTTAACATATCAGAAATACATCGAAAAGTTACGTTTAACCCACCGTAATAAGTTTAATCAGATGCTTGGTGCTTATAATCCAACACAAGCAGAACGACAAGCTTTTGAGAATAAGTTGGCTGAATACTTGACAAATGTTATGCAGGCCCATAATTCTTTCGTTTCAAAAGGAGGACGAAGAGATAGAAATGCCGGTTTAATTTTCAAAAATCAAACCGCAGCCAATGATTTTGATCGTTGGATAGATGAAGCGGCTCAAGCAAATTTAAATTTGCACGATTTCAAGCAAGATATGAAAACAAGAGCCTTGTTTGGAATAGATGAGCAAATCACCAAAAAAGAACAAAATTCTAAAAAGAACAAAGGACGCTTAAAGACATTGGGTGCTATCTTAGCTGCTGGCGCTTTAGGAACAGCCGCCTATTTCGGAACAAAAGCTGTCATTGATAATGTGGGCAACGCTGAAGATGATATCAAAACAGATCGTATTGAACACCGTGTTAACACAAATAAAGCTGGCATCAGACAAGGAAAAACATATGATTTTGAAAGCATAGAGACGAGCAAAAGAACACACCAAACTATAACTTATGCAACAGATAAATCTGGAAATTTTGTTCGTACACAACGCGTTCAACCCCAACGTCCAACCGTAGATTCGGATGATGTTGTTGTCGTAGAAGAAATAGAAGAAAACGAAGTCAGACATCAAACAGAAGAAATTTCACAACCCGAATTACCAACAGTCGTGGAAGAAGTTATTGAAGAAGTATATGAACAACCACAACCTCAGGTTATTGAAAAAACTGTTGTGATTGAAAAGGAAGTTCCACAAATAATTGAAAAAACAGTTGTGGTTGAAAAAGAAGTTCCTGTTCCTGTACCCCAACCAACCATTGAAGAAGTTCAAACACAAGTAGAAGCCAATACTGTTGCTTATCAGACAGCGATGGCTCCAGCACCTGTTGTAGTATCAGCCCCACAACCAGCTCCCGTTGTGGTGTCTGCCCCATCACCTGTTATTATTGACAACGGACCAAACTTAATCGACGTTGCGGGTGCTGTTGTTGGAGGTGTGATATCTCATGCAATAGATCATCACCATCATCACGGACATATTGGAAGAAGATCTGTTCATCCACCAGTAGGACATTTAGGGAGACCGCATGTTTTAAAGGGGGGGATCGGAAGACCTCATATTTCGGGTCCTGTTAAAGCCCCTCGTCCGACAAGAGTAGGAGGTTCTCGTCCTCATGGCTCAAAATTAAATTGCGCTCCTACTCCCGGCAGACCAGGAGTAACAGTTAGACCTTCAAGACCGGGTTCTTCTCGTCCTGGTATTGGAGCTCGTCCAACAACACAAAAAGTTAAATTTACAGGACGTCCAGCAAGAACCTCTCGTCCAACCTCTCTAAGAACTGGACCGAGTAACATGAGAACAACATTACGCAAAAATTCTGGCCTTGGTTCCGGAATGCATTCAATGAGAAACTCTCGTCCTGCTGGCGGAAATCGAGGTGGTCGCCCCAGTGGTGGTCGTGGCGGACGTGGTGGTCGCCGATAAAACAAAATCCCCGAAAAATCGGGGATTTTTTATTGTCTTTGAAAGGTTGCCAAAAAGAAAGCGTCCGTTTTATGTTTGGCCGGAGTCCATTGGGCGTGATGCACCAAATGAAACAAGGCATGCAATTTTAAAAAGTTTTTCATTTGATTTTGATTTTCGTCCTGTAATAATGAACAGGTCATATAATGCAAATAACCTTTGGGTTTGACAAACTGACAGGCTTTATCCAAAATTTGAGCCTGAGTTTGGGCATATTTTTTAATTTGTTCTTGTTTTAATTTTAAGCGAGCATCAGGTTGACGACGCCATGTCCCCGTTCCTGAACAAGGGGCATCCACCACCACATGATCAAACAATCCCTGTGGTTTTTGGGTGGTATGAATAATGCTGACGCCGGCCCGTTTGGCCCTTTGATTTAGTTTTTTCAAACTGATAGCCGATACATCATGGGCCACAATTTGACCTTGATTTTGCATCATTTGGGCAAAAGCCAAACTTTTCCCCCCTGCCCCGGCACAATAATCCAAAACTTTATCACCTGATTTGACCTTTGTGGCCAAAGCCAACAATTGCGAACCTTCATCCTGAACTTCAACCAATCCGTTTTGATAGGCTTTAATTTCGGACAAATTCACCCTTTTTTTCAAAATCAAACCAATAGGTGAAATAGGGGTTAAATCCGTTTCAACACCCTCTTTTTGCAATTGACTTTGTATTTCCAAGCGATTGCCATTGGCACGCAACACCGTTTGGGCGGTTTCATTCATCGCCTTTAATTCCGATTCAGGAATTATTTTTTGAATCCATTCAGGCGTCGGACGGGAACGTAAAACCTGCCACACACCATCGGTTATGGCACGCCTGTCTTTTGAGCCGATATAGCGGCGCATGCGTGTATAAGCATTTATCACTTCATTGGCCGGACGCGTTGTCGCATCAATTTGATTTAATAATTCCTGAATGGCTAATTCAATTTGTTGTGCTTTCATTGTGTCCTTTAAATCCTTGTGCAATAACATAAATTTCGGATGAATCTTTACGACTGGCATCGGGCTTGGCATGTTTTACAACAGCAAAATCTTTTTTCATTTGCAATAAAAATTTACTTTCCGTTCCACCTTGAAAAACCTTGGCAATAAACACACCGTTCGGATTCAAAACCTTTAAGGCAAAATCATACGCCATTTTCACCAAATTCATAATACGTAAATGATCCAAAGAATGGTTGCCTGTTGTATTGGCGGCCATATCGCTCATCACTACATCGGCTTTATTTTTGCCCATCATTTCCCATAAAATATCAGGGGCTTTATCGTCCGTAAAATCCATCTGAATCATTTTTGCCCCGCTGATGGGGGCCGCCGGCAACAAATCCATCCCGACCACCAAAGGATTTTCGGGGGTTGATTTAACCAAACGCACAGCCACCTGAGTCCAACCACCGGGGGCACATCCCAAATCCACCACTCGTTTACCGGGTTTAAAAAAATGAAATTTTTGATTTAACTGTTCAATTTTAAAGGCTGCACGACCACGCAACCCCTGTTCCTGTGCCGCACGCACATATGGATCATTGATTTGGCGTTGAAGCCATTTTTGGCTGGAAGCAGAACGCTTACCGGCCGTTTTCAATTTTTGTTTCAAAGGTCTATTGTTAAATTGCATGCTTTTAATAATCCGTCTGTTTAAATTGGTGCGGGCGAAAGGACTTGAACCTTCACGCTTTTGGCATTGGCTTCTAAGACCAACGTGTCTACCATTCCACCACGCCCGCAACGATTATATTATAACACAACAAAAATAAAAATTCAACATCAATAAAACAAAAAGCCCGCCAAAAGACGGGCCTTTTAATTAAATAATTTTATCTGCCTTTGGTACGAAACTTTAACATCGTATAAGACGTGGACATATTTTTGGGAAACGAAGTATGTTCATCACGTTTACCCGTACATGCAACCACTTTATGAACAGAACGAGCCGAATTAAAAACCATCGGATTTCCCTCATCACCCAAACCTTTTAATTTTGCAGGAGGCACGATGTAAGCTTGTACACTCATTTTAAATCCTTATTTGGTCACAACAGAAACATAAGTGCGGTTTTTGGCAGAATGTTTGAATTCAACCACACCGTCAGCTGTCGCATAGATTGTATGATCCACGCCCATACCGACATTCTCACCGGGGTAATATTGTGTACCACGTTGACGAATGATGATGTTACCAGCCACAACAGCCTGACCACCAGATTTTTTAAGACCTAACCGACGACCGGCGGAATCTTGGGAATTTTTAACGGAACCACCCGCTTTTTTATGAGCCATTTTATTTCTCCTTAGCCTTTAATTTCCAAAACTTTAATCAGGGTCAAATCTTGTTTATGACCTTTCTTACGTTTATAACCGTGGCGGCGGATTTTTTTGAAAACCAAAACCTTTTCACCACGTGTTTGACGGATGATTTCGGCCTGAACAGAAGCACCGGCCACAAAGGGGTTACCCACTTTATCACCCACCATCAAAACTTCATTCAAAGAAATTTTATCACCGGCTTTACCATCAATTTTTTCAACGGCCAAGACAGCGTCTTTTTGAACTTTATATTGTTTTCCACCAGTTTTTACAATTGCGAACATGATATATCCTTTCTTAAAAAAACTTTGGCCAAGTATATACCATTTCATTTGAGATGTCAAGAAAAAAAGTTGAACTTTTAAAAGATTTTTCACTTGAATAACAAAATAAAATTGTCTAATCTGTTTTTTATAGGGTATATAACCATAAATTACCTAATTAAAAGGAGAATGAAATGTTCAAAAAAAGTTTACTGGCCATAGGTGTTTTTAGCTTAGTTGGAACGGCCTTTGCCACCGATATTACCAATCCGTTTTATTTGCCCAATAAAATGCAACTTACCTCTATCAGCTCGGTTGGTTTTGATCATACCCAACAAAAAAATTCAGCGTTATCTTTAACGTCTTATAATACTTTATTGCAAGAAGAGTTGCAATTTGGGCTTTTGGACAAACTGACCCTTTGGGGATATTTTGGCAATACGTTTGATAAGACAAAATATAGCTCTGAATCAATTTCTTTTTCGGGCAAACAGGATGAAAATTTAAACTGGGGTGCCGGTTTGACATGGAACATTTGGGACAAAACCTTAAAAGTACAAGCCAGCTTGGGATATAATCAGGATAAATTATACAATTCAGACGGTGAATTTAAGTATTTATCAGGTCAAATCAAAGTCGGCTATCAATTAAAAACAATGTTGCCCTATGTGGAAATCGGTGAAGAATTGCCTGTGGCTCAGCCAAAAGACAATGCTATTGATAAACCTGTTTATACGGGAAAAATCGGCCTGTATCAAGGTGAATTGGAATCATGGGGGCTAGATACGGGCTTGCGCACCATTCATGACGAAAATGAATCAGAGGCCACCTTTTATAATATAGAGGCCGAAGCATCCTATTATTTAACAAAAAGCAGTGCTGTCAGTATTTATGGCAGTTATACCCTGAACGGCAAGGCCAAAAATCAAACGGATATTTATGATAAATCTATCGGCTTGCGCTTTAAGTGGACGTTTTAGGTTTTGATAAAAATTCAGCCCCGAGATTTCGGGGCTGAGATTTTAAAAAGCAGAGAACTCTACCGACACAAGGTGTAGTTGTCGTTGCTGCGAGCGTTGCTGCGGACACTACCATTGAAGAGGGACACGACACGCGCGAAGCTGGAACTTGACTTGCTGTTATCCGCTAGCCACATATACCCACTTGTCTTTATCTTGTATATGGTTGCTGTCGTCTGACTGCAGTCACTGTCCCCAATCGAACAAATATAAGGCTTACTTGCATAATCTGGATGTGAACTATCAAAATAACAATCTGTATTATTACCTGTATCCTGTATTTCTAAATCCGACATTGTCACCATCTGTTTCCCATCATTTCGAACAGAATAAAATAATTTCTCAATATTCTCCACTCCACCATACGGGTACACCCAAAAAAGAATTACCCTCTAAGCCCGAGGATCACTTATCTCGACATAAAGCAAAGCAGGGAAAATTGGAGTGACGATTTCCAGAACCGACATTAGCATTTACAGTAGTGGTAAATGTCCGCGCAGAGCAGGAACCTGTATTACTAGAATCCGCCAACCAAAAATATCCGCTTAATTTATCTTTTAAAGCAGTAATTGTGGCAGAACAATCACTATCCATATCGCAGTTACACATAGACGAGGAAGTGGACTCAAGATAACACGTTTCATCAGTATACATTATCCCTAAATCCGACATAGTTACCATCTGTTTCCCATGGGCTTGACATAGGTTGCTAGCACTCCACCAATTCATAGTATATGAACTTTTATACACCGTTAAATCCCCCTTTGGGAGTTTTAAAGAATGGTCAGTTAATTCCAATTCACCTTTATCTGTACATGTTGCGCCTGTCGGACCGGCACAACTACCACCCAAAAATCCACTACCAGGAAACTTACAATATTTTGTTATATCTATATTACCATCAGCATCTTTACAATCACTGTTCTTGGTGCAATCTCCGTCCCCTGTCGGTTCGGCGCAGGTGTATGTTGAGGTATCAGCCCCCTGCGCACAATACATCCCTTCGGCGCAACATTGTGTGCCACACATAAATAATCCATTCGGACACTTACATTGACCATGGAAACACGTCAACCCATCAGGGCATGTCACACCCACACAGGCCGGATCGATGGTTTCCCCTGTCGGACATTCTTCTGTGGCAGGAATACAGGTATCATTAGCACAATATTTGCGACCACTGGATTCACACCCTTCTTTATTGCCATCAAAATCAGAAGAAACGGGATTTGACGATAAATCTTTGTTAAATGTTAAAATGGCTTTATCCCCATCACAAAGAACAGCGCGCACAACCGAACGCGAACCACCGGCCATCAATTGCATTTGTTGACACATTTCTTCATCCAACCCTTCTAAGGTCAAGGTAAATTGTTCATCTGATTCATCATAATCCGTGTATCCATCCGGTCCTTTTACAGCAGAGGACATTGTAACACCACTGCCCAAATTACCATCAAAAGCATCATTACCCAAAGAATCCAAATTACCTGAACCTATTTGGGTGGCAACATCCGTAGCACGCATAGAGACTTGATTTAATAAATTATTGGCCAAAGCCTTTCTGACAGCAGCTTTATATCCCGCAACACCGGCAACACTTAAAACGCCAATGATAGCCAGAACGCCCAGCATTTCAACCATAGAACGGCCTGTTTCGTTTGTTTTTCTTAAATTTTGCATTTTTATTTCCCTTTATAATTATCCCCATACTAAATAACCTTTAACCCTTTGTCAAGCGATTATTCAGATTTTTTAAAAACGCCTTGACAAAAAAGGCTTTTTAATTTATAATTATTCTTATCAAACGTCCGTTTGATTTATCTTTCCCTATCATTTTTATCAGAAAGGTCTTATCATGCAATTGCAGGATTTAAAGAAAAAATCACCCACCGAATTATTACAATATGCCGAAGAATTGGGCATCGAAAACGCCGCCAGTTTGCGCACCCAAGATATGATGTATGCTATTTTAAAACGCTTGGCCGAAACCGAAACGACTTTATTCGGCGAAGGTGTTTTACAGGTTATGCAAGACGGATTTGGTTTTTTGCGTTCGCCCGAAGCCAATTATTTGGCAGGTTCAGACGATATCTATGTCGCCCCGCAACACATTAAACGCTATGGTTTGCGCACAGGTGATACCGTCAGCGGTGAAATTTTGGCCCCAAAAAATAATGAAAAATACTTTTCTTTATCAAAAATCAATCAAGTCAATTTTGATGATCCGGAAAAATTACGCTATCGTGTCAATTTCGATGATTTAACGCCTTTATACCCAGAAACCCCCATCAAAATGGAACACGAAACCAGTGATACCAAGAAAAAAGATTTAACCGATCGAATTGTGGATTTAATCTGTCCGCAGGGTTTTGGACAACGTTCCTTGATCGTGGCCCCGCCCAGAACAGGTAAAACCGTTATGTTGCAAAATATTGCCCACGCTATTACCGCCAACTATCCGAACGCTCATTTAATTATGTTATTGATTGACGAACGCCCCGAAGAAGTGACAGATATGATTCGTTCGGTCAAGGGTGAAGTGATTTCTTCCACATTTGACGAGCCGGCCTCACGCCATGTGCAGGTGGCCGAAATGGTGATTGAAAAGGCAAAACGCTTGGTGGAACATAAAAAAGATGTGGTCATCCTGTTGGATTCCATCACCCGCTTGGCCCGTGCCTATAACACGGTTGTCCCCAGCTCGGGTAAGGTTTTAACCGGTGGTGTGGATGCCAATGCTTTGCAAAAACCCAAACGCTTTTTCGGCGCTGCCCGTAATATTGAAGAAGGCGGTTCTTTGACCATCTTTGGTACGGCTTTGGTGGATACGGGTTCTCGTATGGATGAAGTTATCTTTGAAGAATTTAAAGGAACAGGTAACAGCGAAATCGTTTTGGACAGAAAAGTTTCCGACAAACGTATCTTCCCCGCCATTGATGTGACCAAATCCGGCACACGTAAAGAAGAATTGTTAGTCGATAAAAATAAACTGCCCAAAATGTGGATGTTGCGCCGTATTTTAATCCCGATGGGCGTGACCGAATCTATGGAATTTTTAATGGATAAATTAAAACTGACAAAAAACAACGACGACTTTTTTAATTCAATGAATCAATAATTCGATGCAACCCATTAAAGAAAAAAGATTTTTATTGGAAAGAAAGGCTGAATATTTAAGAGAAAAAATTCAGCAGATTTTGAAAAATTATTCACCTGAATTACGCCGTGAAATGCTGGAAACACAATTTCATCTGACAAATATTCGTGGAAAATTGAAGTTTTTAAGAAAAAACACTCAGTCAGATATGGATTATCGGGATGAACAGATGCATACTTTTACAAAAAAGTTGGAAAAAACGCTGCCTGATTCAGAGGGCTTGATTTTTCATGCCTCACCCATTTATAATGCCGAAAAAATCATCAAAAGCGGGCGCATTATTTCGGGCAGAGATTTATGGACAATTCCCACCAGTGGCGATCCAAAGGGCAAATTTTCCGCCACAACAAAAGATCAAGTGGAAACGAGTGTCTTGGGATATGCCGGTTTAAATTCTTATATTGGATTTTTACCCGCCGGTGTTATCTTTGTTTTAAAAGCCCAAAATGATGCAGAATACCAAATGGCAAAAGATGATGCCTATATGAAAAATGTCAATTTCAAACAAAACCCAGCGCATCTTTACGGTTTAATCAGCACCCCAGAGAATTTACCTCGGCTAAAAAATTGGATGGAAGAACAAAAACATCCGCAACCTATATACGATTATAACGGTTTTATCAAGCATATTATATCCAGAACAAATCCTTTATTAAAGCCAAGTTATCAAAAAGAATTTTAATTTTTGCTTGACCTTCTGATTTTTTAAAATTATACTGATAAAAAACAGAAAGGATAAAAAATGATAAAAAATGAATTTGGTCGTTCAATGATTGAAATGTTGGCTGTATTAGCTTTGATTGCGATTCTTGGAATAGGAAGTATCGCTGGTTATTTATCTGCAAACGCTTCCGCTGAAAGCAATAAAATCACGGAACTAGTTTCCATTGCTTCATTAACTGCAAAAACAAAAATGAAAAATTATGATAACGTCGCTATTTGGAAAGTTTTAGGAAAGAAAAAAACAGATTATAAATGCATCAATGAATTAACCGCAAATGCAAACGGACGAATCGTCATTTCTTTCGATCAAAACAATAAATGCGACAAAGTATATAATTCTTTAAAAAACCAATGGGGTAATCGTTGGAACGACGAAACGAACACCTATACCCCACCTGTTGATGAAGGCGCTATGTAATTGCTCATTCGGCCAATTCGGCAATTTTTTGAATCATATCACGGATGCCTTTTAATCGGGTGTCCGTGTTTTGCCAAGAACGAATGGCCACCACTTTTTGGTCAGGTCGGATTTTCATTGTCCCAACCTGAGATTTGATATAATCCACTAAACCGGCCGGATTCGGGAAAGTATTGTTAAAGAATGAAATCGTTGCACCCTTTTCACCCGCATCCAATCGTTCAATATGTGCCCGACGGGCCAAGAGTTTTAATTCCAAAGTCAAAAATAAATTTTCCGTTTCCACAGGATACATACCAAAACGGTCCTTTAACTCTGAACGCATCGCATTCACTTCTTCCAATGTGCGAATTTCACCCATCCGATGATATAATTGCATACGCACATCCAATTCGGGGATATAACTGGCCGGCAACATCACAGGCAATCCCACCGAAATTTGGGGCGAAAAATCAACATCAACAGGGGCCGATTTATCGTGCTTTAAACTTTGCACAGCTTCGGCCAACATCTTTTGATATAATGCCACACCGATTTCACGAATATGTCCGGATTGTTCTGATCCCAACAAATTACCCGCCCCACGAATATCCAAATCATGGCTGGCCAACATAAAGCCTGCCCCCAAAGAATCCAGTTTTTGCATAACCTCCAAACGTTTTCGGGCATTTTCGGATAATTTTCCTGTTGTCGTTAAATAGGCATAGGCCTTTTGTTTGCCGCGCCCTACCCGTCCACGCAACTGATAAAGACCGGCCAAACCAAACATATCGGCCCGATAGACTATCATCGTATTGACACGGGGTAAATCAAGCCCTGATTCAATAATGCTGGTGGCAATTAAAACATCATAATCACCCTGAGTAAAATCAGACATTATTTTTTCCAACTGAGTGGGGGCCATCTGACCATGAGCCTTCACCATTTTTAAATCAGGCAACAACGTATGCAAATCATCATAGACATCATCCATATCCGAAATACGTGGGACAACCACAAAAGCCTGACCGCCACGGAAATGTTCACGCAAAATCGCCTCTTTCATCACAATGGGATCAAAGGGCATCACATAGGTTTTAACGGCCAATCTGTCCACGGGCGGTGTCGCAATCACCGATAAATCACGAACACCCGATAAAGACAGTTGTAAAGTGCGAGGAATTGGCGTAGCCGTTAAGGTCAAAACATGCACCCCTGTTTGCAATTCTTTTAATCGTTCTTTATGTTTAACACCAAAGTGTTGTTCTTCATCCACAATCACCAAACCTAAATTTTTAAACGACATTGTCTTGGATAACAATGCATGCGTTCCCACAACAATATCCAAAGAACCTTTTTGTAATTCATCTTTCACTTGTTTGGCTTGACGTGGTGATACCAATCGTGAAAGCGATGCAATACGAATAGGGAAACCCTCAAAACGTTGTGTAAAGTTTTGAGCATGTTGGCGCGCCAATAATGTTGTGGGGGCAATCACGGCCACCTGATAACCGGCCATAACAGCCAAAAAAGCCGCCCGCATGGCCACTTCCGTCTTACCAAAACCGACATCACCACACACCAAACGATCCATGGGCTTGCCCATTGATAAATCTGATTCAATTTCCGAAACCGTTCGTAATTGATCTTCCGTTTCAGTATAGGGGAAACGGGCGCAAAATTCCTGGTACAAACCATGGGGTGCCAAAATTTTCGGCATCTGATGTAGGGCTCGTTTGCCCGCAATTTTCATCAATTTTCCCGCCATTTGCATTAAATCTTTTTGAACCTTGGCTTTACGATTGGCAAAGGAAGGATTCCCCAAACGATCCAGTGCCACCTCACCCGAACCATAACGAGAAAGGACGTCCGTATTTTCAACCGGCACAAACAAGCGGGCATTTTCGGCATATTCCAACAATAAACAATCGTGAGAAGCACCGGCCACCTGTAATGTTTCTAAACCCATAAACCGACCGATACCATGAACGCTGTGAACTACCAAATCGCCCTTGGATAAGGTGGAAATATCGGCAATAAAGTCTTGGGCTTTACGACGTTTGGGTAAAGATTGTAAACGTTGGCCAAACATATCCGTTTCGGTTAAAACCAATAAATCATCCGTTTTAAAACCTGTTTCAAATGGGGCCACCATTACAGACGGGGCTTTTTTGATGGCCTGATTAAAATCATCCACCAAAGTTAAATCCAATTGTTTTTCTTTAAACAACGCTACCAACCGATCTGCCGCCCCTTCGGTCAAGGTTGTCATAATAACCTTTTGCCCCACCGAACGCACGTAATCGGCAATTTCCAAAAATAAATCTTTATCTTTTTGAACACGAACATCAATAAAATCCCGTGCAGGCTTTGCCCCCTGATCTTGGCTTTTTTCACTTTGAAAAGGCGTCAAACGAATAACTTTGTGTTTTTTTAATTTCTTTTGCATTTCGTCCGATGCGATAAAGAATAATTCGGGCGGTAACGGATGATAAGCCGGTGCATTAGTTGATTGAAACTGACTTCTGGCCTGATAATAATCATTGACTTGGGCTTCACGGGCCTTTAAGGATTCTTCAAAGGTTGAACCCACAAAAATGTCAGCCTCAGGTAAATAGTCAAATAAAGTTGCCATTTGTGGATAAAACAATGGCAAATAATGTTCCATACCGTCCATATAACGTTTATCCGATACGGCCTGATAAATTATATCTTGGACAGGATTATCAAATAATTCCCGATAACGTGAACGAAACAAATGGCAATTATCTTCTGTTAATTCAAATAAACGCACCGGTTTAATTTCAAACGAATTCAAAATATCGTTGGTCCGTTGTGTGGTGGGATTAAAAAAGCGAATGCTTTCCAATTCGTCATCAAAAAAATCCAAACGCACAGGTAAAGAAAGACCCGGTGTAAAAATATCCACAATCTCACCCCGAATGGCAAAATCGCCCGCCTGCATCACCACATCCGTGGATTGATAGCCTAAACGGATTAAAAAAGAACGCAAATGTTCGAAATCAATTTTATCACCAACCGATAATTTCATAACGGATTTTGTAAAAGATTCAACAGGCGGAACCAATTGAGAAACCGCCGAAACAGATGCCACAACAATTGTATTTTTTTTCAACCGTTGCATTTGAATCAATGTATCCAACTGATTGCCGACAATATCGGATGAAGGCGATGTTCTGTCATAAGGAACCGTATCCCATGCAGGATAGAACAAAACAGGAATTTTCGGAAAAATCCGCATCAATGTTTCATAAGTACGCATCGCCTTTTTTTCATCCGATGCAATGTATAAAACATGACCTTTTTGTACTTTTTTTGCCAATACAAAAGCTTCATAGCCCGAAGGAACTCCACTGAAAACCTGATTTATCATGCGAAAAACGAAAGCCTCACCGTAAATAATTTTTCGGCACGGGCCACTTGACCACGTTGCACAAACACAAAGACCTTATCCCCTTCCATCACGCGAAATCCTTTATGTGGTCGGATGAATTTACCTTTTCGCAAAACACCACCGATTTGAACACCTTTTGGAATATTCAATCGTTCAAACGGCAGAGTAGTAATACGGGATGTTTTCAATGCATCCATTTCCAAAACTTCACCCATACCTGATTGTAAAAAGTAATCGTTATTCAAACGCCCTTTTCTTAAACATTGCAAAACAGCCGAAACCATCACGGCATTCGGATTGATTAAGATATCCACTCCCAACCCACGCAGGTATTGTTTATAAAGGGTATTTCGAACCAAAGCACATGTACGACGCACACCGGCACGTTTAGCCATCAAGGATAACAGAACATTGTTTTCATCCGATTGAGTGGTCGCAATACTAACCTGATTTGCCCTTAAATCCAAATCATCCAAAACAGTATCATCAAAACCATCCCCATGAATTACCAATGAACGCTTTAAATGTTCGGCCAAAAAGCCTGCCCTATTTTTATCACGTTCCAATAAAGTGATTTGGGTATCGTCTGAATCAGCCTCTAACGCTTTGGCCGTTTGAAAACCAACCGAACCGCCCCCAAACATCAACACATAATCCAATGGTATTTCTGTACAACCGAAAATATCCAATGCATAAGGCAAATGTGCCGTATCCACAAAGAAATAAACTTCATCCCCCACTTGAAGACTGACTTTTTTTAAATCCATCAATTGATGACGACGTACCACAGCCACAACCGATATATTTAATTCATCCAACTGACGATGAAGTTGTGTCAAAGTCTTACCCAATAAAGGAATATCCGAACGACACTTCAATCCCAAAAAGCGAACCAAACCACGCCCCAAAATTGTCATATCGGTAGCACCATTGATGGCTAAACTGGTTAAAATCTGATTTGCTGTTTCAACTTCGGGCGATACCACAACATCCACAGATAAGGCCTTTAAAAAAGCAGAATATTTAGGCATCAAATAATCATTTGAGGAAACACGTGCAATTCTTTTGGAAACACGAAACAATTCCTTTGCCAAAGAACAAGCAATAATATTACTTTGATCATCCCCTGTCATCGCCAATAAAATATCCACACTGTCAGCCCCTGCCCGTTCCAAAACCAAAGGAGAATCGCAAGAACCAGTCAACGTTTGTATATCCAACTGTTCACTGATACCTTCCAAAACATCCGGATTTTTATCAATCATAACAATTTCATGGTTTTCAGCCCTTAAATATCGGGCCAAAGCGATTCCTGTTTCACCGGCACCTGCAATTAAAATTCGCATTTTTCCTCCTTTATTGCTTTTAGTTTAATCTTTTTTTAAAAAAGAGCAAGTTTTAAGTTGCCTTAGAGTGTGTTTTATGCTAGCTTTTTTCAAAAAGGAGGAAAAAATGACCCTTCAAAAAACATTAGAACAAAAACAAACCGTCCGTTTTTATCACGTTGGCACAAATCCGGATGATTTTAAATCCTTTTTTAAAGAAGGTGCAAAACCCATCGGTCAAGGCGTCGGTGGACAAGGAAACGGCTTTTATGTATGGACGAATGAAAATCTGGCCGACAGCCATATTCAATTTTTAAATTTTCAACAGATGTTGAAAGAAGCCGTCATAGTGGGTATTGATACAGAAAAAGAAAAAATCACTTATCCGTTATGGCAAGCGGATGTGGAATGCGCCCCTGGCTTATGTGGTTTATATGCTAAACATCAAGATTTTATCAATAAAAAAATGCAAAATCTGAATATTCAATTACCACCTAATGAAAGCCTTTTAACCAGCATTCAATCCGTTCAATGTAAAAAAGAAAATGATGATATCAATTTAACCTTTAAAGGTGCCAGCCATTTTGCCCCAACAATGCAACAAAACTTTACACGAAAAGAAAACGGCAATCCCTGTCAAGGTTATGCCGATGCGGTCTTTTTCCAAACTTTAACCGATTATTTATGTCAAAATAATCCTGATTTCAAACAAGATTATAATCACTTTATGCAACAAAGTCTTCAAAAGGAAGGTATGGGTTTGAAATATACTGGTGAAAAAAACTTGCCAGTAAGCAGTATAGAATATGCCACCATAGACGATACGGCCAAAATTTCAAAAACAACAATTTTTGACAAGAAAAAACAATTCTGTCCATTTGTTGCAATGGCATTAAAAAGAAAAACAAAATAATTTTACTGGACATTTTTATAAAATTATGCAACTTTAAAAAGAAAAAGGAGTTTATTATGTTTGACAAACCAATTTTACCAAATTTTTTATCCCATAAACAAGCTGAATCCAAAGAAGAAAATCCACCAATTCAACAAAATACAGATCAACAAAATGTTCAACCAATACAACAAGAACCAATTCCTGAATCCCCAGTAAAGGAAGATCCATTGGCTGCATTACGTGGTGCTACTACATCCGCTGTCAATCCCAGCGCTTCTGGGACAAGCGAAAAAAAAGAAGAACACACCTTTTCAAATGAAGCCGATCAAATCAGTGCTGATGCAAAAGTAATAACCGGCACAAGTTTGCATGATACGGGCTTTTCGGATATTTGGTACACACCAGAAGACATTGCTTATGTGCGTGATCCACGCACCCGTTTTGCTTTGATTCCAATTGAAACACCGGATCTGCCAGAATTTAAAAGAGCTTTGGAACAAGGTTATACAGGAACATCCAGTTATTCCGTTAAGTTTGGTGGAGATTATTATCGTGTCGAACGAATTATAGCAAAAGAAGGCGTTCAATTTAACTGTCGTAAAATGCCAAATGAAGCTCCAGAAATTGAACAATTAGGTTTTGCACCAGAAATTGTTAAACATTTAACCAGCTTAGGAAAATCCTCTGGATTATTACTATTTGCCGGTCCAACAGGTCAAGGTAAAACAACGTCCGCTTCGGCCATCATGAAACGTTATTTGGAAACAGAAGGCGGATTTTTATTTACTATTGAAGATCCTCCCGAAATGCCTTTATCCGGTCTCTATCATGCCAAAAACGGCGGATTGGGATTATGCAAGCAAACAACCGTTGAAAACGATCAATGGGGTGCTGGTTTAAGATCTGCATTGCGTTCAAAACCACGTTATATTTTGGTGGGGGAAATCCGTACCCCTGAAACAGCCGCCCAGTGTTTGGTGGCCGCCACATCAGGACACTTGGTTTTTTCAACCATTCACGCCAACGGAGTAGAAGATGCTTTGAACTCAATGATTAAATATGCCTCATCAACCGGTTTGGATAGCGGGTTGGTGGCCGATTTGTTGGCCCGTGGTATTTTGGGTGTTATTTATCAACGCTTGGATGGTGTGGAAAAATTAAAACTCTATTATAAAACAGCTTTTGCTAATCCAAACACAGCTGCTGCCGATCAAATGCGTATGACAATTCGCGGTGGAAACATCAATCTAGCCACATTTATGGAACAACAAGAAACTTTAATGAAAAAGGGTATGCCAATGTTCAGGAATTGATTATTTCCTGAACACTTTATTGGCATTAATAACCGCGTCTAATAAATTAAACAGTGGGCTGTTTTTGCTGTATTGCGTAAAGGCATTCACGTCTTTCGGGAAACATTTACCACCATAACCGAACTTACCATCGGGGCCTGGCACATGGGAATGTGTGGGGGCAATATAACCGCTCAACAAAAGTCCTTGACGAACATTTTCGTACTCTGCACCGACTTTTTGACATAAATCATAAATACCATTAAAATATGTGACAGCCACTGCCCCAAAAACATTATGAGCATATTTGGTCAATTCTGCTTCTATATTTGACATATATAAGCGTTTTTTATTCGCAAATATTGCATCCATCAGTTCATGCTCTCCTGAAATCACAACATCTTGAGAACAAAAATCGGCGTAGGCCGTACGTTCAGTTAAAAATTCGGGCATAAAATAAACAGGACGATTTAATTCTTTCGTCAACATATCGGCCGTTCCCGGCAAAAGTGTCGTACGGATAAAAACAGGTGCTTTAGGCAAATTTGAAATAATCTGCTTTAATAATGTTAAATCCTGAGTTCCATCTGCTTCTGTCGGAATATGGATCCCAATAAAAAAGACATTACAATCCGTTAATTCTTCATTAATGCCCTTGGGTGGATCAGAGATTGCCTGACGACATTCAGTATATTCCTTTAACCATCGACTGAAAGTAGAACCAATAACACCATAACCAATAATTCCAACTTTAATATCTGATTGTTTCATTTTCTATATCCTTTTTTAATTCCTTCTTCTATGTTGTAGATGATCATCTGATGGATGAACGACTGTTGAAACAGCTGGTGCATATTTGCTTTCCAATGTCTGTTGTACATCTTTCATTACATCACTTAAATAAGGAACATTCATACTAACCAAAGCTGAAATAATTTTAAAAATAATGGCAATAACCAAAGTTGCACCGATGGTTAAACCAACACCTCGGGCAATACCACTGACAAAGTTTAACCAAACAACACGAGATGTTTTATTTAAATTAGTAACATATTCCCCCAGACGCATTCTTTCTAATCGATCTGCCAATTTTTCCAGTTGGCTTAACTTATGGCGTTCAGTCATCGTTAAACGAGGAGCTGGAGCATGCCCCTTGTGCTGGATATTTTTTTTATGAACAGTTTCCACTTGTTGAACATTTTCCTTCGGAAACTTTCTGTGTAAAAAAGAAATCATTTTAATATCTCCTTATATAAATTCAATGTTGTTTCACACATTTTTTCAATAGAAAACAATAGTTCAGTACGTTCACGGGCCAATTGTTCCATTTTTTTCTTTTGTGTTGGTTTCATATCCAAAACTGTATCCAATTTTTGAGCTAATGTCAAGAGATTACCAACAGGCGTTAAAAATCCTGTTTGGCCATCCAAAATAATTTCAGACGGACCACCGTGATTAAAGGCCACAACAATACGCTTCATGGCGTTTGCTTCACTGATGGTACGACCGAATGTTTCCGGCACGACAGAAGTTGAAACAACCACATCAGATAAAGCATAAATCATCGGGATTTGTATGGCAGATACCGACAATGTGCGAACCGTTATCGTATCAGGTAATTTTTGAATTTCATCCTGTAATAATTTTTCATATTCTGGTTTAGCTTTTCCACCCACTAACAAACAGGTCAATTCCTGATGCTTCATTTTTCCCAAAGCCTGCAATAACAAGTTTTGCCCTTTTAATTTGGATAAGCGCCCCACCAATGTAATAATCGGTTTATCCATCGGTATATGATTGTCTTTGGCAAATTGAATCAATTCATCCGTTTGAATGCGATCCGGATTAAAACGTTTTAAATCTGCCCCACGATGAATTACATGAATCTTTTTTTCGGGATAATTATAAACATCCATCAAGTGTTTTTTGACACATTCGGAAACGGCAATTGTGCATTCACCCTGTAACATCACACGATTATACAGCTTTTTAATTGCCGGTTTAATCCCATACATACCGTGATATGACGATATAAAAGGAATACCTGTTTTTTTGCTGGCCCATTTTACTGACCACGCCGGAGCCCGGGAGCGCACATGCATCAAAGACACATTATTTTCACGAGCTATTTTCGCAATTTTATATGAATTGAGCCACATACGAATGGGGTTTTTAGAGTGAACAGGTAATTGAAAATGAGCAACACCTAACTTTTTTAATTGTGCCACCATCGGACCACCATTTGAAACCACAATATTCGGTATTTTTTTTACCTGTAAGGCTGAGGCAATTTCGATTGTTCCTGTTTCAACTCCACCTTGTTTTAAGGAAGGTAAAACCTGCATAATTGTTTTTTTCATCAAAACTCCTTATTCGGGGAAAACCTGATAATTGACACGGGGTGCCATACGTTGGGTATAATTACGTGCTTCCATACATTGCTGATAGTCATCATAATCCACAGACCAATCATCCGAAGCGTAATTCAGATACAGGGGTTTTGCCCCGGGATAAGGAGTAAATTGAGCCCAAATACCATTAGAAGAACCATTATCAAACCGCAATTCTAATGGTTTAGAAGAACCCCACGGAAGCGTTGGCAATTCAAAAGGAAACCAGTCGGCTTCTCTCATACATTCATTATGATCTTTTGCAAACCATTTAATACCTGTATTGGGCCGCTGCCAATAAAAAGTTTTTTGTCCTTCTTCAACCACCGCACAACCCGATAATAAAAGTAAAAGACATATGATTTTCTTCATCTAATCCCCCTTTTAAAAATCCAAATCCCCATAATGTGGTGAAGGCAAAATGCCGGCCACTTGATCATCCAATAACGGAGCAAATGTCGGTCGTGATTTTATTTTGGCATACCACAAAGCAGCATCCGGAAAGCCTTGCCAGTTCAATTCGCCCAAATAATCCAAAACAGATAAATGAGAAGCCCCCGCTAAATCCGCAAAAGACAAATTACGCCCACCCAAAAATGAACGACGACCAGCCAACCAATCAATATATTTTAAATACTTTTGCAAATTTTCACGCCCCGCACGAATCAAAGTCGGATCCGGTGCTTCATGGGTCCAAACAACCTTTAACAATCTTTCCAACATAATCGGATAGACAACATCCTGATAAAAAGGACCATCAAACCATTGGGTTAAACGGCGTATTTCGGCCCTGCCCCGTGGCGTTTCACCCAATAAATTTGGCGTCAATTGAATTTCGTTTAAATATTCAGCAACAGCCTGATGCCCCGATAAAGTATGACCGTCTGTTTCATATAAAACAGGAATTGTTCCCAATGGGTTAACCTGTAAAAAATTCGGATCCCTTTCCCATGGTTTTGTTAAAACTAACTGAACAGGCATCCCCTTTTCCAATAAAGTCAAACGTACTTTACGACAAAAAGGATCCAATGGAAAATGATATAAAAACAATCCCTTATTTATCATTTTTATTCCTTTTCATAAAAGAAAGTAAAACATCCGCCATCTTATCAGACGGCAAAACGTCCCTTTTTAATTTGTCTAAACTCTTTTTAACATTTTGTTTGGGATTTTGCAACAATTTTTGTGTTTGTTGATAAATTTTTTCAACTGTACAATTATCCTGTAACAATTCAGGGATAACTTCTTTATTTTGTAACAGGTTGATTAGGTTGACAAAGCGAATCTTTAATAATTTTTTGGCCATCCAGCCCGTTATCGGATGCACACGATAGGCAATCAAATGGGGCACTCCCGCCAAAGATAATTCCAAGCTGACCGTTCCGCTGGCCGCAATTGCCACATCAGATGCCGCAAATGCATCATAACGTTTTTTTTCACCCATTATAACCGTATGGGGAATATGCCAGCGTTTAACCATATCACAAACAGTCGGTGCTACCGTCTTAACCGACGGAATGACCACAAATAAATCAGGATATGTTTGGGATAATTTTTCACAAACTTCTTTAAATACAGGCATTAAACGGGATACTTCGTTTTTACGACTGCCAGGCAACAACGTTAAAACTTTCATTTTGTTTTTCAAATGATACTTTTGACGAAAGGCCGTGGCCGAACCTTTATCCGCACCACCTTCAATCACGGGATGACCGATAAAAGTCGTTTTCAAACCATAAGGTTTAAAATACTTTTCTTCATTGGGCAACAAACAAAACAAATGATCAATATACTTATGTAAAATTTTTGCCCGTCCTTTTTTCCATGCCCATACCTGAGGTGCCACACAATGCACATGGGGAATGCCCAAATTCAACTTTTTTAATTTTTTATGCACCCGAATGGAAAAAGAATAGCTGTCTATTGTCATAATGATATCAGGCTTTTTCTTTTGAATATCCGCCATAATCTCATTTAAATGACCTAAGATTTTCGGAATACTGGGAATGACCTCAAATAATCCCATAACCGCCAAATCCCGAATATCAAATAAAGACTTTAAGCCTTCATCATGCATGGTTTCTCCCCCCACACCCATAAAGGTTATCTGTCCTTTTGTTTTATGTTTTAAAGCACGCATCAAACGGGATCCCAACAAATCCCCGGATGGTTCGCCCGCAATCAAATAAACGCGCAAAGTCATTTAGATTCCACCCCAACAATAAAGATTCCTAATTGATTAGCCAGTTTTACGGTTTGTTCAGATTGAGAAATTAAAACCGCACCCGACTGGATTGCAATTCCCGAAAAACCGGCATTCTTAACAGATTGAACTGTTTGCGGGCCAATTGTGGGCAAATCCACACGTCTGTCTTGTTGCGGTTTACACATTTTTACCAAGACACCACCACCACCACGGCGTTTTAAATCGGCCGAACGGCGGATTAAAGCATCCGTACCTTCAATACCTTCCACCGATAAAACCAAGCCCTGTTGCACTATAACGCTTTGGCCGACATCTGCTTTGCCCAATAAATGGGCCACTTCCACGCCACGTTTAATATCCACCGAATCCCGTGGTGTTGGCACCATACGTGTATAGACGCCCTTTTTTGCCAACAATTGCGGTAAAATATCATCAATACCAACAACCTTCATACCTTCGGATTCAACTTCTTTAACGATAAATTTTAACAATCCGTCATCACCCAACGCCTTCAAGCTTAATTTAGCAAGTGTTTTAATCCCCCGAAAATCAGGCCATAAGCCAATCAACGACGGACGTTTTACCGCACCGATAAAGACAACCTCTTGAACCTTTTGTTTTTTAAATATACGAAAAGCTTTACCAACCGACCCCAGACGAATCCAAGACATCGGAAGTGCTTTATCATATTCCTTGGGATTTGCCTGACCTTTTAAGCCCAGAACATAAAAGTCGCGATGCATTCTTTCACATGCTTCAATCAAACAATGTGGCAAAGCACCAGCGCCGGCAATTATCCCCAGTTTTTTCATTTCTTTTTCTCCGGTTGCATAATCCCGTTCTTGGACGGATTTTGACAAAAGCTGACAACCTTACCAATCAACGGATGATCCGAATATCGTTCGGCCAAGGCGGCAATTCTGTCGGTTAAAATGCCTTCACCGAAAAACAGTTCTTTGTAGGCCGATTGCAATTCCAAAATTAACTTTTTATCAACGCCGGCACGTTGCAAACCGACCAAGTTTAAGCCGGCCAAACCATCACGCATCACAATCCCAAACGGAATAACGTCACGCATGGCACCAACCATACCACCAATCATAGCCCCTTCACCAATGTGCGTAAATTGCAAAACACCCGCCATACCACCAATAATGGCACGATTGCCCACAACAACATGACCGGCAAGGCTGGCATTATTGCTCATCACAATATCATCACCCACGATACAATCATGGGCCACATGAGACCCCACCAAAAACCAGTTGCGTGAACCGATTTGGGTAATTTTTTGATCCACATCCGATCCTGTATGGGCGGTAAAATGTTCACGAAATACGTTATCATCCCCAATACGCAATTTTAAATCAGATGCTTTGTTACGTTTATGTTGGCAAGGAAGTCCCAAACTGGCAAACGGATAAAGCGTATTGCCTTTTCCCACAACCGTATCGCCATCAATCACGTTATGCGAAATCAAACGTGTACCTGCACCGATTTTAACCTGAGGTCCCACTGTACAAAATGGGCCGATTTCAACATCATCAGCCAACTCGGCTTTTGAATCCACAATACTGGAGGGATGAATTTTTGTCATTTTTTAGCCTTTCTTGATAAACTTTTTCCAAAACCAAATCTTGGCATCAGCTTTCACTTGGGTTGTTTTCTTTTTGGTCAAACCACGCAAAGCCACCATTTGGCGCATAAATTCATGGCCTTCTTGTGCCGGTGCACCCATCATTTTTTTCATGGGTTCAACATTGCTCATCACACCGGATTTGGCACCAATTTGGGCCCCTGATCCGATTTTTAAGTGACCGGCATAACCCACTTGACCGGCGGAGACAACGCCATCACCGAATTCACAGCTGCCCGCAATACCGTTTTGGGCCACGATAACACAACAACGCCCCAATTTCACATTATGTGCAATTTGACAAAGATTATCAATACGGGTACCCGAACCGATAACAGTATCGCCCATGGCCCCTCTGTCCACTGTGGTACAAGAACCAATTTCAACATCATCACCGATAATTACACGCCCCAATTGCGGACATTTTTGCGGGCCTTTTGTCGGGCTCATAGCAAAACCGAATCCGTCTTGCCCCACCTGAGCACCAGGATAAATATAAACTTTATGTCCCGCAATACAATGGGAAACGGTGGCATTGGCACCAACGGTACATAAAGCCCCCATTTGAACACCTTCTTCTATCACGGCATTGGCATGAATATCGCAACCATCACCCAAAATCACATTTTTTTCAATAACGGCACCGGCCGCAATACGGCACCCAGCCCCAATTTGAGCGGTAGGATCCACATGTGCTGATGGTGAAATAGTTGCTTCAAAATTTCTGGGGTAAAAGGCAGAGGCCACCAATCCATATGAACGATGGGCATCTTGGGATATCAAAGCAACCGTACCGCTTGGTACAAATTCTTTGAACTTTTCGGGCACAATCACCGCACCGGCCTTTGTGTTTTTCAAAGCATCCCGAACAGCCGGAATAAAAGCCCAAGAAACATCATTTTCTGTGGCGTTTTCCAAATCGGCCACATCATAAAATGTTTTATTGACATCAATACCTTCGGGCAAAACGATTTCACCCAATTCGGCCAATTGAGCCAATGTCAATCCACCTTCAATTTTATGGAAAAAACGTGCATCTGCCATTTTTATCTCCTTATTGACCGAGTTTTGCCGGATCCGGATAAGCAACCGTTTGAATTACTTTATCTAAGTTTTTAACAAACTCATCTGTCACATCCACTTTGTTGGAAGCGTACAAAACATTATTCATGGACAACAAAACTTCAACCCCTTCGGATTGAGCTGTTTTTTCAACAGCCTGAGAAATTTCTTTGGCTACACTGTTTAAAGCCACCTGAGAAGCAAACATAATGCGTTCCATTGTCGGACGATATTTTTCCTGAACTTTTAAGGCACGCTTTTCCAAATCCATCAATTTCTTTTGGAGTTCTTCTGGTTTCATTTTATCTTTTTTAGCTTCCAATTTTTTGGCATCAGCTTCAATATCTTTGGAATCAGCCATAATGCGAATACGAACCTGTTCGGCATATTTATTTTGTTCGGCCTGAACATATTGATAGATTTTGGCTTTTGCCTGAACGGCATTAAAATCAACAACTCCGATTTCGGGACGCATTGCCATCCAAGAACAATAGCCCAATAAACCGGCCACCAAAACACCACCACAAATCATGGTCACTTTTTTATTTTCTTTTGCTTTTTCAACAGCTAATTTCACTTTCTTCATGTTAAAATCCTTTTCCAAAGTTTAATCTGAACACACGTGTTTTATCAAATTTTTCTTTTACCAACGGGTACGTGAAGTCCAGATTGATTATCCCCATTGGTGAAGCCCATAAAATACCCGTACCAACACCCACACGAATTTTGTTGGAATAATATGTTGTTTTGGGATCATAATTATCGGGTTTTGAAATATAACCGGCATCTGTAAATAATTTACCCTTGATACCCATTTCTTTGGGTAATCCTGTCGGGAAAGTCAATTCAACACTGGCCGTTGTATACCAATTGCCACCCAAAGCGTCATCAGATGCAATATCACGGGCGCTAACGCCACCATATTCAAAGCCTCGCAAAGAAGAATCACCCAAGAAATAACGATCATTGATACGAACCTTTTGATCGCCCCAGCCCCAAATACGACCAGCATCACCACGCAATGACAGAACAACATCTTCGGCAACCGAGAAATAACGAACAGCTGTCGCATTGACACGATAGTATTTACTGTCGCCCCCAATACCGGCAACTTCGGCACCCAAAGATAAATAATAACCAGTTGTCGGATCAATACGGCTGTCACGTTTATCGTAAATTAAATCCTGACCGAACAATGACACCATTGTGTCACCATCTTGTTCTTTAATGGCCAAAGCCGCATCAGAATCAATATTGGTAATTGAATCCTGACGCAAAGTATAATAAACACTGTTGCGTAAATAATCCGTATAATCCCATCCGAAACGAACCGTACCACCTGTTGTTTCATATTCATAAGATGAAGAATCCGAATTATCACGAGTGGTGCGGAACAAATCGATACCAGCCGATAAATTATAATCCATAAAATACGGATCAGTCAAACCCAAAGTATATTGTGTTTCTTTTTGGCTGAGCATCAAATTCAAGCGGGCGATATTACCGGTCCCCAAGATATTTCTTTCCTGAATCCCTGTTTCAAACATCATACCGTCATAGGATGACCAACCCACACCGATATTAAAGGCGCCTGTTGATTTTTCGGCTAAAGACATTTCAACATCTACCATAGACGGATTTTGTGGCACAGGAATCGTTTGCATATCTACATTGGAAAAATAATCCAAATCGCTGACACGTTGTTTGGAACGACGTATTTTGGACGCATTAAAGGCATCCCCTTCTTTTATTCTGAATTCACGACGAATCACTTTATCCTTTGTGCGTGTATTTCCTTTGATATTGATACGGCGAACAAAAACTTTATCGCCTTCGGCCACACGGAACACCAATTTGGCCGTTTGATTTTCATCATCACGAATAATATCCGGTGTTACATTCACAAAAGCATAGCCGTCATTAATCAAAGCATCCGTAATATCATCGGCCGAAGCATTCACTTCATCCACATTGACCACATCACCTTTGGCCAAACGCACCAAATCCTTTAAGTCCGTTTCGTTGTTATATTCGGGCAATTGGATTTGAATATCAACATCCGAAACATGATATTTTTTACCTTCATTTAATTGAACGGTCAAAACAAAGCCTTCTTTATCGGGCATTAGTTCAGCCATAGAACGAACAATTTCAAAATCCAAATAACCGTTTTGCAAATAAAAACGGCGTATCAATTCCTGATCATAGTTAAAACGATCGGGATCATAGGTATCTGTGGATGACAAGAAACGATACCAAGCCTTTTCCTGTGTCATCATTTTATCCTTTAATGTGGAGTCGGAATAGGATTGATTACCGTCAAAATTGATTTGCTTGACCATGGCCTTTTCGCCTTCCGAAATTTCAAAAATCACATCCACACGATTTTGTTCCAATTCACGATAGGTTGGCTTGATGGAGGCCGCATAACGCCCGTGTCTTTTATAAATTTCCAACAAACGGTCGGCATCTTTTTGTAATTTTCTTTTGGTAAAAGTATCACCGGATTTTAATAAAACTTCCACCTTTAAAATATCATCATCCAAAGCTTTATTATCTTCAAAAAAGATTTCATGGACAATCGGATTTTCCACTACATCAATTTGGGCAACGCCGTCCTTAAAATCAATCTTTACATCCGAGAACAAGCCTGTAGCAAACAAGGTTTGTGAGGCACGATTCCAATCTGCCTGAGTGACATCATCACCTTTTTTCAAACCTAAATAGCTCATCACCGTTGAATTTTCAATTCGGCGTGTTCCCGAAATATTGACTTTTTCCAATTCCTCAGCCTGAACGGAAAACGACATTAAAGCACATAAAGCCAAAGAGTATTTTAATTTTTTCATTCAAAAATCCTTTTGATAATACGTGGAACATCTAAAAACATTGAATAAGCAAAAATCACCAACAACAAAGAAAGACCCGCATAAACAAATCTGTTTTGTGCTTTTTCGGATAATGGTTTACGACGAACAGCTTCAACGGCATAGAAAGCCAAATGTCCACCGTCCAAAACAGGAATCGGCAATAAATTCATTAAACCGATAGCGATGGAAACATTTGCAATAAAACCAATCAAAACAATCCATCCGCCCAACAAGGCATCACCCGAGGCTTCGGCAATTCCCAAAGGCCCACGCAAGTCGGTTGGCGCACGAGTTCCTGTAATAATTTGCCCCAAATAACGTAATGTATCAGCAGTTACCTGCCATATAGTCTGAGCAGATTCTTTAACAGATTCAAAAAAGCTTAAACTGTTTTCAACTTGATAATGATCAACAGACGCCTGAACACCTAACAACGGTTGTTGTTCTTCGGATTGCCAAAGGGGTTCAACAGATAGTTTTTCTTCTACCTCATTTCGTTGAATCACTATTTCCAATGGGCGACCATATTCTTGCAAACGAATAACACGAGCTATATCCGAAAAGGAAATAATCTCTCTGTCATTAATAGACACAATCTTATCGCCCGAAAGAATACCTATCTTTTGGGCAACAGAATCTGCCATCACATTACCCACAACCGGCGGAATAACCAAACGTCCCACGCAAAAAAACAACCCTGTCAATAAAACAAAAGCCAACAGATAATTTGTAAAAGGACCAGCAAAAATAATTAAAGCACGTTGCCATAATTTTTTAGCCAAAAACGTTTTATGCAAATCCTCAGGAGGAATATCTTTAGTAGAACCTTTAGCACTGGCCGCATCTTCATCGCCCAACATTTTAACATAACCACCCAAAGGAATTAAACATACTTTCCAACGGGTACCTTTTTTATCACATCGACCCCATAATTCTTTACCAAAGCCTAAAGAAAATTCAACCACCTGAACACCACAAAGGCGAGCCATTAAAAAATGCCCACCTTCATGCACAATCACAACGATTGACAAAACTAAAACAAAAGCAAACAGATAAATCAAACTGGTCATGAAGACATTCCCCCGTTACCTGTTAAATAAACAACCAACGCCGTTACTGTGGCCGCAAAAATCAATCCGTCCATACGATCAAAAAGACCACCATGGCCAGGGATTAAATTGCTGGAATCTTTTAAATCCAACTTGCGTTTGATATAGGATTCAAATAAATCACCGATTTGGGACACAATCGCCAAACCACCGGCCGACAAAATCAATACCTTTTTGGTCAATTGGAAAGAACCATCCATATAACCATAAGTTTTTAAGAACATGGCAAAAATCCAAGCCACCAACATTGCAAAAACAATACCGCCCAAACAGCCTGACCATGTTTTTTTGGGGCTCACCTTCGGGCATAATTTAGGCCCACCAACGGTTTTTCCGACAATAAAGCCACCCACATCTGTTGCCCAAACAACAAAGAACAACCACAATAACATTTCTTTTGCACTATCACCATTGGCAAAATAAAGCCAACTGAGCGCCAAAACAGGCAAACAAACATAAAAAGCACCCAAGGAAAAGGCCAAATTAGCCGAACTTTTCCAATAGGCCAATGTTGTCCCCAACAAAATAATCCAAAACGAAAAAGCCGGATTATCTTCAGCCAAAAACGCCACAAAAACCGCCGACAACGTCATCCAAAAACCGGAAATTGTCTGTTTTTTATGGAACATTGTATCCCATTCCCAGGCCAGCCCTGCCCCCAATAATGCCAAGAAAATCTTAAACAACGGAATTGAATAATCTTCATAGACCGACTTGCCATACCAAATCACATACCAAATCAAAGGCACCATCACAACAGAAGACAAAACACGCAAGAGTAAATTAGATTTCATTTAAATATCCTTTCCAAGTTTGATAACACTATGGCAAATTTTAAAAGCCCTGTCAAGTGAAAGTTTTATTTTTTTAAAATAATGGACATTTTTTCTTTTTTTCACATTTTATACTTGACTTTTTTCAAAAAATCGGTTAAAAATGAAACCAACCAAAGCCGCAGTAGCGTAGTGGTAGCGCACGTCCTTGGTAAGGACGGGGTCGTGAGTCCGATTCTCACCTGCGGCACCATTTAAAAAGAGCCCCATTTTTGGGGCTTTTTTTTAAATGCGTATCACAAGTGGGAGAGGACTCACGGGGGCAACGTGAAGTCCGAGCCGAAAGGCGAAAGGGGCCCATTGGAACAATGGGAATTTACATTCTCACCTGCGGCACCATGTTTTAAAGCCCTCAAGAAAATGAGGGCTTTTTCTTTTAACCGCAAGCATTTCGCTGAGTCCGATAATTGAGCTTTCAAAAATGGTCAAAAACCGCAAATTATCGGACTCTTTACAAGCGATTTTATTATAAAAAATAGTAGAATTATTCGACAACTTCACAGTAGCCAGAAGCGTTTAGCTCATAATCTGTAATTGAGTTCAATTCGTCAGCATTGACGATCAGTTCTCCAATAGATGTATAAGAATATTCCTGAACGTGAGGACTAATAGATGCATCTACGTGATTTGTGGTTGTATAAATTCTCCAGTATTTATGGGCAGAAGTTGAATTTACAGGAAAATTTGTACTTAATAAAGGTCCATGAGGATTTATCCCTGTATAAACGACTGTCCAATTGGAAAAATCATCGGAATATTGAATTTCAAAATTTTTGGGGACAGCTCTATCTGATATAGGGTCATTTTCAAAGGGCCTATTTGTAATTGTGATGGCATTTATTTTAATTGGGGTTGATGTGTACCAAGCAAGCCAATTTGGAATATCGTTAATGGCAGCGTGCCAAAAACGGTATGAACCATCATAATTAACTTTGCCATCAAAAGCTTTAAATGCAGGGTGATTGTAATTTAGTATACTAGATGATGTACATGCAAAATCATCTACCCCCATCGTACCATTGGATGATAAATAATGTTCAGATTGTTCCCAAGTGACATATGTTTCCACATCAACACAATCGCCACAAATACCACCTGTTCTATCACGATGTTCAGGGCAAACACATCCCATGGATAAGGCTTGATCCAATTCACAAATAGCGGGACAATCATTTTCTGTTGCAACACAAGAATGCGTTGTATCACATTGGTGAAAGGACTCCGGACAATCATCATATCCAAATTCTCCAGCCACAGCATTTGAAGTCATATCATTATTATAAACCATCAAAAAAGTGTTTGTTTCACCGCAAGTTGTGATGGGTGTTGTGGGGGCATCAGGTGTTGATAATCTGCGAATAACAGTATTGTCACCAATTGTATTTAATATATTTTGACAGATGGATTTATTGACCCCAGATACTTTTATCCCAAATTGACCTTCAGGTAATCCATCCGCTTTAGTATAAACTTTTGTATCAAATTCGCCATATCCTAAATCATTATTAATAAATTCAGCGATAGTTGGATTTTCATTTCCCATCAGTTGAATCTGTGGCACAACCAAAGTCGCCCGTTTTTGAGCTTCATTAATAATCGTATTTGCTTTATTTTTATCCATTGCATTTTTAAAACCAGCTATTCCAGCAACTGACAATACACCAATCACAGCCAATACACCCAGCATTTCAACCATAGAACGGCCGGTTTGATTCTGCTTTTCAGAAATTAAATGTGTGTGTGTGTACAAAGTCCCATTATTTTGACCTTTAAATACGTTTTGAAAGCGTTTCATAAACTCCCCTTTATTTCATATATCCCCACACTATATCATTTTTATACCATTGTCAAGACATTTAAATTATTTTTTCCAATTTTTCCTTCAAATCTAGTGTGATTTGAGTCCGATAGTCCGATTGTTAAAAATCGCCAAAATTCTTCAATTATCGGACTCCAACAGATCAAGAACATTGACAATCAAGACCTTTTATGCTATAATTCAACTGCATTTAAAATTTAAACAAAAGGAAAAGTTATGGATATGGAATGGAGAAAGCCTTTTGGCTTAGTGATGAATAAAAATCAAATTCCTGAGCATCAGCATTATCAACTTCGGTATACCATTGGCGAAAGTGTACTAACTCCTCCTATTTCTGTATCCGATTATACTTTCAAGCGCATTGATTCAGATTTACTTATTGCCATCGATAATGACGATGTTTCATCAGTAAAAAAAGCCTTAGAGAAAGATAAAATTGACGTCAATAATTTATATGTTATTCCAGCTTGGGAAGTGCCAGAAGCAGGGAAACCTGTGTTCCAAACATTTTTGCACCGAGCTTTATGGGAGCGTTCTGAAAATGTCTTTAAATTTTTACTTGATAAAGGTGCTAATCCTCGTATCAAGGGACATTGCCATGATACAGTTATAAGCAATGTGTTTGATGACCAGTATAAAAAAGAAGATTTTCTTAAATTTGGAAAAATGTTAGTTGATGCTGGCATGACTGTTAAGGAAATACAGCAAAGAGCAAAGTATAGAAATAATAAATCAGGTGTTTTAAAACTTATAAAATATGCAACAGAAAAAAGAAAAACTCAATTAATATCCAAAAAGAGAACTGTTATTCGTACAGCAAGAAATATCCGAATTAAAGATTAAGCAATTCCTCTGATATTTGAGTCCGATAAGCGCAAAGCAGCCCGCACCATGTTTAAAAGCCCTCAAAAAAAATGAGGGCTTTTTCTTTTATTTGTAAGCATTTCCTCGAGTCCGATAGTGGCAACCTCAAAAAATGCTAAATTTTCTCAATTATCGGACTATTTTATGTTGCAATGTTAGAAAATCTTATTTATAATGACAACAAGATGACATTTTAAAAGGGAGAAAATGACTATGAAAATAAATAAATTTCTTTTTTCTGGATTACTATTTGTGAGTGCTACTGCCATGAGTGCTCCATGGCAAACGGGGATTTCTGCTTATGATATTAATGGGAAACCTTATACAGGGAAAGCATATATAAATGAGATGATGTGGGTCGAAAAGGATTTTGAAAATGGTGTTCCCATTCGTATTTTGACAGATATGTGTATGCGGGGATTTTGTGAAAAACAAGAAATCATTCAAGGAACTCCCTATATTCGTTTGCGATCAGAAAACGGAGTAGTTTTGAACGGAATGATAAAAGAATCACCAAAAAAAGAAGGAGAGTGGAATCAACATGGCCAAGAAGGACTTTATATAAATGGTGTTCCTGATGGCCTTCATAAAGAGTTTGATGAACAAGGATTAATTAAAGAAACTATGTATGATAAGGGGAAAACCATTTGGCAAAAAGAATATAAAGATATAATTCCAAGCTCCCCATACACGACTCTTAAGGCCAATATACGAGAAACAATACACGATGGTGGTGTTATTACTGAAAGATATTACAAGGACAATCAAAAAATTTTAGAAATAAAAAAACTATTTGATGAGCGTTTAATTGAACTTGCATTGTATGAAGACAGTAAAATTCTAATGCGCCAAAGATTTTATGCTGATGGAACAAGTCAAGCAGAAAATTTTGTAAACAATACAAAAAAGGATTTACCCAAGAATCAAATATACGATCTGTATAAAACTTCCAAGGGTTGGATTGAAAACCATCCTTATAATTATACCCCATATGATGGTATTTTCAATGTTATAGCAGGAAAACACCTCGTTTGTTCAGGAATTATTGAAGAACCAGATCTGGTTCAATGCTTCAAGGATATGAACGCTTCACCTTTTAATGCAACACCTCTTTCCAAGAAGCAACTAGAAGTTTTTCATAGAAATCCAAGTGAATTCTTTACCAGGAATGAATTGGGATTAGATCTATCTGATGTTGGAGAACCAAATATTAAAGAGTTAAACGTTAATGCCGAGGAAAAAATGAACCAATTTTCGGAAGTAATGATTACGGGAATGCAAGGGATGATGCAGGGGATGTCTGAGGGTATGTTTGCTGCGGAAACAGAAGATGAACTTAAAGAAATTGTTCAAAAAAGAATAAACGAGTCTGTTTCGACAGGTTCTAGGTAGAGAGAGGCAGTATGGAACAAGAAAAAAACATGGATAATCCTGAATATTCTCTGAGGGGAGTTATGTTTGATTATATCAATTTTATTTTTGTTTTTATTTTAGGTTATGCATTGGATTGGCGCGGAAGTAACATAACCAGCATTCTTTTAGTAGAGCTTCTTTTAATTATTATATTCTTTGCCTTAGCATCAATATATAATGCGTTTCAAAATTTTTTGACCAATCCGGGGCAACGCCTATTTGACATTATGTTTTGCGTAATACTGTCTATATCTTTTACAGGAGTTTTATTATCATTGTCTCACGCTAACATAGCTGAAAATAACCTAATAAGTTTAGCCTATTTACCATCAGCATTATATGCACACAGAAAAATATTCAAAACTTCCAGACGTTTTGATACTTCATCAAACGATATGTTTGTTACAGGTTTATTGGGTTTTCTTTGTCTTATATGTTTAGGCGCACTAATGGCACTATCATTTATTTTAAAGCGCGCAGAAATCTCTAACGAGGCTTCGTTTATTGCATGCTATTCCATTTTATATTTTCCATATCGAACAACCCTTAATATTCTTACCTCTCCAAAAACGAAGAAAAAAATTCATCGTTTCATTTCTGAGCCTGAGAATTTCTTTTATGTGATTTATATAGTTGGCGCATTAATGTTCTTATTTTTGGGCTGTTACATATATTGGCAATCTAATGGCGAATCTGGGATAGCCCCCATTTTAATACCCGTCGGTCTTCTTGGGTTCGGTTTCTTTATGGTTTACTCAGCGAATAAATGATCCCTTGTCAATAAAATGAAGTTTTCTCTTTCACCTCTTCTGTGATTCTGGTCCGATAATCACAAAGCAGCCCGTGCCATGTTTTAAAGCCCTCAAAAAAATGAGGGCTTTTTACTTTTGTTTGTAAGCCTTTCGCTGAGTCCGATAATTGAGCTTTCAAAATTGACTAAATTTTACAAATTATCGGACTCTTAAATATGATTGATATACAGAATTACTCAACCACGTGAAGGAATGTGATTTTATTTTCACAATTTTTAAATTGACTATTTCGCAACAAGCAATAACCATTGCTATAATATCTATCTTTACACAGAGCACATTCTTCTTGTGTTGTTTTTACACAAACATCTCTATCACACGAAATGTTATAAAATTCTGAGCTACTCCAATCATGAGTATAAGCTTCATTATAGAACCAAAATGAATTATCTTGCCTTGATATTGGTGTACATAAGTCTTCTCCCATAAATTTTAAGTATTCACATTTAGAACATTCTTCAGTTGTCGTTCTTATAGGATGTCTTATTTTTTCAGAGCAATAAATACAATTCCCATATACATCTTTTATATGATTCTCAGGACATTCCTTTAATACACAACGATTATGTATTCCACCTATTTCCCGATTTGGGCATTTTTTTAAACACTCGCTTGAATATCTACGAACAGCATGTACCTCATCGCATGAAATACAATCGCTCAGTGTATGTTCATATTGAGAAAAATATCCCAAAGGACATTCTTTTAACCTACACCATACCCCATCCATTTTTCTATTTGGACATTTATTACATTCTTCTTCTGATGCTCCCACACCTATAATAAAATCACAATTAAAGTAAGCACTGTATCCACATTCAACATTCCCTACAAATCGCCCACTGCTATTTTCTTTTATACATAGTCCATTTTCATACACTCTCCCCGAACAAGTATCACACTCTTCTTTTGTTGATTCAAAAACAATATTACTGTTACAACCAAAATTTTTAAAGGTTGCAGGAGGACAATTATAGATACTATCCCCATAACTAGTATTTGTAAAAAGTAACATTAGGCTTAAAAATAAAATCTTTTTCATATTTCCTCCTTTTTCTCTACTGTATCAGAACTTTTGATGGATTACAACTGTATTTTTTGTAGTTTATCTTTCAATTCTTCTGTAATTTGCTCCGAAGGTTAACTTCAGTGGCAAAAACTTGCTTTTTGGGCGTTTTGTGGTATAATATTATTATAGAAGGAGGAATGCCCATGATTGATACTTTAAGAAAAAACGCTCAACCTGAATTTTCCTTTGCCAGATGTTGCGGTATTTTAATGAAATTTGCCATTTTAGGGGCAATGTTATATGCCGGCAAAGGGGCCTATGACTCTTTAACAAAAGACACTGACACTTTTACAAAAAATATCGGCGCTGAAAGAATCAATCGGATATCCAATTCTTTGGGGCGGTAATCATTCCATTTAATTAAAACAAAAAATAAGCAAGGGGGGCGTGTTGCCCCCTTTAAAAATGCGTAAAAACCTATCATTTTTGCTTGACAAACGGATTGTTTTTTTCTATAATGTGAAAAAAATCACAAAAGAGAAGGAAATGACTACTATAAAAGTTTGCTTGGGAAGTTCGTGTTATATCAGGGGAAACGATAAGACGCTGGCCTTTTTACAGGATTACATACAAAAAAACAAAAAAGACATTCAAATTGAGTTGGTGGGATGCCGTTGCACGAATTTATGTCAGGACGGACCGAATATCTTTATTGACGATAAAAAATATTCAAAACCAACCCAAGATGAATTGATTCAGATTTTGGAGGCTTTATGAGCAATAAAAACGCCGTTGTTTATACATTATTTAACGAATGTCAGGATTGTTATAAATGTGTCAGGCGTTGCCCGGTTAAATCCATTCGGATTCAGGAAGGTCATGCCTGTGTTTTATCAGAAAAATGTATTGCCTGTGGGCGATGTGTTGCCCCCTGCCCCAGCCATGCCAAGCGTGTCAGAAATGATATAGAGGCTGTGCGTCGTTTGATTGCATCGGGAAAGGATGTTTACGTATCTTTGGCACCCAGTTGGCGCGCTTCATTTCAATGCACATCCAGACAGTTGATTGCAACTTTGAAAAAATTAGGCTTTAAAGGAATCAGTGAAACAGCATTGGGGGCACAACAGGTGTCCATAGAAACAGCCCGAATTTTAAACAACACCGACAAAGGCTTGTTGATTTCCAGTGCCTGTCCCGTTATTGTGAAATATATCCGATTATACAAGCCGGAATTGGCCGAACACATTGTGCCGGTGGCTTCGCCCGCTTTAACACATGCCAAACTTTTAAAAGACACTTACGGAAACGATATATCCGTGGTGTTTATCGGGCCGTGTATTGCCAAAAAAGAAGAAGCCGATACACATAAGGATTTAATGGATTACGCCCTGACCTTTGAAGAATTAAAAACATGGTTAAAAGAAGGTGATATTGACATTGCCGAAGGTGATTGCTTAAGTGAATCTTTTGTGCCCGAATATGCCCACGAAGGGGCTTTATACCCGATGGACGGTGGCATGTGTGAAACAATTAAGAAAATCGGCATTAAAGACAGTGTTCATTTATGTCCGGTCTGTTCTTTGGAATCGTTTAATTTGGCCGTAGAATCATTAGCAAAAGATCAGTTAAAAAATCCTGTTTTTGTTGAGGCTTTGGCCTGTTTGGGTGGCTGTATGCACGGTCCTTGCATTGCCACAAAAATGTCAGATGTGAACAATATTTCACGCATTATGCGCCATTTAAGAAATCGGGATAATATCCCACAAAAGGCCGACACGATCGTTTGTGAAAAATACACCCCTGCCCCTGTTTTGGAAAAAACATATACCATGGATGAAATTCGCAAAGCGCTAAACAAAATCGGAAAATATCGCCCCGAAGATGAATTAAACTGTGCCGGTTGCGGGTATCAAACATGTAAGGATATGGCAAAAGCTTTGTTAAACGGTAATGCCGAACCATCCATGTGTGTGTCCTATATGCGTAAAATGGCCACGAAAAAAGCCAATGCCATGTTAAAGAGTATTCCTTCGGCAATGGTGATGTTGGATAAACAATTAAACATTTTGGAAACGAATGAAGCCTTTGTCAAAATGTTTGTGGAAGAAGATAAAGAACTGTATCTGGCCAATCCACAAAAGTTAATCGGTCAACCGATACAGCTTTTCTTTGATGCCGAAAAACTATTTACTTCCGTTTTAAACAGCGGTCAGGAAATTCAAAAAGAAAATTACAGATTTAAAAATAAATGCTATGAATTACATATCTTTTCGGTTGAACCCACCGTCAGCATCGGCGCCGTTATTACCGATATGACAAATGCCAATCATTCACGTGAAATGGTGGCCAAAAAGGCAAAAGAAGTGATTGATAAAAATATATCAACCGTTCAACAAATTGCCTGTTTATTGGGTGAGCATATGGTTCAAACCGAAACAATTTTAAACACAATTGCAAGCGAGTATAACCAAGGACAAGAGTAAATGTTTATTGATATCGATTGCGCACAAATTAAAAAACACGGACAGAACGCCTTTGGGGATTATTTTGTTTCCAAACGGGCCGATAATCAAGAACGTGTTTTGGCGGTTTTATCCGATGGTTTGGGCAGTGGTATAAAGGCCAATATCTTGTCATGCATGACTTCCACCATGTTGTTACGCTTTATCGAAGAAGACATCCCCATTCAAAAGGCTGCAACAATTATTATGGATGCCTTACCCGTTTGTCAGGTCAGAAAAATCAGCTATGCCACTTTTTCCGCCATTGATTGCCGAAATGACGGCACTGTGTGGGTGGTGGAAGAAGGAAATCCTTCTTTCGTTTTAATACGAAAAGACAAAGAAGTACCCCTGACATACACAGAATTTACATCCCCTAAATTTCCGGACAGACATTTAAAATTATATCAATTTAAAGCCGAAGAAGGTGACAGGCTCGTCTTTTGTTCCGATGGCGTAACTCAGGCCGGTATCGGCACCCATGAATATCCGCTTGGCTTTCAAAGAAATGGTTTAGTGGATTTTTTGCAGGATTATCTGAAATCGGATTCAAAAGTATCCAGCACGAAATTAGCCCAAAAAGTCATTCAACAAGCACTATCAGTTGAACCAAAAAATCAAGCCGGTGATGATATTTCCTGCGCTGTTTTATATTTCAGAAAACCCCGAAAAGCTTTGATTTTTACAGGCCCGCCCTATAACAAAGTCAAAGACAGAGAATATTGTATGTCTTTCGGATTTTTTATGGGTAAAAAGGCCATTTGTGGCGGAACAACCGCCAATATTGTATCCCGTGAATTGAAACGGGAAATTACCACAATTCAGTCAAATTCATCGGCCGATTTACCGCCCATTGCACAAATGAACGGTATTGATTTGGTGACCGAAGGAATTTTGACCCTGACCAGAGCCAACGAATATTTGGAACGCGGGGAATTAAATCACAAGGATGCGGCCGGTTTGTTGGTGGATTTTTTATTAAGCTCGGATATTATTGAGTTTATGGTGGGCGCCATGTTAAATCAGGCGCATTATGATCCAACTTTACCCATTGAAATAGAGGTGCGAAGAACAGTAATAAAAAAAATGAAAAAATTATTAGAAGACAATTATTTAAAACAAGTTATTATTAATTATATTTAGGAGGAAAACATGAAAAAAATAAACGTAAAAGTTTGCCAAGGAACAGCTTGCTTTGTGATGGGAGGAGACATCATCAAATCCATGCTGAGCACTTTGGAAGAAAAGTATGCCGATAAAATTGAAGTCACATCGGTCAGATGTTTGGGGCTTTGCAATCAAAATGATTCATTTTCAAAAGCGCCTTATGTTTTGGTTGATGATGAAATCGTTTCTTCGGCAACAGTTGAAAAAGTAACAAATATTATTGAAAGTAAATTAAAAAATGACCAGTAATTCAGAATTAGAAACAAAAAGAATAAAACGTGAAGTTTTGGTGCGTTTAATCCGTGCCTTTTTATCCGACAATTTTGCCGAAAATGCACGATTGATTCCCTATGACATGCGCCCGAAAGGTGATGAAGTACCTTTCCGTTGCTGTATTCATAAAGAACGGGCCATTTTGCGTTCCAGAACATTGGCCGGTTTGGGTTTTTCCATTGAAGAAGATGATGACAAGACTTTGTTATCCGAATATGCACAAAAGGCCTTGGACAGAACACATCCAGATCCGGATCCTTTAACCGTATTGGAAACAGCCTGTCACAGCTGTCCGTCTGCCCGTATTTATGTGACAGATTTATGCCAAAACTGTGTGGCACGTCCCTGTATGAACGCTTGTCGTTTCGGGGCCATTTCGCATGTGGACGGCAAATCCGTTATTGATCAATCCAAATGTAAAAAATGTGGTCTTTGTATGGCCGCCTGCCCCTATGGTGCCATTGTTAAAACGGTTGTACCGTGCGAAAGCGCCTGTCCGGTCAACGCCATTACAAAAGATGAACAAGGTTATGCCCGTATTGACAAAGAAAAATGTATTTCCTGCGGTAAATGCGTGACCGCTTGTCCGTTCGGGGCCGTTCATCCGAAATCTCAAATTATTGATATTTTGAAAAACATCAAAGCCGGTAAAAAGGTAATTGCTTTGTTTGCACCGGCTTTAATCGGTCATTTACCATGTTCACCCGAACAAATAAAAGATGCTTTCAGAAAAATCGGATTCTTTGATACCTATGAAGTGGCACAAGGCGCCGATATCACAACAGCAACGGAAGCAAAAGATTTCCAAGAACGTTTGGAAGCCGGCGCTCCCTTTATGACAACATCATGTTGTGCCGGTTATAACGAATTGGTTAAAAAACATTTACCGGAAATCAAACCTTATGTTTCGGATGCCCATACACCGCTTTATTATACAGCCGAGTTGGTGAAAAAGGCACATCCGGATGCGATAACCGTTTTCATCAGTCCTTGCTTTGCTAAACGTCGTGAAGTATTGGATAATCCCAATGTGAATTATTTGATGAATTTTGAAGAATTAGGGGCAACTTTAATTGCCATGGGTATTGAAATGGATTCCTGTGCGCAAGAGGAATTTGAATATAAAAGTTCCAAGCAAGCCCGTGAATTTGCCTTAACAGGTGGCGTGGCCCGTTCGGTCCAGACCGTCTGGAAAGGTGAAAAAGATGCCATCAAACCTGTCGTTGTCAACGGGTTGGATAAAGCGTCTATCCGTGATTTGAAAATGTATGCCAAAACTGGCAAATGCCCGGCCGGCAACCTAATTGAAGTTATGTGTTGCCCAGGTGGATGTATTGCCGGTAATGCCTGTTTAGGGTCATTAAAGGATGCATTCAAAAAAGTCACAGCTTATGCAGAAAAAGGACAATCACTAGAAGAAAGGAAAAATGATGAGTGAAGTCAAAACAATAGAAGATTTAGAATCTTTGATTGAACGGGTGCATATTGCCCAAAATCAATATGCAACTTTTTCGGAAGAAAAGGTAAATGCCATTTTTAAGGCCGCCGCAACAGCCGCCGATAAAATGCGCATTGATTTGGCCGAAATGGCCGTCGCCGAAACAGGCATGGGGGTTTTGGAAGACAAAATCATTAAAAACCATTTTGCCGCCGAATATATCTATAATAAACACAAAAATAAAAAAACATGCGGTATCATCAAACGTGATAAAGTGAACGGCACAAAAATTGTGGCTTCACCTTTGGGCGTGATTGCGGGCGTTATTCCCACAACAAACCCCACAAGTCGGATCGTAGCCATGTCGTTCTGTGAGCCAAGGAGTTGTAAGAGACCCTTGTCTTCCTAAGAACCGCTTGGCCTCCGACTTCATCAAACGTGATAAAGTGAACGGCACAAAAATTGTGGCTTCACCTTTGGGCGTGATTGCGGGCGTTATTCCCACAACAAACCCCAC
>JAZQUH010000033.1:0-1324 GCA_045631185.1 Alphaproteobacteria bacterium | reverse complement strand
GTAATCCTGGAAAGGATGGTGTGTGGCAATCTGATCAGAGAAAAGGAATCGCTTCACATCGGCATCCTTGCAATCGATGCCCTGCATCATAGCCTTGTAGCTAAGGCTGTTCATCATTCGTTTGTCTATCATTCGATAGGTGGTCGTGTTCTTCGGTTTGCATTCCGGCATGTCGGTCAAGATGTTGTAACGGAAGTCGAAGTTTTCATTGAGGAAGATTTGGAGGTCTTCCAACGTTGGGTTTGCGCCCGTCATGTTTGGTGTTTCGGTCATAGATCTTTAATTTTAGTTTATGGTTGCAAATATAAAACGTCGCCAAAGCGTCATGTCGAGAAATGTCGACAGATGATGAGATTCAGTGAGAAAATATGATTTTTTTATCCATACTTAATTATGGATAGTTTGTCTTTCCATTGGCAAATATACCACATTTGAACAGCGGTTGTCAAGTTTTTCAGGGATTATTTTGAGAAATTTTTAGATAATCACCAAAAATGTTTTTTTGAGTTTCCGTCGGCAAAAATACAATATTGAAAATGCGAAGTCAAGTATTTGGAGGATTTTTTTTCGAAAAAGGAAAAATCATCCTTCAAAAAATCAGAAACAGTCAACCTGTTGATTATCAATGCTAATTCCTGATTTTTTCGTCTGATTTTTAGCATTCAGAAAAATCAGAATCCGAGGAGAAAAGAAAAAGTTTATTCGAGGAAAACTTGAAGAAGAATTTAAAAAAGTTGCTGAAGAGTTGATTGATTCTTCTTCAAGTTTTGTCCATTTCGTGAAGGCGATTTTATTTTTTGCGAAGGCAAATTATTTTTTCGCGAAGGCGTTTTTCAAATCACATCACCTTTCCAATTCCTGACTTTTACAAAAGTTATTATTCAGCACAAAAAGTCAGAAATTAGTTTTATAAATCAGGCAGTTAGGATATTCTGATTTTTTGAAAGATACTTTTGCAGCTTGATTTAAAATCTGTCCAAACCGCCGAATTCAGTATTTTCACTCCTTCCCATGCCGTTTGAAATAAGCCCGACGCATCCAATAATCGAATCCTAATAAGAGCAAGACGGCCAAAGACAGGAACGCATAAGGAGAAGATAACAAGTCCAGTCGGGCAAAGGCTGTGAAGACATTGGTAAACATCGCCAAAAAGACATCGCCCCAGAAATGACGGATGACCACACCGCACCCCACCAATAGAAATATGGAAGCCGCTACGGTTGCCCAGAACATCTGCTTTTCTTGTTTCAGTTCCTTCAAGCGGATGGCTTCCTGCACTTTCAACATGGTGCGGAAGGTGAAGTTGGAAGACAAGCGAGGAGAT
>JAZQUH010000032.1:0-7455 GCA_045631185.1 Alphaproteobacteria bacterium | reverse complement strand
GAAGATGAAAAAGCGGATGAATATATGCAAAAAATTGCAAATACCTTGCCAGCGGGGCAATCTGCAGTAATTCCTGAGGCAAACCATGTATTCAAAAATCAGGAAAAAGCCTTATCCGATACGGTTATTTCATTTTTAAAGGATTAGTTTTCTTCCCTTTCCTTAGAATAATAAATGAAATAATTAAAACCATTATCTTTACAGTCATGGCGGTTACAACGGCCATTTTAGGGCCTGAAATATCAGCAATAACACCAAACAAATACATGACAACGGCACCTAAAATTCCTTTTACAAGAGATATATAGTCTTTTATTTTAATGGCTGTATACATTGTTTGTTCCTCATTTAATAGTAAACATAGGGATATAAAATAAAAATCAACAAGATTGACTGGACTTTTTCGTTTTTCCAAGCATTCATTGTCTTGTAAACAAAGGAGTTTATTATGAATACAGTTAAAGTCTATTTAGTGCGAAAACCTTCGGATTTTGAAGAAGTAAAAACTTTATGCAAAAAGTATACGCATGAGGCCGAAGAGGTCTTAATTGAAGAAACTGTCAAGCTACCACCAACTTGGTATGAGGCTCTCTGTCAACGCCCATTGGATAACTACATTTTCTTATCTGGCAAAGGTGGTTATGATGATTTTGGCCACCGCAAAGTAGTTGCTATAAAATGCCCAGGCAAGCCAACGCTCTATGTTGATCCTTCAGGCTCAAGCTATTGCCGATATATGGGAGTAGAAAATGAAAAATTATAATGACATTCCTCCAAATTACAAAATCAGCATGCCGATGGTTTATAACCACGCAATTAGAGTACTTGATAGATTGGATAGACGACTGAGCAGACTTAACACCCCAGCGCAACCACTTAAATATAAATACGAAATCAATCGTCTAGCACATAAACTGGAACAAATGGTCGCTAAATACAAAGCCATTGAAAAGGAGTTGGAATATGTCCAGTCCCAAATATCCTGAGATTACTGTGAGTCTGGTAGGCGAGAACGGGAATGCTTTTTATATTTTAGGCAAATGTCTTTCGGGGATGAGGCGCGCTAACATCTCCAAAAAAGAACAAGATGAATTTTACCGTCAAGCCACTGCCGCTGATTACAATCACTTACTCATTACCTGCATGGAATGGTTTAATGTAGAATAGGTTATATTTTTCTTGAATTTTTATGAATTAAAGGATATTCTGATTGAAAATCAGGAGGAAATAGCTATGCAACCGGCTTTTTTACATTCTTTTGTGACGCGTTCCCATAAAGGTGTTTATGGAATTGTTCGTAAAAATAATCAGATTTTACTGATTCGTAAAGCACGCGGTCCTTATACAGGGCTTTATGATTTACCCGGTGGCAGTCCTGAGGCAGGTGAAACACCCGAACAAACTGTGGCCCGTGAAATTAAAGAAGAGACAAACTGTGATTTGATTTCTTGCACCAATCAGCGTGAAAAAACAATTTTCTTTTCCAAATTTACCAAAGAAAGTGGAGAAGAAGGCTGTATGCAACATACGGGGATTTTGTTTGATGTAGAGGTGGCTGGTGAACCCACCACACAAGGGGATGGATTGGATTCTAATGGAGCGGTTTGGGTAGATATGGATACTTTATCCAGTCAAAATGCAACACCCTTTGTTTTAATGGGATGCGGTAAAGAGGTTATCAATCTGGCAAATACAGAAGATTACCCCGTGGATGTCGCTGTACGTGGGGAACCTATCCCCGAAGGAAGATGTCCCATGATTGCCGGTGTTTTTTTATTTAATACCAAAGGAAATATTATTTTACAGAAAGTCGCCCTTACCAAGAAAACAGATCCCGGGAAATGGAGTTATTCTGCTGCTGGGCATGTGGATGCTGGTGAAACTTATGAACAGGCTGCCTTACGTGAATTAAGCGAAGAAATGGGAATCAAAGCAACCAAAATAGATTTTCTTGGAAAAGATTATACTTTAAAGAATGGAAAGCCACGTGCCTTTCATCATGTATTCAAGGTGATTTCTGATGATCCGATTACTTTTGATCCCTCTGAGGTAGCTGAAGTCCACGAATTTACAATCCCTGAATTAAAGCAAAAAATCACAGACCACCCTGAGCAATTCAAAGATATTTTTGCCCAAATTTTTATGGAGACCTTTTAATCAAGGAGGAAATATGTCAGGACCGGAAAGATTTAAAATACCCGTTGGGATTTTCATAATGTTACGCCAAGACGATAAAGTTTTGTTGCAACTGAGGCAAAATTGCTCGTTCAGTGGATATTGGGGATTCGTTGGTGGCCATTTGGATGGGAATGAACAGGTTATATCGGCCGCTATTCGTGAAGCCAAAGAAGAGGTAGGTGTTGATATTTGCCCAGAGGATTTGACCTTAAAGACCATTTGCCACAGTAATAAAGGTGAAGAATATTTGCAATTTTACTTTGAATGTCGTAAGTGGTCAGGTGATATTGAAAACAAAGAACCGAACAAATGTGAACGTTTAGAATGGCATGAATGGAATAATACTCCTAACAACACTTGTCCTTATTTAAAAGAAGCTATTTTTAAAATCAATTCAGGAATTTCTTTTTACGAGGATACTTTTTAATGCTGAATAAACTTATTTACTTAACGACAAATCCTCATAAAGTTCAAGAAGCCAATGAATTTCTTGTTAAGAAATATGGGTTTAATTTGGAAATCATGAAACCTTCTTTTGAAGTGTTGGAGATTCAAGCAAAAACTTGTGGTGAGGTTGCTAAATTTAGCGCTAAGTATGGGGCTGAAAAACTGGGAGTTCCGGTTTTGAAATCCGATTCAGGGCTTTATATCGAAGCATTGGGCGGTTTGCCAGGACCTTATAATGCCTATTTTGACAAGCAAATAGGAACAGAAAAGTTTTTAGATATGATGAAAGATATCCCGAATAGGCATGCTAAATTGGAACATTGTTTTGCCTATTGTGAACCAGGACAAGAACCTATCTTGTTTACAGGGGGAAGCACGGGGCGTATTTCTTATGAATCCAAAGGAGAGAAAGGGCGTTGGCATGACAAGTTTTATATCCCTGATGGGGAAGAAAAAACACTCAGCGAATTACGCGCCATCAACCATGAATATGAGGCACAATTTTGGGGACATGCCCTAGATGATTTTGCTAAGTGGTATAAGGAAAAATTAGAAAAGAATCAGTTTTAAGGAGGTCATATGAAAGTCACATTTGTTACAGGAAATATAGGAAAATGGGAAATTGGCCGAGATATCTTCGCTAAGTATGGCTTAGAACTTGCTCAAGCCAAAATAGAAACACCCGAGATTCAATCTTTGGATGTGACAGAGGTTGCGACTTATTCGGCCCAATATGCTGCAAAAAAACTGAATACACCTGTGATTAAATCTGATGTGGGATATTACATTCCAGCGCTGGGTGGTTTCCCCGGACCTTTTATCAAATATATCAATCAAACACTTTCGGATAAGGATTTATTACGCTTGATGAAAGATGTCAAAGATCGCTCTATGATTATCCGGGAATGTTTGGCCTTTGCTACCCCAGATGGATTCACGAAATGCTTAGTTCATGAACAGAAAACGACGATTGCCGAAAAATCTGATGGGGTTGGTAGTAGCATTGATAAGGTGATGATTTTGGATGGCTTTACAAAAACCAGAGGCGCTTCTGATTCCAAAGAGGTTGCTGAATTTTGGAAAAAATCCCTTACCCTGTATCATGAAATGGCAAAATTCTTAAAAACGAAAGGATAACAAATGCAATTACCAGAACAAATTGAATCAGAACGGATTATTTTAAAACACCCCCTAAAGCCGACCTTTAAATTGGCTGAGGAGCTTTACGCGATTGTGGATAAATCCAGAAATACCCTGCGAGAATGGCTCCCTTGGGTGGATAAAACGCACTCCCCCGAAGATGAATTTTCTGGCTATTTTATTGGAACTTACCAAAAATATTGGGATGAAGGAAGTGGCTCTGACTATCTGATTTATCAAAAAGAAACAAATCAAATTTTGGGTATTGTTGCCTTATGCCATATTGAAGAAAAACATCAATCGGCCGCAATCGGTTATTGGCTGAGAGATGATGCAACGGGTCATGGGTATATGCAAGAGGCTGTTCATGCATTGGAAAAACTTGCTTTTCAGATGGGAATCAATCGCATTATTATTAAAAATGATACCCATAATTTACGGTCCGCTCATGTGGCTGAACGCTGTGGTTATGTTTTGGAAGGCGTGATGCGTCAAGATATCTGGGATGATTATCATCAGCATTTACGTGATACCAATATTTGGAGCAAGCTCAAATCCGAATGGGAGAAAGAACAGAAATGATTTCACTTAAATCAGCCCCCAGATGGTTATCTATTGCTTATGCCTTAACATCGGCATTGTTTTGCCTGCCGACATTAATGCTTTTTTATGGGTTTAAAGGTGTTGGTATGGGGGATTTTTTCTTGATTCAAGGGATATCAAATCTCACTGTATTTTTTATGGAAGTTCCAACCGGCTATATCGGTGATTTGTTTTCCAGAAAACACACTTTAATTATCGGGGTATTGTTTTGGATCTTGGGACATGTTATTTGGATTTTGGGTTCAGGATTTTTCATTATTTTACTGGGGGAATTGTTATTTGCATTAGCGATTGCTTTCATTTCCGGCACGGCGGAAGCATATTTATACGATTTATTGAAAAAACGACATAAAGAAAGTTTATTCCATAAAAAATATGCTAAAATGAAAATGTTGGATGGAATTGCTTTGATGGTTGCGACACTGAGCGGTGCTTTTATCTATCAATTTTTGGGGCCAACTATTCCGTTATACATAACAATTTTCTGTTTAATGTTAAGTGTTGTTATTTTATGGCAATTACCGGATGTTCCCGAATCCAGACGTATTGTTGACAAAGATAAAAGCAAATGGCAGGATATTTTGGATATTTCCAAATATGCCGTTAAACATCCTGAAATAAAATGGCTGATGCTTTTACCAGCGGTGTATGGGACATTAACGCTTATTTTGATGTGGGGATTACAATCCGTTATGGTATTTCATCAATTACCTGTATTTGTTTTCAGTTTGATTCTAGGTATCAATGCATTAATGAGAACTTTTTGGTCGGGTATTTCCGGTCGGATTTTGGAAAAAATAAACCTTTCAGGAACCATAAAATTGCAAAGTTTAATTATTATCATTGCCTCTTTGGGGGCATGTATATCGGCCTATGTTCCGTTATGGGGTGTTTATATGTGTTTGGGTTTGATGATTATCGGATCAGCATCCAGTTCTTTATCCAGTATCACAACATCTGTTTTGGTCAATCATAGGATTCAATCCAATGAACGGGCGACAATTTTATCGGTTAAATCAATGCTGGCAAAAGCTTTTCATGGGGTGGGACTTATCTGCTTGAAACCCTTGTTTGACGGGATAGGTGTCGGAGCAACCTTTATGGTATCAAGCCTACTTTTAATTCCGATATTGGTTTGTGCCAAGCATTTGTATAAGATGAATTTAAGGATAATGAAAGGGGACTGATATGCTGATACTGAACATTAACGGGCCGATGAATTCCGGAAAAACGACGGTTTCTAAGATTTTGGTGAACTTGTTGCCGAAAGCCACTTTTATTGAAGTGGATGAACTGATGAGTGATGCCGAACAAGAAAAACTCGGTTTATCCTTAAAAGAAGGGTGGGCAGAACGAAAAAAACGACTGAATGAAAAGTTATTGGCATTAAAAGAAGGTGAAGAGTTTGAAACCGTTATCTTCGCTTATCCGATTTCAGAAGAAAGTTATCAAAAATGGTCTGCTCTAGCCGATGAAAACACTCGTTTTATAAATATCACCCTTGCACCGAGTTTGGAAGAATGTTTGAAAAATCGTGGTACGCGAGAACTGGATGATTGGGAAAGAAATCGCATTCGGCAAATGTATGAAGAAGGCTATCAGAATCGTCCTTATTCCGACTTTATTATCAATAACGATCATCAAACGCCGGAAGAAACCGCTGAAGTAATCAAAGGTTTTGTTGAACATGCTTTATCTTCTAATCAACAATGGCTTCATTTGGTGGAAAAACGTTGGCCCGCCCTTTTGAATGGAGAAAAAACTTCTACTTTTCGTCTAAATGAAGGCTTTATTCATAAAGGTTTTTTAGTCTATAAAGACTATCCAAACGAACAATTGGCCGAGGTTGTTTATGTGACACATGTGTATTATGTGCCTTTGCGCCAAGCCAATGAAATAGACGGATATGATGAGCATACACCGGATATGGAAACGGCCTTAAAACAAATGAAAGTACACTATCCGGAAATTACATTAGATACGCCCATTTTATTTGCTCAGCACTTAGGAGTTCCCGAAACAAAGGTAAAATACTCTGAAGAGGTTAAGAAGATACTGGAGAAAAGCAAATGAGCAAAATTAAACTATCTGTTTGTGGTGTAATTATGTATCAGAGCAAATTTCTAATAGTAAAACGTTCTGAAACAGATGACTTTTTGCCAAATTGTTGGGAATTCCCTGGTGGTAGTGTAGAAGATGGTGAAACAATATCTGAAGCCTTGAAACGAGAAATAAAAGAAGAAATAGGTTTGGATATATCAAGCAAGCATCCCCAACTAATCGGTATTTCTGAAGAGTTTATGAATGAAGATAAAACAGAAAGATATTTACAATTAAATTATAAGATTGTTATGGACACAGAACCCAACATGACACTCAGTTCCGAACATGTCGCTTTTGATTGGGCGGACACTACCGATTCCAGATTGGACGATTTTCTAAAAGAGATTATTAGGCAAGTGGAGACAGACAAATGACCTTGCCGACTTGTTACCTTATTTGTGGATTTTTGGGGGCGGGTAAAACAACTTATTCACAAAAACTCTCCAAAGAAACGGAGGCAATTCACCTCAATCCCGATGAGTGGTGTATGAAGCTGTTTTCCAAAGAAGAATATGAACCAAATTGGGACAAGTGTTTTTCTGAAACTATAGAGTATCTGTGGAAAAAAGCAGAAGAATATGCCCAAAACGGAAAATCTGTTATTTTTGACATGGGATTTTGGACAAAAAAAAGCCGTCAAGAGGCCATAGAAAAATCTATTAAGTTGGGATTTTCACCTCTTGTTTATTATGTCTATGCTCCAGATGACATTTTGAAACAACGTATTTCAAAACGAAGTGGGACTATAGCAGATTATAATTTACAGCATTTTGATGAATTAAAGAAGCAATTTGAAGAACCAAGCACAGATGAAGAATATGTTTTGATAAAAAATTACTAACTCTTTAAAAATGAAATAACCGTATCGGATAAGGCTTTTTCCTGATTTTTGAATACATGGTTTGCCTCAGGAATTACTGCAGATTGCCCCGCTGGCAAGGTATTTGCAATTTTTTGCATATATTCATCCGCTTTTTCATCTTC
>JAZQUH010000031.1:25000-27574 GCA_045631185.1 Alphaproteobacteria bacterium | reverse complement strand
ACCCTGAAAACTGAACAAAGTTAAGGTGATTGATATTGTCATCATTCTGAGAAATTGTACTGTTTGAACCAAGCATAATGGTCAAGCCCTCGACCTATTAGTACTGGCAAGCTAAACACGTCACCGTGCGTACACCTCCAGCCTATCAACCATGTAGTCCACATGGGGTCTTACTAGCTTATGCTATGGGAAATCTTATCTTGGAGATGGCTTCACGCTTAGATGCTTTCAGCGTTTATCCAATCCGCACTTAGCTGCTCGGCCGTGCTCCTGGCGGAACAACCGATGCACCAGCGGTGCGTCCATCCCGGTCCTCTCGTACTAGGGACAGCGCTCCTCAAATTTCCTACGCCCACAGCAGATAGGGACCGAACTGTCTCACGACGTTCTGAACCCAGCTCGCGTACCACTTTAATCGGCGGACAGCCGAACCCTTGGGACCTTCTCCAAGCCCCAGGATGTGATGAGCCGACATCGAGGTGCCAAACCGCATCGTCGATATGAACTCTTGGATGCGATCAGCCTGTTATCCCCGGCGTACCTTTTATCCAATGAGCGATGGCCCTTCCATACGGGACCACCGGATCACTAACGCCGACTTTCGTCTCTGCTCGAGATGTCTCTCTTGCAGTCAAGCTCCCTTATGCGTTTGCACTCGACGGCTGGTTTCCGAACAGCCTGAGGGAACCTTTGCGTGCCTCCGTTACAGTTTAGGAGGCGACCGCCCCAGTCAAACTACCCACCAGACACTGTCTTTCAGCAGGATAACTGCGTGAAGTTAGGATCATAGACATACAAGGGTGGTATTTCAACAGTGCCTCCCCCCATACTGGCGTACAGGGTTCACAGGCTCCCACCTATCCTACACATGTAGGGCCACAATCCAATGTCAAGCTATAGTAAAGGTGCACAGGGTCTTTCCGTCTTTCTGCGGGTACACGGCATTTTCACCGCGACTTCAATTTCACCGAGTTTCTGGCCGAGACAGTGTGGAGATCGTTACGCCATTCGTGCAGGTCGGAACTTACCCGACAAGGAATTTCGCTACCTTAGGACAGTTATAGTTACTGCCGCCGTTTACTGGGGCTCCGGTTCAATGCTTTCACATCTCCCCTTAACCTTCCAGCACCGGGCAGGCGTCAGTCCGTATACGTCGATTATACATCTTCGCACAGACCTGTGTTTTTGTTAAACAGTCGCTACTCCCTAGTTTGTGTCCGCCATTAATGGTTGCCCATAAATGGTGCATGCTTATCCCGAAGTTACGCATGTAATTTGCCTAGTTCCTTCAACATAGTTCTCTCAAGCGCCTTGGTCTACTCGACCTATCCACCTGTGTCGGTTTAGGGTACGGTCTGATGTCTGAGCTATTTCCTGTGTCTTCTTCACTGCAAATCCAATCCAATAAGGATTTACAATTTACGAAAACCGTCACTTCAGACTGGCTGGGGAATATTAACCCCATTCCCATCCGCTACGCCTTTCAGCCTCGCGTTAGGGACCGGCTCACCCTGCGCAGATTATCTTTACGCAGGAACCCTTGGATTTTCGGCGACAGGGTTTCTCACCCTGTTTATCGTTACTCATGTCAGCATTCGCACTTCTGATACCTCCAGGCAACCTCACGGTTACCCTTTACAGGCCTACAGAACGCTCCGCTACCACTCACATATTGCTATGCAAGTCCGTAATTTCGGTGTATGGTTTAAGCCCCGTTAAATCTTCGGCGCAGGACGTCTTAACTAGACCAGTGAGCTGTTACGCTTTCTTTAAAGGATGGCTGCTTCTAAGCCAACCTCCTGGCTGTTTTGGACACCCCACATCCTTTCCCACTTAACCATAACTTGGGGACCTTAATTGACGGTCTGGACTCTTTTCCTCTCGACACTAGACCTTAGCACCTAATGTCTGTCTGCTGCACTTGACCTATCCGTATTCGGAGTTTGGTTGGTTTTGGCAAGACTCGCGTCCCCCTAGACCATCCAGTGCTCTACCCCAGATAGGAAACATGCAACGCACTACCTAAATAGTTTTCGCGGAGAACCAGCTATTACGAAGTTTGATTAGCCTTTCACCCCTAACCACAAGTCATCCCCTACCTTTTCAACGGTAGTGGGTTCGGCCCTCCAGTGCGTGTTACCGCACGTTCAGCCTGCTCATGGCTAGATCACCTCGTTTCGGGTCTAATACATCTAACTAAAACGCCCATTTAAGACTCGCTTTCGCTGCGCCTACACCTAACGGTTTAAGCTTGCTAGATACATTAAGTCGCTGACTCATTATGCAAAAGGTACGCAGTCAGGGCTTAAAGCCCCTCCTACTGATTGTAAGCATCCGGTTTCAGATTCTATTTCACTCCCTCTTCAGGGTTCTTTTAACCTTTCCTTCACAGTACTGGTGCACTATCGGTCAATAAGGAGTACTTAGCCTTGGAGGATGGTCCCCCCATATTCAGACAAGGTTTCACGTGCCCCGCCCTACTCAGAAATAAATGTTCTTTCTACCTGTACCAGACTATCACTGTCTACGGTTGACTTTTCCAAATCATTCCAGTTCTTAAACATTCATCGTTCG
>JAZQUH010000031.1:0-22500 GCA_045631185.1 Alphaproteobacteria bacterium | reverse complement strand
CAACCGTTTCTCTGAACTGTTTCATCATCGAAACGAGGGGGATTTTATCATAAAACAAAACCATTGTCAAGCACTTTTTTGAAAATTTTTTATTTTTTTTTCTAAAAAAGTGACAAAAACCAACCAAAAACAATCATTTTTTCTTTATATTACATATACTTATAAAAGATTAAAAGATTTTAAATTATTTTGTTTTTTCTTTTAAGGATACCAAAAATCCACCAATTCCCCCTTATTTTGAATGATTTTTTCCCAAGATTGTCCCTGTGGCCAATGGATACTGACACAAGAAGAATGACGAAAATCCGCTTTTTTCCCGGTCAATCGAATCGTCAGTTGATATAAAGGCGCCTCATACGCCACCAACAACAAACAGCCGAAGATATCATCCAAATGTGTTAGAAAGTTCAGCAACGCCTTTTCATCGGCCACATACAAATTATCACGCAACACCAAAACAGACAAAGGAAAGGCCTGATGCAGGATTTGTGCCGTTTGCCGAATATACAACGAAGGCGAAGCAAATATATATTCAGGGGCTGTTTGCGAATCGTTTTTCATTTTTCGGGCAACATTCAATGTTTGACAAACCCCTTGAACAGACAGGGGACGATAAAAATCCACCTGATGATTACGTTTTTCATCACCGTGCACCATCAACAACAATTGTTTACTTTGCCCCATCATTCCCCCCTTTTGCTCAATTAAATGGCGCAACACTACTTTTTATCAAGGGGGACTTTCCTTTTTACCGCCTTTTATATATAATATATATATGAATATATTGGATCAAATTATTATAAAAAAAAATCGTCGGGCCAAAAAGTTGCGTTTAAGTATCAACCGAATCGGCCAACCTGTTTTGACGATTCCTTTTTTATGTCCCAAATGGGTTGCGCTGAAATGGACCGAAAAACAAACCGGATGGATTGCCAAGCATACCTTTTCGCCCGAAAACTTTCAACCTGAACAGCAAATCACATTGTGCGGACATATATATATATTGAAACATGATCCCAACAAAAAAACGAATCAGATAACCGATTCGCATATTATTATCGGGGGCGATTCTGCTTTTTTTAACAGGCGAGTGCGTGATTTAATCAAGAATCGCTTTTTATCCCACATCAAAGAATTGGTCAAAGAAAAAGCGAAACAATTGAATCTGAGCTATGGGCGAATCGCATTGCGTGATACCTCATCACGATGGGGCAGTTGTTCGGCCACAGGCAATTTGAGTTTTTGTTGGCGAATCGCTTTGGCACCCGATTTTGTTATAGATTATTTGGTCGCACATGAAGTCAGCCATTTAAAACACATGGATCACGGGGTGCAATTTTGGAAAACAGTAAACACTTTAACACCTTATACGATTCGGGCAAAAAGCTGGCTAAAACACAACGGCAAAAAATTACAGATGTATTGATTTTTGATTGAAAATAAATTAAACTGACAAAAAAAGGAGGTCTTTATGGAACACTATGAACGCCCCAGTTGGGATGAATACTTTTTGGATGTCATGCACGCTTTGGCCAAGCGGGCTACTTGCGCACGGGGGCGCACCGCCTGTGTGATTGTGAAAGATAATCAAATTGTGGTATCGGGTTATGTAGGATCCCCTCCGGGCTTGCCCCATTGTGATGAAGTCGGCCATTTAATGAAAAAGGTGGTGGAAGAAGACGGCACGATTCGTGAACATTGTATGCGCACCATTCATGCCGAACAAAATGCGATTTGTCAGGCGGCCAAGCACGGCGTATCCATTGCGGGTGGGACTTTGTATTGCAAATTGGCACCATGCCGGACCTGTGCCATGCTGTTGATTGCCTGCGGGATTAAAAGAATCGTTGCCGAATACAAATATCATGCCGGTGGCGAAGCCGAAGAAATGCTCAAACAAGCCGGCATAGAAATCCGATATATCAACGACGAAACGTTAAAGTATGAATAAGGATTAAAATAAAGCCCCTCGCACGAGGGGCTTTATTCACGGTTATAAATTGACATCAACACACAATGCGTTTGTTTGTCGTGAAAACGCACTGTAATCATAAACACTACCATTGCCCAAACCTATATCGTAACCATTGCTGCTACCAGATGTGTTCGACAGCCAAACATAAACAGCACTCAGGTTCTGACCTAATTCTTGCCATAAAGGAAGTGAACTGGTATCAGGACATTTTCCAGAACCACTTCTGGCACAATTTATATCCTCTAATGATGCTAATTTCATATTTTTAGCTAAACAAATATCTTCAGCGTTCCATCTGTTTGCTGCACAATTGTCATAATCAACAAGTGCTACCCAATAAGTTCTACCATTGCTGGCAGTGTATGGTTGCAAAGAACCACAATGTGATAATGATTTGCAAAATCCGGAATCAAGCTTTTCACCACTACCATAAACGGAATCAATCTGACAAAACTGATTTTCTTCGCAATCGTTATATGTTTGGCAAACAGCGCTACATTCTTTCAAATGACAAACACCATTTTTCCCGTTTGACATTACACACTCTGTACCATCTGCCTTATATGTGATTTCACCCGTTTCAGGATTACAGCTACTCTGACAGGAGTCTAACTGAACACCCAAGCAACGATTTTCAACACAACTTCCCGAAACACAAACACCATCTCCGCCATCACAAATCGTACCATCTTCTTTATTTAAAATTTCACCTGTTTGTGTCTCGCAGGATGCCTGACATTCATTTAATTTAACATTTGCGCATATATTCACAGACTTACACAATACTCTGGCGCTGGCGTTATTTCGTCCTGCTCGATCTATCCAGCCGTTATTTTCAGTATCAACAAACAAAGCATTACAATCATCACTTTTTTGAGTCCAGAATTTTCCGTGATATAAATTATCTCCTAATTTTTGCCATAACGGAGGGGTGTTTGTATCTGAACAAGTTGACAACCAACCATCGCTTTGGCTACAACCCACATCTGTTACAGATACCATTTTCATTCCTTTTGCTTGACAAATATCCTGAGCTGAAAACCAATCTCTATAACTTGATTGCATCCAAAAACCATTGTATTCTTCGCCTTCTGGTATAGCAGCACAACCAGTGAAACTCTCACTTCGAGGACCAGAACAGCCCGTCCATTTTAAATCATATTGACAATATTCACCTGCATTACACTCCTTGTATGATGAACAATATTTATCCATTTTTGCCTCACATGTTGTTCCATTATAAATCGTATTCAACGTTTCACAATAACACATACTGCCATCATCTAATTTAGTGGCAAAACCACCTTCTCCATCCACAAAAGTTCCTGTCGGACATGCGGGTTTTGTTATTGGACATTCTTCTGTAGCAGGAATACAGATATCATTATCACAATATTTGCGACCACTGGATTCACAACCTTCTTTATTGCCATCAAAATCTGATGCCACAGGATTTGACGATAAATCTTTGTTAAATGTTAAAATGGCTTTATCCCCATCACAAAGAACAGCACGCACAACTGAACGTGAACCCCCGGCCATCGATTGCATTTGTTGACACAATTCTTCATCCAACCCTTCTAAGGTCAAGGTAAATTGTTCATCCGTTTCATCATAATCCGTATATCCATCCGGTCCTTTTACACCAGGCGTCATTGTAACACCACTACCCAAATTACCATCAAAAGCATCATTACCCAAAGAATCCAAATTACCTGAACCTATTTGAGTGGCAACATCCGTGGCACGCATAGAAGCCTGATTCAATAAATTATTGGCCAAAGCCTTTCTGACAGCGGCTTTATATCCCGCAACACCAGCAACACTTAAAACACCGATAATGGCCAAAACCCCCAGCATTTCAACCATAGAACGGCCTGTTTCGTTTGTTTTTCTTAAATTTTGCATTTTTATCTCCCTTTATTATTTATTATCCCCATACTAAACAACTCTTAACCCTTTGTCAAGGGATTGTATGAAGAAAAAATCTAACGGGCTTTGGATTGACGTATTTTTTTGTTTCCCAAATAACGTTCTTTTGTTTTTTGAATAATATGATTTTGATAAAGAGAATGATAATTCGGATGTTCTTTTTGAAAGCGCCATCCTTCAAACATTAAGTTCTTTTTTAAAAACAAAAAATCCCAAATATCCAAACGTGATGATGCTTCATCAAATTCAAACATTTCTTGTGTAATTGCACTTGCATATAAAGGGTCTTTTGAATCCAAGAAAAACTTTCCCTTGTTTTTCTTTTCTTTTTTGAAATCATAAAATTCAGCCAAACGATGAAAACCACACAATTTTGCCACCTGCCCAACATCATTTGTTTGTGTATCTATTGAAGATAAAGAACGACCAAATGCAATGATGTCTGAACATTTTCTTTGAAAATCAATGGATTCGTTTTCGTTAATTTTTCCCATTAATTCAGACGGAAATTTAAATCCTCTTCTTTGCATTAAATCAGCCTTTAATTCCGAACGTTCATCAAAATTCAACCCCTGAAAATTTATAACAGATTCAGGTAATTTTTCAGCCGTTCCCCCTTGCGAAAGTAAAGTTGATAAAGTCATTAAAGAAATTAATAATCTTGTTTTCTTCATAATATAAATCCCATTTTTTTTGCATTTTATCATAAAACAAAACTTTTGTCAATTTATTCCATTTTATAAATACTCATCAACTTTAAATGACACAGTCTGTGTTTTTATTATTGAATAAACACAAACAAAACATTAAATCATAAAGGGGGAAAAGCAAATGAATCTTTATTATATTTTGGCTGTGTTGGCTGTATTTTTTTGGAGCTTTAACGTTATTATATCCAACGTTTTGGTGAACGAACTGACACCTTGGCAAATATCGTTTTTCCGATGGGTTATTGCCACCATTTTAATCTTGCCCTTTACTATCAAATATATTGTTCGCAACCATCGGGAAATTATAAAAAATAAAAGCCTGATTTTATGGTCAGCATTTTGGGGAATTACCATCAGCAACACCTGCGTTTATTATGCGGGGCAAACCGTTCAGCCTGTCACCTTATCACTAATCGGGGCTACAGGGCCTTTGTTTTTATTGTTTTGGGCGTGGTTGATAAAACATCAAAAATTAAAACGCATTCAAATCTTAGGATTGATATGCACCTTGATTGGGGTATTATGGGTCGTATTATTTGCCAGAAGCGATAAGCTGGGCAATATCGGTTGGCGTATCGGTGATTTATGGATGCTGGGCACAGCCATCACTTTTGGATTTTACAGCTTTCTGGCCGCCCAAAAACCAAAAGAATTGCATCAATTTTCTTTTTTAAGTTTATGCCTGTTTTGGGGAACGATATTTTGCGTACCGATGTTTATTTGGGATTGTTTTTCAAACCCGCTTTCATTTCATACAAACTTAAATTTAAAGGTTATTTTAATTTTGCTGTTTTTAGGTATATTCAGCTCTACACTAGCTTATCTTTTTTGGAATCGGGCTTTGGAAAAAAGCGATATTTTCAAAATCGGACTTACCTATTATCTGATGCCTATTTTTTCAACAATTGAAGCATGGCTGATTATGGGTGAAAAAATATCAGGCCTGCAAATTATCGGAGCCATCATTATTATGGCCGGTATTGTTTTAAGCAATTGGAAAACTAAGAACGTTGATTCAAGCGCTTAACACAAACAGATTTGATTTTTGCATTTTGTTCAATTTCACGCCGAACAACCTTTTGCGCCTTAACAAACTTTTGAACATATGGAGACGTTTTTTCCATAGCATTTTCTTCAATCAAATTCGCCAAAGCAATATCCAAAGCTTCATCCAAGACCTTTAATGTCTTTGTATCAATCATATTACACCTTTATCAATTGTGCCGTTCCGTCGGGTAAATCTTTGACCGCCCAACCTTTGGCCTTTAATGTATCACGAATTTCATCAGATTTAGCCCAATTTTTTTCTTGGCGGGCTTTTTTGCGTTCATCCAATAAAGCCTGTAATTCGGGTTCAATGTCAAAAGTTTTTTGTTTCATTTCGTCCATCGAAAAGCCCAAAACAGAATCCATTTCGGATAAAATCGCCCATTTGGTGGCCGAATTCAAGGCACTGTCTTTTACCACTTCCCACATCACCGCCAAAGCCTGAGGCATAGCCACATCATTAAAGATGGCTTTATCAAATTTTTCCAACAGGCGTTTTTTGGCCTCTTCATCCACAACACCGGATAAATCTTTTTTGATTTCAACCACACGGGCGGTCAAATTATCAAATGATTTTTGGGCCGCATCCAAAGCGTCAAATGTAAATTGCAACAATGAACGATAATGGGCTGTCATGGCCAAATAACGATACGCCAACGGATGATAACCTTTTTCCTTTAATGAATCCACCGTCAGGATGTTGCCCAAAGATTTGGACATCTTGATATCCTTTAATTGTAAAAATTCATTGTGAACCCAATAATTGACCCATTTATGGCCAAAGCAACCTTCGGATTGGGCCCGTTCATTTTCGTGGTGAACAGCCACATGATCCACACCACCACAGTGAATATCAATGTATTCACCCAAGTATTTGGATGACATTACCGAACATTCAATATGCCAACCGGGATAACCACGTCCCCATGGAGAATCCCATTGTAAAATTTGATTTTCAAACTTGGACGAAGTGAACCACAAAACAAAATCAGTCGGATTGCGTTTATTGGTGTCTTCTTCCACACGGGCACCGTGTTGCAAACCATCAATGTCTTTATGCGATAATTCACCGTAATGACCAAATTGAACCGTATCAAAATAAACATTACCGCCCGATACATAGGCCAAACCTTTTTCCTGTAATTTTTGAACAAATTCAATCATGTCCTGAACATGTTCGGTGGCACGGCACACCTTTGTCGGACGCAAAATATTTAAAGCCTTACTTTGATTAAAAAATGAATCCTCATATTTACGGGCCAAAGCCAACACATCCATTTTTTCCTGTTCGGCGGCCTTTAACATTTTATCTTCACCGGTATCTTCGTCCGATGTCAAATGCCCCACATCCGTGATATTCATCACATGTTGCACATCATAGCCGGCACGCATCAAAGTACGGCGCAAAAAATCTTCGTTCAAATAAGTTCTTAAATTACCGATATGGGGATAGCTGTATACGGTCGGCCCACAACAATACATTGTGGCCACCCCCTGTTTTAACGGTACAAATTCTTCCACACGGCGATTGATTGTATTATAAAGTTTCATTCTCTCTCCTTATCAATAAAACGATGTCTTACTTTTGACCGAACGGCTATATTTCTGGGACGCATCCAACAAGTTGAAATATGTTTCGCTTCTTCATCTTTATCCAAAACAAAATAAGCATCCGGCAATTTTTCCAGAAAATGGAATAAAAATTGACGATCTCCGCCTATATTCATATAACCGGCCTCATCCGTAAATGAATTGTATACATTCTTATCAGAGTTTGTTGTAAAAATTGACAACGAATAAAAGGGGACATTTTTGGATTGACCGATTGTCATCATATCCGGATGAACACCTTGGGATACAGCCATCGTATATTCAGGTGTTTCAAAAAAAACAGCCTGACGATCCGATTGTATTTCCTGACGAATGGCCAAATTACCCTTTTGATACACATCACGCACCAACGCATTGGACAAAGGATTTTTACGCCACCCTTGTGCATTATCCCAACGATATTTATCCAGGGTATTTTGAACAGTTTCTTTTGTTTTTATTTGCATTTTAACGACCTTCTTTTGCTTTTTTTAATGCTATAACGGGTGATTTTTCGACCTGAACCAAAGCCACAGGAAATTCCGGATGCTTATGTATAAAACGATGCACATAAGATACCTTTCCCTGAGTTTGTTTTTTATCCCCGATAACAACTGCCCGATAATTAAATCCCCCTTCTTTATCTGTTGGCACACAAACAACGGAATACGACGGCACCGGTTTTCCATCAACATAACGCACTGTCTGGGCGAACACCAATCTTTCCTTGTCGGTTTCCATAGCCACCCCACGACAATTTCCTAAACCAGATTGCCATATTTTCGCTGATTTATCATTTTTTAAATAGCGTACATAACCCGCCCCTTCCAATTGAAATTCGGAAGGATTCCAATCATATTTTTGAAATGTTTTTTGCACACTTTGAACGATATCCATGGGCATTTTAAAATCTCACTTTTTCACACATTATTTTACCAAAACAAGCCCCGCTTGTCAAGGTCTTAAACAGTTCCACACAAAAAAATCAACCTTTTGTAAAGGGACGCAAAAATTCCTTAACTTCCCCGGCAATGGCTTTTAATTTTTCGCTGTCGCCTTTGGCCGATGCCACACGAATGATAAAGCCCGCAATTTGATGCATTTCATTTTCACGCATACCCATTGTGGTCACGGCCGGTGTACCCAAACGGATTCCCGAAGGCAACCAAGGCTTTAAATCCCCCGGCACAGTGTTTTTATTGGCCACCAAACCAGCCTGTTCCAATTGTTCGGCAAACAAACCGGCATCTTCCACTTTAACGGCATCATTGCTGTGAATTACATCCATTAAAATCAAATGGTTTTGCGTGCCGTTGCCAATCAATTTAAAGCCGGCGGATTTCAAATCTTCGGCCAAAGCTTTGGCGTTCACCACCACCTGATGCGCATAATCTTTAAAGGCTGGATCCAAAGCTTCCTTTAACGATACGGCCAAAGCCGCCATTGTATTCATATGCGGACCACCCTGCAATCCTGGGAACAAGGCTTTATCAATTTTTTCGCCCAATTCTTTTTTACAAATAATCAGCCCTGCCCGTGGCCCACGCAAAGTTTTATGCGTTGTGGTGGTCATAATATCGGCATAGGGAAAACACGATTCGTGTGCCCCGCCCGCAATCAAACCGGCAATATGCGACATATCGGCCAACAACAAAGCACCACATTTTTTGGCAATTTCACCAAAGCGTTTAAAATCAATCGTCAAAGGATAAGCCGTCGCCCCACAGATAATGATTTTTGGTTTATGTTCCATGGCCAATTTTTCAATTTGATCATAATCCAACAAACCTTCCGCGGTTAAACCATATTGCACGGCATTAAAAAACTTGCCCGTGATATTGACCTTGTGTCCATGTGTTAAATGCCCGCCATTATCCAAAGCCAATCCCATAAAGGTATCGCCCGGGTTTAAAAAGGCCGACAGCACCGCCAAATTAGCCGGCGCACCCGATAAAGCCTGAACATTGGCATGATATTTATCGGCATCATCACCCACAAATAATTTTAAAGCACGATCCATAATCAAACGTTCCAATTGATTGGTATTGGCCTGACCTTGATAATAACGGCCGTTGGCGGTTTGCGCCACACCGTCTTTCCATTTATGGGGATAGCCTTCGGCATATTTGTTGGTAAAGCAAGATGCCAAAGCCGCCGCCACCGCATCGGACACGATATTTTCGGACGGTATCAAAGGAATCGTTTCATTTTGGCGTAAATTTTCGGCGGCAATCAAAGCGGCCACATCGGCATCAACATCGGCCACCAAATCAATAATTCCGGACAATTGGGCGTACATCGGCAATCCTTTCATTTGATATTTTTATATGCTTTCAGATTACCATTTTACGCCCCAAAAGGCAAGGATTATTTTGATATTTTATTATCAAAACATTATTTATATTCACACCTTTTAGTCGTTGGATTCCATATATAGCCCGCTTCCGTACAAGCTGTTGAAGATGGCTCTGCACCCATGACTTTTTCATCCGTACTTGTATCAGCCTGACGTTTTGTTGTGCATTTACCACCCTCAAAAACATATCCGGCAGCTTTGCATTCATCTTGACTCATTAATGATGGTTTCCAAACACAATAGGTTTGTAAAATCGCCTGATACTGGATATTAGCCCCAACAGAACAATCTGTAAAGTTGGTTGAATTTTGGGACCATCCCATTTTTACTTTTATTTCATCGTCGGGATTGTTGTCATAATCTAGTCTTGCACCGCCCTTTCCATCACTATCTATCTGAACTAAGAATGTACATCCGTCAACATTGATTGTATTGACGAATTCTTCAATGGAGAACCCAGTTGTTCCTTGCACCTGATGACCATGGATCTTTGTTTCTGCGGTTGCCGTATGTGTATGATTATCAGCTTCTGCTGGATTAACCGTAACTGCATGAGTATGTTCTTCTGTAGTTGTATCAAGATCTATGTTGTGCTGATGAGTAGCTTTATTTGCAACTATCCTCCCTGTTGAAACAGGAATAACCATTGCGGCACGTTTATATCCGGTGGGACAGGATGGTATTGTCGGATTGGTCTTAGTAGTCGCATTATCCAACTGCCAACTAACATCACACTGTCCAGTGGTTACATCAGCCGTACAAGAACCAACATAAACTTTTGTTAAAATATAGTCCGGTAAAATATCCGATAAACGTACACCACCACGTGAAGTCAAACGAATATCATTCATTGTGGAAGTATATGCAGGATCAATCATAAAGTTTTCCTCTTGAGCCAAATCACCTAATTTACTTGAAACTTTTTTGGAAGATATGATTCTTCCTTCTTGGGTCAAGGTCAAATTAGTCATTCCGTCTTTTCCGATTTCCAAATCGTTATTGACAAAGACCTTGCTGGATTCTTTATCCACATAAAATAATGGTTTGCACGTTTCGTTTAATCTATGAATAGTATCATTTTGAACCTGAGAAGTTCCACCGATATCTACTGCGCTTGTATGCCTGATTTCATAACAATCGGATGAACCACCAGCCGCAAAATAGCGCCACGCCTGAGCATCACGCATACCTAAATCCATATCTTCAAGGAAAGTCACCTTTCCATCAGGTAATTCATATTCGGGCGTAAAGGTATCGGTACCTGTCATGGCTATATATGTATTAGTCAGCCCATTAAGCCCCATTTTTTCTTTAAAATCATTATCAACATTAATTTGCCACGTTCCTAAAGTACCGGCAATTACGCCATTGGTGATCTCTGTATCATACACACCACCATCAGCACCAATTAATAACGCCACACGCGCTGCCCGCTTAAAGTTCCAACCGGTTTGTGGCAATGTATATTCCGTTGGCACAACCAAACCATATACAATTTGTTTTTCGGTGGCATCTGATTGTTTATATGTCCATAACGAAAAAATATAATAATCGCCGGGTTCGTTACCACTAAACCAACCATCCGGCAAATATTCACTAATTGCGTCACTCAAAGCATCATTACTGATGTCACAATATTGCAAATCTCCCAAATGAACATCTCCACACTCTCCCAATAAATCAGCACGAAACGCTTGAATATAGGCAGAAAAAGCCTCTTTCACCGTACGAATTTCTGAAGCCATTTGAATATTATGCAATTCTTGGTTACGTTGATAAATTTGTCGGAATAACATTGCACCCATTACCCCCATCAAAGCCAAAACAGCAATGACTTCCAACATAATAGAACCTTGTTGCGACTTTTTATTTCTAATAAAACTTGTTCCCAACATTTTGCCTCCTACAAATTTCTTCTAATTCGAGACGAAAAAATCCCAAATCTTCTTGAATCAACAGAAAAATTTTTCTCTAACTCTGACTCCCTTAAAGAACCATTTATCAGCTCACGCGTCGTTGTTAATCTCTTCCCTTGATAATAGCGAACACCGTAAATAAAAAAGTCATTATTCCTTATGTTTGAAATCTCTAATTCTTCAGTTGCCATTTGGGAATATTCAGCCGACAAATCAATATCCGTTTTATTGATTGTTAAAACAGGCGTTTCCCAATTATTAATATAAACATCTATTTTGCCTGAAGAACCAATAACTGTTACAGAAATAATTTGCTCATCTGGCTTTAATTGACGAACTTCAGACTCTGAAGGAGAGCGCCAAAAATCAAATTTTAAGTCTTCGGTTTGAATTGTCACTCCATTGTGAGATACATATAAGGAATAATCATCACCGTCTTTAGCTAAACCAAACCGTAATTTGTTTAGCTTTAAAAAACCAATATCATAATCATTTCCTCTTGAACCTTTTAACAAAAGAGTAAGCGAGAAATCACGGTACGGTCCACTTGCTGAATTTGCTATAAATATTTTTGGGAAAGAAACAGGTAATTTTGCTGCCAAATATCCATCTGGTGTAGCATTTCCCACATTTCTGTCTTCTTGAACGAAATAAACACCCTCACCAGAATTAGGGTCTATTGCCATAAATTCATCTTCAGGATTGATCAAATCTCGCCATCCTTGCTGACCACCATATCGCTCAGCCTCTCCCCATGATGATTCAGTAGTATTCCTGATTCCATCAAAAAAAGCCGTTAATCCAGGAACATAATAATCAGAAGCTCCATTTTTTACGCGCGAAATACAAAAAAGAATATCCTGACAAAGCCCTGGTGTATTATGACAACCCAATTGATTTGTAATGGATAAAGGAACTTTTCTTGCACATTCTCTGGTTTTGGGTAAAAAAACACGTTGACCATTATCAACACACCATCTGCCTTGATCTGATTCCCCACGTCTGCAAAGACCTGCATTTTCTCCATCCAATATATAATCATCCACACAAGTTAAAGTACCACAGTTATAGCTGCCCCTTGTCCGTTCAGAAATAGACCTACGCCACGACCCAAAACGGCGTTGACGATTGGAATTTTCATCAGGCCACCATTCAGGACGATTACCAAATGTAACCAAATAAACATCCGTTAAATCGTCATTATCACAGGGAATTAATTCTTCATTAGAATCCAAACAATAAACAGACGTTTGAAATAAATTACCGGCTTGCGCTATATTAGGAGTGCTACCTTGATTATCTGCAACTTCGTTTCCAATGTGTATTGGTGAAAACACAATAAATTTTCCAACTGTTTCATATCCATCATTTTTTCCTACTGAATCCAAGCTAAAATATGAATTAGGTTGTTCACTTAACTCTAACCCTAACCAAGTAAAGATATAATCTTTCGCTGCTTGATGTTGACTTAAAAAAGAAAGAACAAAACCTTCTGCCCGACGCATATCCCATGTTAATTGGTCGTCACGTGGCGAAAGTGAATAAAATAAGATTCCACATAAAAAAGTTAAAACACAAACTAAGTAAAGCATTGTTCCCTCTTTTTGTAAACACTAGCAATCTTTTACAAAAAGTGCAAGAAAAAAGAACAAAAATATGCTTTTTTTTGAAAATACCGACCTATGAACGCAATACTTTGCCCATTTTATCCAAAATCGCATTCACAATCTTAACCTGAGGTCCTGAATAAAATGAACGTGTAATGTCGGTGTATTCGTTGATGATAATCGGGGCATCCAAATTGGGATTGACAAAAAATTCACCCACGCCAACCATCAAAATGGCACGCAAAGTCAAATCCACTTTATCGGGTTGAATCTTATCCGAAAAAGCCCCGTCAATCATTTCGTTTAATTGTTTTTCATTATCACGCACATATTGGGTCAAATGCGCAAATAAACTTTGGTCGGCTTCGGCCAAGGTGATATATTTTTCCGATCCGTTTTCTTCCGAAATTACTTCACCGCCCATTTCGCCCAACAAAAACCGGCTGATAACCTTATCAAAAGATTCACCCGATTGTTTTTGGGCATATACGGCCTGAATGGCCATTAAACGGGAATTGGTAAATAATTGCTTTGAATTTGACATTTTCTTCCTTTCCTTTAAACTTTTTTGCGCCGACCGGTCAGATTTTTCACAAAGTCTTCAAAATCACGGGTCGTCGTGAAATTTTTATAAACAGATGCATAGCGAATATAGGCCACTTTGTCCAAGTTCAACAAACTTTGCATGGCATAACGCCCGATTTCGGCCGATTGAATTTCGGCCTCCCCCGATTGTTCCAACAAACGCACGATATGATTGACCAGTTGTTCCACCTGTTCCAAGGTCACATCACGTTTGCGTACCGCCAAAACAATGGAACGCAACAACTTATCACGGTCAAAGGGTTTGCGTGAACCATCCTTTTTAATCACAATCAATTCACGCAACTGAACCGTTTCGGATGTGGTAAAACGGGCATGACATTTGGGGCATTCACGGCGCCGACGAATCATTGTCGCATCTTCATTGGGGCGTGAATCTTTAACCTGAGTATCAGGGCAACCACAAAAAGGACACTTCATCTTTGCCCCCCTGAACAACTTAATTTATTTACTCGGCGGGCATGGCGACCACCTTCAAAAGGCGTGTTTAAAAAGATTTCAACACATTCTTGGGCCATTTTTTCATCCGTATATTTGGCACCGAAAATCAACACATTGGCATCATTATGGGCTCGGCACATTTTGGCCATATCCGTATTTTGCACCAAAGCACCCCGAATAAAATCAAATCGGTTGGCCATCATGGACATACCGATACCGGTTGTGCAAACCAATATACCACAGGCATTTTCATCCGATTGCATTTGACGTATCAACGCCAACGCAAAATCGGGATAATCCACAGATTCATCCGGTTGGCATCCGCAATCTATCACCTGATACGATTGCGATTTTAACCAATCACGCAAATGATTTTTCAAATGCACACCGCCATGATCCGAAGCTAATATAATCTTTTTTTCTTGCATTTTTTTGCCTTTATTGTTATACATATTGTAGGCGAAAAATGAATAAATTACAAGAAAAAACTTTTTTAGGGATAGATTACGGCACAAAACGTATTGGTTTGGCCGTGGGGGATACATCATCCAATGTGGCCAAAGCCTTTAAGATTATTCATCAATTTAAAGAATTAAAAGATATTGTACCAGCCAAACAAATTCAGGCTTTTGTGATGGGCCTGCCCCTGCAACCCGACGGGACAGAAGGGGTGGTTTGCGATAATGCACGACTGTTTGCCCAAAAATTGACAGATGAATTTCATTTGCCCATTTATTGGGTGGATGAACGTTTAACATCTAAACGGGCCGAGGATTTTTTGCGTGATACACTGTACATGCGCCCTGATAAACGTAAGAACATCTTGGATGCCGAAAGTGCACGTATTATTTTACAAATGTTTTTGGATGAACATAAAAACGCTTGAACTTTATCAAAAAAAACTTTATCCTTAAAAGGATGAAAAAACTTTTTTTAACTTTGGCACTGACTCTATTATTTTCGTCCCATGCTTGGGCATTGAATTTAATTCGGGATACGGAAATTGAAAAAACTTTAACAGATTATGTGCAACAGATTTTTAAGGCAACCGATCTGCCCCCTGAAAATGCCGAAGTTGTTTTAATCAACGATCCCACCATCAATGCCTTTGTGGCCGGGGGGCAAACTATCTTTATTCATACAGGATTGATTACACAGTCAAAATATATTGACGATTTAATTTTTGTTTTATCGCATGAAACAGGGCACATTGTCGGCGGACATGTCACACGGGGTATCGCCGAATATCAAAAAGCCCAAAAAACAGCTTTGATTTCAACATTGCTCGGGGGTGTTTTGGCGGTGGCCAGCGGTCGCCCTGATGCCGGCATAGCGGTGATGATGGGTTCGCAAACTTCGGCTATGGGAACATTTGGTGCTTATCGCCAAGTGGAAGAAAGTTCGGCCGACCGAATTGCCGTAGATATCGTTCAAAAACTAGGCTATTCCATGAATGGATTTAACAATATCATGGATAAAATTCAGGCCGAGGAACGCTTAAATGCCAGTGAACATCAAATGGGATATTTACGTACGCACCCGATGACAGCCGACAGAAAACAAAACATCAGCCACTTTTTAAAAAATACACCCTCACTTCAAAATGACGATTCTTTTAATCGGATTCGGGCAAAATTGGTGGCCTTTATGATGGATGAAAAACAGGCTTTGTTGCAATACAACGGTACCACAAACAACGATTTATACGCCCAAAGCATTATTGATTATCGGGCGCATAGATTTAATGAATCCTTTGAAAAATTGGACATTCTAATTTCAAAAGAACCCGAAAATCCTTATCTATATGAATTAAAGGGGCAATTTAAGTTTGAAACAGGTCAAATAGATGAAGCCATCCAAAATTATCAAATAGCCTACGATTTAAGTAATGCACCCTTGATTGGAATTGCATTGGCTCAGGCAATGTTGGAAAAACAGGATAAAGATAATGCGCAAAGAGCATTACATTTACTTGAAAAAGCTATTTTAAAAGAAGGGGATTCGGGCCTGCCTTGGCGTTTGATGGCCACCGCCTATGATCGGCTCAATAAACCTGACTTGGCCCAATACGCCATGGCCGAATATTATTATCAAACTGGCAAAACCAAACAGGCCGAAAAAACCGCCGAAAAAGCATTAAAAAAGTTGGATAAAAAATCCGTAGCCCATCAACATTTAAATGATTTATTGGCCCAAATAAAATTGGATAAAAAAGAAGAGTAAGTATTAAAATTTTCTAGGGTTAGGGGTTGGCTCTTTCCATGCACTTATAAATTCACTTAAGGCAGGGGAATCTTTATCCGGTAAAACAATACTGACGGATACCAATAAATCCCCACGACCTTTTACGCCTTTTCCTTTTATTCTCAATACTTTACCACCACTGGTATAAGGCGGAATTTTTAACGCAATTTCCCCATCCGGCGTTGGAATTAAAACTTTTGTCCCCAGCACTGCCTCTTTCAAAGTCAAGGGCAGGGTGAGTTTTACATTATCGCCATCACGTGTGAACAGTTCGCTTTTTTGCACCTGAATTTTTATCAAAGCATCACCACCGGCTTCCCCAAGGCCTTTTAAACGCAACACAGCGTCATCCACCACACCGGCCGGTACTTTGACCTTCACCTGCTTACCACTGGCCAAACGGACGGTTGTTTCGCCGCCTGTGATGGATAAATTAAAAGGAATAGCCAATTGATATTGAACATCCTGGCCACGGGAATAGGGGCTTTGTCTGGCCCGTGAAGCACCTCCCCCCATACCAAACAAGTCCGCAAAGTTAAAACTGCCTGAGCCACCGCCCATACCGCCAAACATAGATGCTAAATCTTCGGGATTGATGTTGGTATAGGTTGTATTCCCACGGCGATATGTCCCACCGTTAAAACCGCTAAATCCGGCACCGCCATCATAAGCCCCACGCCCAAATGGGGTAGGGTTGCCGTGTTCGTCAATTTCGCCGGCATCATATCTGGCTCGTTTGGATTTATCCGATAAAATTTCATAAGCGCCTGTTAAAGTTTTGAATTTTTCTTGTGCTTTTTTATCGGGATTCACATCCGGATGTAAAGTTCTGGCCTTTTGGCGATAGGCTTTTTTGATTTCGGCATCACTAGCCCCTTTACTGACACCCAACATATCATATAAATTTGTCATTTTTCGCTCCTTTTGGACATACTATTATATAATATAAGGTGTCTATTAAAAAAAATCTATCTTTTTCGGCAAAAAAAGATTATATTATAGACCATGAAAAAGAAAAACGAAAGATTGATGTTACAAGCCAGTTATGCCTCCATCGGGATGACAATCCTTTTGTTGGTACTTAAATGGATGGCATTTATGATGACCAATTCGGTGGCGGTCTTATCCACTTTATTTGATTCTTTACAGGATTTAATGACATCAGGCATCAATTTATTGGCCGTCCGCCACTCGGTCATACCGGCGGATAAACAACACCGCTTTGGCCACGGTAAAGCTCAGGCGATCGGCGGATTGGTTCAGGCAATTGTAATTTTTATGTCCGGTTTAGTACTGATTTATCAATCATGCCAACATTGGAAAAATCATGATGAAATAAATGTTTTTTCCTGGGGTATGTTATTATTGGTTATTTCCATTGTTTTAACTTTTGTTTTACTACGCTTTCAAAAGTATGTGATTGCCAAAACGGATTCTATTTCCATTCGGGCGGATATGGCCCACTATACCGGCGATATTTGGATGAACCTGGGGGTTATTATCTCTTTATTATTTTCCGCCTTATTCAAAATTCAATGGCTGGATATTTTGTTTGGTGTTGGGGTAGGGCTTTACCTTTGTAAAACAACCTATCAGATTGCCAAAACAGCCCTGGGTATGTTGATGGATACGGAAATGCCCATACAAGTGCGCCAAACCATCAAAAAAACAGCTTTGGCATTTCCTCAGGTGGTTGGGGTATCCAACCTGAAAACCCGTTTATCAGGAAGCTGTTTATTTATTCAAATGACAGTTATTATGGATAAAGATTTAACTTTATATCAGGCACACCAAATTGCCGATAAAATTGAAAATCAACTTCATACTCATTTTTCGGATTGTGAGATTATTCTCCACCTGGAACCCGATTCAAAAATAATCCCTTCTAATAAATAATAAAAATATATTTGTGGTTATTGTCCTGTGTATAAAGTGCATAACTTTTTTTTATTTTTGTTGACATACTTTGGTATTTTTATTCGAATCGTTTATATTTCAACCTGAAAAGCCAATTTTTACGAATCGTTCAATTAAAAAAAATCACAAAAGAGTAGGGTGCACAACTTTGGAAAAATAATTTTATTTAGTCCTGTCGGATAACTTTTAAAATTTTATCCCCACTTATCCACAAAGTTATGCACAAAGTGGGGATAAAAAAATCAATAGCAATAATTGAGAGGGGTAATAATTTAGAACCCCTTTATAAATCACGACATAAAGCGTAGTGATTACCTATATCAGAACGCTTACCTCCATAAAGACGACCATAATTCAGACTAATATAACCTGCGTTACATGTATAACTTTTTTGGTTATGAGATAACCATAAAATTTCTGACTTATTAAATTTATACAGTTCCATTGTTGTTTGACTACAATCTATGTCATTATTAAGACAAACACATGGTTTAGAAGTGTAATCTGTCTTTGTGTTATCAAAATAACAAAAGTCTTTGTTTAATGGATCCGATATTCCTAAATCAGCTTTTGTTACCAATTGTAAACCGTGAGCTTGACATAAATTAACAGAACTCCACCAATTCATAGGATCTAAACTCTTATAGACAATTAAATCCCCACTTGGTAAATTGAGCGTCTTAATTTCAAAATCCATTTCTAAAGAACTTTTATCTACACATGTGCCTTTTCCTGGTGTATTACATGTGCCTTCTGTAAATTGACAATATTCATTTTTTTTACAATCACTGTTTTTTGTGCATTCCCCCGTTGGAACAGCGCAGGTGTATATTGATGTATTTTCTCCCTGTGCACAATAACTTCCTTCGTTGCAACATTCATCACCACATTTAAATGTCCCGTTTGAACATTTACATTCACCATGGAAGCAGGTTAAACCTTCTTCACATTCCACATCTTTACAGGCAACATCCTCTTTTTCGCCTGTTGGGCTTTTGGCTCCCTCAACATCATTCATGGCCAAATTCTTATAATACGTCAAAGTGGCGGTTGTGCCATCACAGGTCGCATCACGCACCATACCACCTTTCATATTTTTTAATTGTTCACAAACATCCCCATCAATATCAGACAAAATCAATTTAAAAGTGGTTTGTCCCGCCATACTGTCTGTATCTAATTCAATTGTTGTATCTGTACCAAAATCGGAAAGACCAGTTGGTTCTTTCCCTCTCATAATTTGGCTGGAAACTTCAACCGCATGCATCGAGGCTTGCTTTAACAATTCATTGGCTTTATGTTTTTCCATGGCGGTGGAATAGGCCGAAATACCACCCACACTCAACACGCCGATAATACTCAATACACCCAGCATTTCAACCATAGACCGCCCGTGTTGGGATTTTAAATTTGTCATTTTGTCTCCTTATCCAAACATTAAAAAATCCACTTTCTTTAAAAGTGGACGGATGCTGAAAAACTGTGTTAAGAAAACAGCGTCGCTTATTCAATTTATTGGGCAACCATCCGCCCAATCCAGGCGGATTCTTAACAACGGATTTTTCAGGTCCGACATTTGGCCCTATGCCAAATGCATACTCAGTCTAAAACATTTCTTTTTTAATGTCAAATAAAAAAGATTGAGTTTTTATACAAAAAACGCTAAAATATCACAAAAGGATTAAAAATGAGAGAAATTGTTTTAGATACAGAAACAACAGGTCTGGATCCGGAAAAGGGGGATCGGATTGTTGAAATCGGGTGTGTGGAATTGGAAAACCATCAACCGACCGGAAAAACGTATCATGTTTACATCAATCCAATGCGCTCTATTAGCCAGGAAGTTGTACAAGTACACGGTTTGACGGAAGAATTTTTGTCTGACAAGCCTGTTTTTGAAGAAATTGCTGATGAATTTTTGGCCTTCGTTGGCGTAAATACGCCACTTGTGATACATAATGCTGCCTTTGATATAAAATTTTTGAATGCCGAGTTAAAAGCCTGTAATCGACCGATTTTGCAAAATCCGATAGTGGATACCTTGCTGATTGCACGTCAAAAATTTCCTGGTGCCAAAAATAATCTGGATGTATTATGTGAACGCTTTCATGTGGATGCTTCCCGCCGAACAGTTCATGGTGCTTTATTGGATAGTGAATTATTGGCTGATGTTTATTTTGAATTAATAACAAAACGTGAATTGGATTTTACGGAAAACAAAAAAGTTGTTAAAAATCAAAGTGTTATAAAAGAAATTAAAACTGTTTCACGTGAAACATTCCCAATTCGTGAATGGAATATATCATCAGAAGAAGAAAAAGCACATCAGGAATTTTTAACAAAAATAAAGGGGGCATTATGGGACGTCAATTAATTTTTGTATTATGTATAGTGGCATCATTTTCCGTTAAAGCTCAAATGACCGACTTAATCGGTTCTATGACTATTCAAGGGCAGATGGCAAAAAGTGGGTTAGGGGCTTACAATACAGCATCCATGATGAATAATAAAAATAATTTAATGCAGGAATTGCAAATACAAGTTATTGATATTAAAACAAAATATATGAATAACTATCAAAATGTTTCACGTGAAACATTAAAATCTCCTTTGTTAAAAAAATATAAAACAACTTTACGTAACAACGGTAATTCTTTTTATTTTGAATTACATAACATGGATCAAAAATTATGTAAAAGTTTATCAAATAATTTTGCTGGTGCTTATAAAATTGACAATAATAACTGTCAAAATGTGAAAATTTATTTTAAATAATCTTGATTTATTTATTTTTATTGTATATAATCCTTTTATAAAAGGAGGATGTTTCACGTGAAACAATTTCAAGATTTACTTAAAAAATCACAACAAGATATTGAAAAATATATAGAAATTATCACAATTTGGCAAAAACATGTGAATTTAATTTCTGTAAATACTTTAAAAAATATTCGTGAACGTCATATTTTGGATTCTGCTCAGTTATTTGATTTAATTCCTGAACATACAAAAGTTTTGATGGATGTGGGTAGTGGCGGGGGATTCCCAGGAATTGTTTTAGGTATATTGAATAAAAATGCCGGTTTTCCGATCCAAAAGATTTATTTGGTGGAAAGTGATATTAAAAAGGCCACTTTCCTACAGGAAGTTAATCGTCAATTAAAGTTAAATATTACGGTTTTAAATGAACGCATTGAAAAAATAAAAGATGTAATTCCGGATGTAATTACAGCCCGTGCTTTTGCTGAATTAGGGCAAATTTTAACCTTTTGCCAATCCATTGTTTCACGTGAAACATTATTGATTTTACCTAAAGGAAAGCAGGTTGATAAAGAAATTGAAAAGAATAAAATATCTTGTAAAATCAATAAGTTAAAAAGTATAACTGATGAAGAATCTTGTATTTTAAAAGTGTCGGAGGTGTCTTATGAAAACTGAAATTTTTGCTGTTTCCAATCAAAAAGGTGGTGTGGGAAAAACAACAACTACGGTGAATTTGGCCACAGCTTTATCCGCTTTAAATAAAAAGATTTTGGTAATCGATTTGGATCCACAAGGTAATGCAACGGTCAGTTTTGGTTTAAAACGTGCTTTAGGTGGCGCGAGTTCTTATTCTGTTTTAACCGGACAATGTCCTATTCAAAATGGAATTCAAAAAACAATGTTGCCGAATTTGTTTGTATTACCGGCCAGCCAAGAGTTATTAGGGGTGGATTTAGAGTTAGCAGGCACCCAAAATCCGCAATATTATTTAAAAAAAGCATTAGAACAAGTCCCTGAATTTGATTATATTTTTATTGATTGCCCACCGGCGGTTGGTATGTTGACTTTAAACGCTTTGGTGGCTGCCACCCAGGTGATTATTCCGATTCAATGTGAATATTTGGCTTTGGAAGGCGTTGCTGATTTAATCAAAACAATTGAGCGTGTTAAGAAAAACTTTAATACGACTTTAGATTTGCATGGTATTTTATTGACAATGTTTGATGGACGCAGTCGTTTATCTTATTCGGTGGCTGAAGACGTTAAACGCTTTTTTGGTGAAAAGGTGTATGATGCATTTATTCCTCGAAATGTACGTATTCCAGAGGCACCTTCTCATGGTAAGCCTGTATTGTTATATGATTATAAATGTACAGGATCTCAATCCTATATTCGTTTG
>JAZQUH010000030.1:0-1879 GCA_045631185.1 Alphaproteobacteria bacterium | reverse complement strand
CCAACCGCCAATTTGGATACACACGCCCAAACAAAAGTGTTGGAAGGCATTAAAAATTTATCCAAAGTCAAAGGGCATAAACCGACCATTATTTTTGCATCCAATGTGCCGGCGGAAATTGCCAGTGCGAACCGTATTTTATTGTTGGAAAAAGGTCAAATTGTGGAAGATGGAACACCCAAAAAATTGATGAATAACGAAAACTCAAAAACCTATAAACGCCTGAAAAAATATAAGGCTTTGTTTTTAGATTAAATCTTCTTTAAGTCATTTCTTATCATTTTGATAAAGAATAAATAATTCTTGTTTTTTATGAATTTTACGGATATAATGACATAAAATTGAATAAGACCGAATAAGGGAAGATGAATTCATGTTTCAAGGAATTAAAACATTTTCAGAAAATTTAAAAAAGTGGATGAATTTCACAAAGCAAATATCCATTAAAAATAAACGTTTGTTATTTGTTGCTATTATCCTGTGGGCTACTAAAGCCATTTTCCAATTTGGTACGGTTTTCATTTCAGCGAAATTACTAGGAGAAATCCAAACAAATTTAGGGGATGCTTACTTTTCTGTTTCCATTTTATTTTTGTTGGCATGTGTTGCTATTTTCCCCGCAATTTCAGCCTTGCTAGATAACTTTGCGTGGAACTTTGAAGGACATTTGGAAACTTTGATAGAATCAGATATTTACTGCAAGCATTTGGGAGATTTATTTAAAGCTCCAAAAGTACTCAATCAAGGCAGATACTCCGCAGAATTAATCGCTTTGTTAAAAACCGCTAACGCAAACATAGAACAGATTATTTTGCGTTCTGTTCAAGCTATTTTTGCTGTTTTTTCACTTATTTTGTCTGGGGCAGTACTCATCCGTTATGACTTTAAATACGCCTTGATAGTTGTTTTCTTTTTGGTTTTAAATGGTTACATAAAAGCAAAAATTGAAAAAAGTGACCCCAAATGGGAAAAACTTTGTGAAGAAGAAGCTCATATCACAGCAGTGCAAACGGACCATTTGGACAATGCTGATAATATCTTGACTTTGAGCATTGTTCCTCAGGTTGTTCAAGAAATACATGAAAGCATGCAAAATGTAAAATATAAACATTTAAAATATTCTTTTTTTAAGGATTTACAAAGAGGTCTTAATCAAATTATAGGGATTTTATCCACTTTAGCGATTGGCTTTTTGGCAATTCAGGATACCTTTAAATCAGGAGATATTGGGCGTTTTGCTTTGATTACTGGAATGGCTAGTACTTTTTCCAATGATGGAATGCCCTTAAGTTTCTTCTATGGCTGGGTTGTTCGTCACTTGAATTTGTATCAGAACTTGATGAATAAATTACAATATGACACTTCTTTGATGCCCAAGTCGGGAAAGGGTAAACTGTCCACCATTAAAGAGATTGCTTTGGAAAAGGTATGTTTTACTTACCCAGAGGAAAAATCCCCCGTTTTGAACAACCTTTCCTTGAAAATCAAGGCGGGTTCACGGGTCGCCATAATCGGTAATTCGGGCATGGGTAAATCCACCCTGATTAACGTGATGCAGCATGCCTATGAAATCCAATCGGGGAAAGTCCTCTATAATGGTAAAAATGTACAGACGATTTCACGGGAATCTTTGCGGGCTAACCTGACCTATATTGACCAACACCCAACGTTCTGGAGTCAAAAGACCATCAAGGAAAACCTACTGATGTTCAATCCAAAAGCAACAGATGCAGAGCTGTATCAAGCGTTGCAATTGGCGAATCTTTTGGATGAAATTACCCAAAAAGAAAAAGGAATTGACAGCAAAGTCACCGCTTTATCAGCCGGTCAAAAACAACGCTTGGCTTTGGCCAGAGCCTTTTTGCGTCATACACCACTG
>JAZQUH010000029.1:0-1243 GCA_045631185.1 Alphaproteobacteria bacterium | reverse complement strand
TTTGTTTTGCATGTTGGTTTTAAATTTATTATTTTACGTTTTGATTAATTCCTATTTTTTCAAGGTTGCAAATATAGAGTTTTTTTCACAAACCAACTGAGTTAAAAAGAAATATTTGGTTTTTTATGCAGTAAAAAGGCTATATTTAGGGCATTTTATCATCTAAATACCCTTATTCCCAGGAAATATAACACCAAATGGGATAGTGGTCGGAAGCATCAATGGAATTATCTACCGTGCAATTATACACTTTCAGATTTTTACTCAACAATATATGGTCTATGCGGAAAAACATCCGATGCTGGTTGTATGAAATTCCAAGGCCGTTGCCCGATTCCACAAAAGCGTCTTTCAGCCCTTCGCTCATCATCCGATGGGTATATGAAACAGGCGTATCATTGAAATCACCACAAAGTACAATCCCCTTTCCATGGAATTTTTCTGTTTCTTCCCTTACGGTTTCCGCTTGTTTTGCACGTATCTTGATGGCCTCTGCCATTTTCTTCATCAGTTTCCAGATTCCTGAAGACACTTTTTTTCCATCACGGGATTCAATCACTTCTTGATATGCATCTACTTCCGAATCGCCGATCCGATTGGTTTCCAAATGGTTATTTATCACCAATAAAGTATCATTGTCCACTTTAATTTTATAAGCGATAGAGCCATTCCCTTTACTTTTATATTTGATAGGAGTTGCAGAAAGAATAGGATATTTGGAATAGCAACCTAAGCCGTTCCATCCTTTGTTCAACTGATAATAATGACGATAAGGATATTTGCGCAAGGCATAGTCCACATCCTTCTTCTTCAGTTTGCCGTTTACAATATACTCTTGCAAACAAATGATGTCTGCTTCACTTTGTTGTAGATAGGACAGAGTACGATTCGGTTTTTCTTTGGTATGTCTTTCCCTATTACCAAACGCACGAGTGTTGTAAGAAAGAATTTTGATCGCATTTTCGGGAATCTCGTCTTGAGACAAGTTGATTGGGCAGTAAGTACGAATACTTCCCCAACAGCAGACAAAAGCCAACAGTGGAAAAAAAGCGTACCGCCAATAAACAACCGCCCAAAAACATAAAAACAGAAAATTGGCCAATAAGAAGACAGGAAAGAGCAATCCTGAACACGACCACATCGGATGTAAATGAGGATTTATATAAGGGCTATATGCCGAAACCAGCATCAACAAAACTATCAATGCGTTAACTCCGAGCAAAAACAATGCCAATATTTTCCC
>JAZQUH010000028.1:0-2503 GCA_045631185.1 Alphaproteobacteria bacterium | reverse complement strand
CCCGTTTCCAGGAGATATTCCAGACTTGAGGGTAGATTACTCACGTGTTCCTCACCCTTGCGCCACTATGCATTGCTGCACCGTTCGACTTGCATGCCTAATCCATGCCGCCAGCGTTCGTTCTGAGCCAGGATCAAACTCTCCGTAAAATAAATTTTATTTTATCAGAAAATCTGATACAAGCACTTAAAATTGTGTTGTTGTTTTGACTACATCGGTCAAACCGATGTCTCAAAATGAATTTCAAGGTTACATCGCACTATTCAATTTTCAATCAGCAACCACTTTTTTGTGGTGTCTCATAATATATCACTCATTCGTTTGCTTGTCAAGCGAACTTTTGAAGATTTTTGAGATTTTTATCAGCACTTGTTTTTCAGCAGCTTCGCCGCATCAAAACAACGTGAGATATAATATAACATAAAAATTCGTTTTGTCAAACGCAATTTTTATTTTTTTCGATTTTTTCATCAACCATTCTGCTCAGCCTGAAGAACTCAAGAGGCGCAAAACGAGATATAATATATCATCAAAAATCGTTTTGTCAAACGTAATTTTTAATTTTCTTTGATTTTTTATCAACCGTTCTGCCCGGCCTGAAGAACTCAGGAGGCGCAAAACGAGACATAATATATCACCCAACTTCGTTTTGTCAAATCATTTTGAGGTATTTTTTTGCAAAAAAATGCAAATTTTTCTGCTCAGCGCGCAAGCGCGTGAGCAAGCGTGCGGGTGTGCGTGCATGGGCGTGTTTTTAGACTTTTGTGATGGCGGCGGTGGTAGATCAGGCTGCGGCGGCGGGCGCAAAAAATGGGAACTATGGGATTTATGGGAATTTTGGGAGGATGGCGCCGATGAGATGGCCCGAGGGTTTGCGGAGCGCAGAATCAGGTTGCTTGTGATGGCGACGGTGGCAGATTGGGCGGCTTGTGATAGCGGCGGTGGTAGATCGGGCTGCGGCGGCGGGCGCAAAAAATGGGATTTATGGGATTTATGGGATTTATGGGAGAATGGCGCCAATGAGATGGACCGAGGGTTTGCGGAGCGCAGAATCAGGCTGCTGGGATGGCTGCGGTGGTAGATTTTGCTGCGTCGGCGGGCGCAAAAAATGGGATTTATGGGATTTGTGGGATTTATGGGAATTTTGGGAGAATGGCGCCAATGAGATGGCCCGAGGGTTTGCGAAGCGCAGTAAGAAAATAAACACAAAGCAACGTTGCCGTCGCCCACAAACGAACCAATTACTCCAACAGCGGGGGCAAGGGGCGGCAGCCCCAAAAATGATGTGACCCCAAAAACTTGGACGGTTAAATTACTACTGAATGGGTCCTGTATTCTACGGGACTCATTCCTTTTAATGTCAAAGATATCCTTTCATTATTGAAATAGCAAATATATTCTTCCAATTTTTTTATAAAATCTTCTACTGACGCAAAGTTTTCTCCCAAAAACATTTCTGTTTTCAATCTTCCAAAGAAGTTTTCCATTGCACTGTTATCCAGGCAATTTCCTTTTCTTGACATACTTTGAGTGATATTATGTTGAGCAAGTCTTTTCCGATAGTCGCTCATTTGATATTGCCATCCCTGATCAGAGTGCAGCACTGGCATTGCATCGGATGGCAGTTTTTCAAACAATCGGTCTAACATCTCCTGCGTTTGGGCAAAAGAGGGATGGCGGCTGATTGAGTGAGCAACTATTTCATGGTTAAACAAATCCATCACAGGGGATAAATAAACTTTTTCATTGCAAACCTTGAATTCGGTGACATCCGTGACCAATTTCTCAAAGGGCTTTTGAGAATAAAAATGACGATTCAAGATGTTTGGAGCTATTTTTCCAACTGTTCCTCTATAAGAACGATATCGGCTTTTCTTTTGTTTCCCCTGTAAATTCATTGCTTTCATCAATTTTTGAACCGTTTTGTGATTGATTCGACAACCACATTGCCGTAGAGCTGCACAAATTCTGCGATAGCCGTAATACCCTTTATTACGTTCAAATATGAGCGTTATCAGTTCTTTGATGGTTTCATACTTATCTGCTTGGGATGAATTTTTGCAATGATAATAGTACGTACTGCGTGATAATTTGCCAAGAGCCAGCAATTTATCCAATGGAAATAATTGCCTTAATTCTGTGATCACTTGCGCCCGCCGCGCTTTTCCTGCTCTTCCTTCAAGATTAAGGCCCTTAATTTTTTTAAGTACATATTCTCCATGCGAAGATACTCATTTTCAGCAAGAATAGCCGGCAAATCATACTCCTGGGACTTTTTAGATCTTGGAGCAGAGGGAGCTTTCGATTTACGAGGTGGAGTGTTTGACATAAAGCCACTAGTTCCTTTTTCTTCATAGATGCGTAGCCAGGTGCGAACATTTGACCGATACCTATCTACATCTATCTTCCTTGTAACATTCCAATACTTTCTAACCACTTCATGGATATTCAATCCATTGTTCAGCATATCTAAAATAACACGTATTTTAAATTCTGCACTATA
>JAZQUH010000027.1:0-2622 GCA_045631185.1 Alphaproteobacteria bacterium | reverse complement strand
CCTACAAAAAAAGAAAAAGAGATTATTGCTGCTCAAGTATGGCACGACGTGGATGGTTTTGTGATTGTTGTCAAATCGCCGCCACCAGAAAATTATTTTTTCGCATTTGTGGCAGAAAAAAATGACATTTACCCCGAAATTATTGTTTTTAAGAATAATATCAATGTCGATAAAAAATCTTTTGCTTGCGTATTAACTGCCGGATATAAACGCAAACGCAGTTCATTGACTGGAGGAATCATTTATGCACCGCCAGCGACAAGAAATTGTAACTTGATTCAAGAATATGGATCATCGTATATCTCCATCATGTTTAATGAGTTTATTGGTACATCTATTGGTTTTGAAAAACAGAACAAACACACTATAAAAAATGAACATGGACGTATAAAAAGAAATGAGGTTATTTTAATTAAGGATCAAACTATTGATTATTCAAAGTTGACTGTAAAAGGTATGTTAGAAAAAAGACTTTTTCAACGGAATAATACAGTCGTAAAAAATCCATTACCATTCAAGTTTGAAATACCTGATTCAATCCTTGCAGAAATTAAAGATACAAGTAAAAAATTGACTCTGTTTCCTCACTATGATATAATAAAAAACGGCTATAAATTTGCATATCAAGATGAGGTAATATACTATATCGTACAAATTGAAAACAAAATACACATTGTGGCGACGCATAAAAACATACCGTTTTTGCAGTGTGGCTTTGATAAAGGGAACTTACTTGCACTATTCAATAACGAATTTGGTTCAACAATGGCATATATAGAATCTGAACCATTACAAGCTATGGCTAAATTTTCTTGGCAGAATGGCGAAGAAGTAAATGTTTTGTATAAGGATCAATTGGATGCAGAAAATCTTTTTGAAGTGTTTCATCTTTCTGGATTCAAAAAAGGTCAAGAAGAGAATGATAAAAAATGAAATACCTATTCATTATACTTGCAGTAATTTGTGGCAGCTTGCTCCTGACCGGATGCGCCGGAACACGCTTTACGGAGATGCTTTGGTCAATCGGTACGGAAGAAGATTATTTGATCGTGCCGGATAATCGGGCGTTCATTTGCTATGAATCCGGAAAAGGCAACTATTTGCAACGAGATTACTATTTGAAATGTGAAAAACGCACCTATCACAATTCCCCCGGTTGGTTTCAGTTGATTGGAATTCCAATGAGTTTCCGCCCAAACCGGTATGAACGGATAAAAACAGCAACCGAACCGATAATCGTAAAAATTTCTGCGGATAAAAAGAAAGATTTCAGAGCAGAAGGTCCTATTTATCCTCCTGATTTTTTGGTTGGCGGAACGATTGTTGATAAACTGCCATCCGATGCACGGGCACTCAACGCTTCAGATATAGATAACATTATTGACGGAGATATTATTGAATTGGATGGCGTTCACGATCGGATTTTAGGCAAGAAAATCGCCTGTCGGAAAAGTGCGGCAAGTTATTGGCTGGTTCCTTTGATGTTGCCGACAATTTTTATTGATGCAGCGACTCATCTTTGCTGGCCATTGAATCTGGCTGTTGGTATAGGTTTATTGAAAAATGAAGTGAAATACCGGGAAGCCAATCCTCATACCAATCATTGTCAATATGAGCAAAACCATTGTCCGAGGTGAAAAATGCAGAAAGAAGATGAAGCAAAAGATTTTTTACCGGATGAGCAAAACGCTGATAAAGTGAGCGATTATCCGGCAGTGCTGGTGATTTATTCTGCAATAGCAACAGCGGTGCTGGTGTTTTTGCTTTGGGTATATCCCAATCCTTTTGTCATGTTGCTGCCATTCTTTGTTCCGAAGTTGATTCTTGCTATTTTGAAAAAAGAATCTCCACCCAGCCTGCGGGATTCAAAAGTTATCAGACTCATCCTTTTATTCTCTCTTTTTGTCTGTACGATTGTTTCGACGCTCTTTTTTGCGGGCTCAACAGATGCGGCTTTTGGTATGCGTTACGCCCTTTTGTGTTTTAATACAGTGCTGGGAATATCTGTGTTTTTCAGGTTTTCAATGCCGCGTCATTGGAGTTTATCAGTGGTTGTGCTATATTTAATACAGTTAGGCTGGGCGTTTGAGAGATTTTTTGCTAATCCGGGAATGTGAAAGGATTTGAGTGCCATGGATGGTTTGAAATACTTATACTTTTTCAGTGCGAGCGGGATCTTTACTTTTGCTGTTGCACCTTTTCTGTGGCTTGGCAGTCTGTTTGTCGCCCGAATCAATCGGCTGCAAATCATCAAAAGTGTGCTGTTTTTGTTAATGTACGGACATTTTATTCTTTATTCAATTATCTCACTGACAAAAAGTAACGAAGAAAAATGGGTGCGCTTGCTGGAACCGATTTATCTGTTCCTTTTATTTCTTACTCCTGTATTGTGGCTTGTGCTTTTCTTCTGGAGCATAGGTGGACTGGTTCAGATCATCCGCAGAAAGTACAAATCAGAAAAAGCCAAAAAACTGAAAGAGGATTTTGCCGCCAGAACAGGTTTGCAGATTTTATTGTTATTGTTGATTGTGTTTGGCTGGTGGGAATCTATGAAGCAATTATTTCACGGGTTCGGTGCGTGAGTAAGGGAAAAGCAGGATGAAAAAATTGTGGATATTTGTT